>JAEZDV010000101.1 GCA_023417985.1 Actinomycetes bacterium | reverse complement strand
GGTGTGGGGGATCGATTCGTTCGATCAGTGGGGTGTGGAGTTGGGGAAGGCGCAGGCGTCGGTGTTGGCGCCGGTGTTGGGGGGTGTGGGTGATCCGGGGTCCGGTGATGGGTCGACGGATAGTTTGATCCGCACGTACCGGCGCATGCGCGACGCGCAGTAGAGCCGAATCACCCTGCGCACCAAGCGGAGAACGTCACGCAGCGCAGGTGTCGGCCCACACCGCGGTGGTGTGCACGCGGCCCTGCCGGTCGACGAGTCGGGCAGCGAGTCCGTACTGCTCGAGCCATGCGACAGCACCTATCTCGCAGTGCAGCGCGGTCAGTGCCGCAGCGTCGGCCCACACCGCGTCGGGCGCGACTACCGTGACCACACGCCAACTGTCCTCATCCGGGTCGGCGCCCCTGCGGGATGCGATCGCCGTGCCGGCCGGGAGTTCGACGTCGTCGCTCCCAGGCAAGGCGACCTGCCAGCCACCCGCCGGACGCGTGCCGGCGGTCGCCGCGGTGTCGCCGATCCGCAGCAAGACCCCGCATTCGAGGCTGTCTGCGGCGAGCGCAGCGCCGTAGTCGGCGGTGTCGGCGCGGGCCGTCTCGTCGAGGTCGAGACTTGCGCCCCACGGCGCGAGAACCGTGTCGCCCTCCATACGGACGTCGAGGTAGCTGGGCGCGGGATGAACCGGCGGAATGGATTCGGTGTCGACATGATCGCCGACGGGCGTGACCGCGCCGTTCGTCAGCCGGGCGGCGCGGATCGCCGATCCGAGCAGCGCGGCCAACCGTGGAGTCACCCGGACGGGCACCCCTTGCCCGAGATTGACGGCGTGGAGTTCGGCGTCGCCGCGGCGCAGGTCGCACGCAGCCTCGGACGTGCCGATCGCCGAGCGGACGATCTCCTCTGCATGACGGAGCGCGCGCGGTTCGGTGACCGCGAGCACGACGTCGCGCCCCCACTCCCGCCAGCGGCTGCTACCGATCATGACGATCTCCCTTCGGGTGCGGGATTCGCCGACGACCCCAGTATGCCTCGGGCTCGCAGAAGTGATCCGTCTCAGATCCGGGACAGAATCGCTTCCGTGTCCACTCCGGTCGGCAATGTGCCCAGGGCGATCCCCCAGTCGTCGTCGAGCCGACTTGCGCAGAACGCGTCGGCGACGGCATGGGAGCCGTGCCGGACGAGCTGCGCTCCCTGCAGGACCAGTGCCATCGACTCGACGATCCGGCGCGCGCGGTATTCGATGTTCTCCAGGTCTGCCAGTTCCTTCCCGACCCGTGCGACAGCGTGGTCGAGGCGAGGATCGGCGCCTTCGGCGAGGCGCACCTCCGCGAAGAACGCGTCGACGGTGTCGGGCTGCTTGACCATGGCCCGCAACGCGTCGAGGGCCGCGACGTTTCCGGAGCCCTCCCAGATCGACATGAGCGGTGCCTCCCGGTAGAGCCGCGGCATCCCGGACTCCTCGGCGTAGCCGTTCCCGCCGAGGCATTCGAGTGCTTCGGCGGCGTGTGCGGGTGCCCGCTTGCAGACCCAGTACTTCGTGACCGCGAGTGCGATCCGCCGCAGCGCCGACTCCTGCCGGTCACCTGCCGCGCGGTCGGTGGCACCGGCGAGCCGCATCATCATCGTGGTCGACGCCTCCGACTCGACGACGAGGTCGGCGAGAACGTTGCGCATGAGGGGTTGATCCACCAGCAGCGCACCGAATGCCTTGCGGTGCCGCGCATGGTGCACGGCACGCAGTGTCGCCATCCGCATTCCCGTTGCCGAACCGATCACACAGTCGAGCCGGGTCATGTTGACCATGTCGATGATCGTGGAGACACCACGTCCTTCGGGTCCGACGAGCCAGCCGACGGCTCCCTCGTATTCGATCTCAGACGACGCGTTGGACTTGTTGCCGAGCTTGTCCTTGAGCCGCTGGATGCGGATGCGGTTGCGGCTGCCGTCGGGAAGCACGCGGGGCAGCAGAAAACAGGTGGGCCCGGCCCCGGTGTTCGCGAGGGTGAGGAACACGTCCGACATCGGCGCCGACGTGAACCACTTGTGCCCGACGATCGTGTACGTGCCGTCCGCGTTCGGCGTGGCGGTGGTGGTGTTGGCGCGGACGTCCGACCCGCCCTGTTTCTCGGTCATCGACATTCCCGCGATGAGGCCACGTTTCGACGCCGGTGTACGCAGACCGTAGTCGTAGTGGGGTGCGGCGAGGAGCGGTTCGTATTCGGCGGCCAGTACCGGGTTGTGGCGCAGTGCCGGGATCGCCGCATAGGTCATCGAGATCGGGCACATGTGTCCGGCGTCGGCCTGGCCCCACACATAGAACTTGGCGGCGCGAGCCACGTGCGCTCCGGGGCGGGGATCGCGCCACGGCGCACCGTGCAGGCCGTGCTCCACCGCGACCGTCATCAGATCGTGCCAGTGCGGATGGAACTCGACCTCGTCGATGCGATTGCCGTACCTGTCGTGGGTGTGCAGGACGGGTGGGTACTCGTTGGCGAGGCGACCCCACTCCTGTGCTCGGACGCCTCCGGCGAGTGCCCCGAGTTCGTGGACCTCGTCGTCTGCCCAGCCCGCGCCTTCGCGGTGCAACCCTTCGATCAGGGCGCGATCGTGCGCCGCGCTGTAGGGCACGAGGTCGGGGGCCTGGTTCGACACGGTGTGCGTTGCAGGGAATGTCATGGGAGCGCTCCTGACGCGCGTAGGGAAAGGGTGACGAGGGCAGGCACGGTCTCCGCCGACCCCCCGCCGGACTGCAACGGGCCGATGAGTACCTCTCCGACCGCACCGACGAGCGCGGCAGCGACCAGACGGGGGTCCTGCTCCGGCAATTCGCCGGTGCCGATGCCGTAGCGGATCGCACTCTCGAACGCGGCGGCGAACGCTTTCCGCATCTCCAACCGCTCGACGTCCACAGCGGCGTCGACAGGCTCGGCGAGCAGAGCGTAGGCGAGCACAGGGTTGCGCAGCGCGCGATAGGCGAAGGTCTCCACGAGCGCCGTGATGCGCACGCCCGCCGAACCGGTGGCCGCGGCGGTTGCGACCGCATCGACCTCCCGCCCGCACAGCTGCCGGAAGATCTGCACCATCAGGTCGGACTTGTCGGCGAAGTGCCGGTAGACGCTGCCGGTCGCGACTCCGGCGCGACGGGCGACGGCCGCGATGGTCAATCCCCCGTATCCGTGTTCAGCGACCAGGGCGACCGCCGCGGCGGCGATGGCGTCGCGCTGGGCGTCGAGGCGTTGCTGGACCGCTGGGGTCCGCCGGTAGGGCACACCAAGGATTGAACTCCTGTTCAACTCTTGGGTCAACAGGGTTTCGCACTACGGTGCGCGTTACGGTCATAGCCATGACTCGATTGAGCGTGGTGGACGAGATGTTCCTCCACCGACACCGCGGTTCCGGGCTACCGTCGGTGATGCAGGGACTGTGGCGAACCGACGACACCGTGCACGCTCCCCTGCTCATCTCACTCCACGACGCGTTGTCGCAGGGCCCGTTGGGCCGCCGGGTGGTTCGTCCCCGCATACCGGGTGCCCGCCCGCGATTTGTGCCGAGCACGCATTCTTATCCACTGCGCTACCCCTCCGAGAAGGTGGCGGACGACGCGATCGTGGAATGGGCCGACGCCCAGACGGAGGTCGAACTCGATCCCGAACGCGGACCCGGGTGGTCTCTCGTCGCAGCACATCTCGCCGGTGGTGGCACCCTCGTGTCCCTCGTCTGCTCCCATGTTCTGACCGACGCGCGGGGGTTGATCGACGCGGTCGCGCAGGCTTTGGCCGGCAATACCGAACCGCACGACGAATCCCGCACCTCCGACCTCCGCGATGCGCTGCACGTCGCCCGTATCGTCGCGCAAGGTGTCCGGGGCATGCGCCGCTCCCGGAAACGCGAGAAACCACCGATCCCGCTGTCGGTTCGGATGCGTCCGCGCACCGCCTTGATCGACGTGCCGAGCGAAGAGTGGGACACCGTCGCCGGCGCCGGCGCCGGCACCGCGAACTCGCTGATGCTCGCCATCGCGTCCGGCATCGCGCGTCGCGCAGGTATCCCTGCACCCCTGAAGATTTCGATTCCGGTCGACGACCGCGACTCGGACACCGTCTCGAACGGGGTGTCGATGACCGGCATCACCGTGGACGCCGACGACACCGTCGCCTCCCTCCGCGCGAAAGCCTCACTCGCCTACCGGCAACCTCGGGAAGGCGCTCCGCACGGCATCCCCGCGGAGATCGTGCAACTCGTTCCCGATCGTGTCGCGGCGCGCATGACGCAGGGCGCCGGTGAGCGAGACATGTTGTGCTCCAACATCGGACGCGTCCCCGCCGTTCTCGATGCGTTCGGGCCGCACCGCACCACCGGAGTGGCGATGCGCGCCATGCACCCCGGGCTCGGAACGAGGGAGGCCATGACCTCCACACGTCTGTCGACGTATCTGTGCAGCCGCGACGATCGCTACACGCTCGCGGTCGTCGCCCTCGACGAGGAGCACTTCCCCGACACCGGGACGCTGCGCAGTCTCATCGACGCAGAATTCGCCGAGCGGGGTCTGCACGCCGCCTACTGGTGACCGGTTGCGCCGGTGGCTCTTCCGAAGTCGGTGCCGAACCAGCGCTCGATCGATTCGTCCGGCGGATCGCGGCGACGGTACGTGCCCGGCACGCGTTCGACCTCGCCGATCCGGTCCATCCGGTAGGTGCGCCACTCGTCACTGTCGAGGTCGAATCCGACGAGGTACCAGTACCCGGATCGGTAGACGTGACGGTACGGATCGACGACCCGGACCGACGGCGCGTCCCGGCGGTCGCGATACGCGAACCGGATCCGCCCGGATTCGGCAACCGCATCCGCCACCGCTCCGACGGTCTCGGTGCTGACGTCGCCGGCCTCGCCGAGCACCTCGGTCGCGAAGTCCACGGCGTGGGCACGCCGACGCAGAGACGGCGGCAGGACGTTTTCGAGTTTCGCCAGGACCGTATCCACGGCGGCTGGGTTCGCATGATGCGGCGCGATCAGCCGCACGCCGGCGACCAGGAGCGCCACCTCGTCGGCGGTGAACAACAACGGCGGGACGGACCGCCCCGGCCTCAGCCGATACGCGCTGGCGGGACCGGGCCGGCTGTCCACCCGGTACCCCAGGCGGCGAAGCCGGTCGACGTCGCGGCGAATCGTCCGTGGGCTGACCCCGAGGCGGGTCGCAAGGACGGCCGCAGGCCACTCCCCTCCCCGCTGGAGCACCGACAGCAGGTCGAGGGCGCGTGTCGTCGGGTCGTTGCCCATGGGTCCATCGTCGCCGAAATGGCGGACAGGATCGGGCCGTATCTCTCGTTACGGTGAGCTCGGAGCGCCGATGAGAGGAGCCAGGACATGCGTATCGCCGTCACAACCCCGACCGGACACGTCGGAGGCCATCTCGTTCCGATGCTGGTTCGGGCAGGAGTACGCCCCCTGGTCACGACCCGCGATCTCGATCGATTGCCGGCCCCTCTGCGGGCAGAAGTCGACCCGGTCGTCGTCGACCAGTTCGACGCGGACGCGGTGGTCGCCGCGACCGCGGGCGTCGACGCCGTGTACTGGGTGGACCCGCCGCCCGCGGGCGACGATCCGCTCGCCGACCACCGCCGCGCCGCCACGGCCGTCGCGTGTGCTGTTGCGGAGAACGGCATCCGGCGTGTCGTGTTCCAGAGCAGCGTAGGCGCAGAGAAGCGGCACGGCGCGGGCGAGATCGACGGACTTGCCGAAACGGAGGTCGCGCTGGACGACACAGATGCCGATGTCACGCACCTGCGGTGCGGGTACTTCTTCAGCAATCTCGAGTACCAGATCGACATGATCAGGACGGGCCCACTCGGGGTGATCGTGCCCGTCGACCATCCGATGCCGTGGGTCGCACCGCGCGACATCGCCGAGGTCGCGGCCACGCGACTGCTCTCGCCCGATTGGAGCGGACGTCACGTGCAAGCCGTCCACGGACCCGCCGACCTCGGCTGGACGGAAGTCGCGAAGATCGTCTCCGAAGCGACCGGATTTCCGCTGCGGGTCGAGCAGATCACCGACGACGAGATGCGCAGCGGACTGCGCGCGGCCGGCCTGTCCGACCTGCAGATCGAGGCGATGACCGGCATGTCCACCGGTCTTCGCGACGGATTCGTCCCCGAGCAGCCGCGAACCGTGCGGACCACGACGCCGACGACGTTGGCGGCGTGGGCGTACGACGTTCTGCGACCACTACTCCGGGCCCTCGTGCGCGCAGCCAACCGCTGACGGCGAAACGTCCCGTACAGTGCGAAGAATGACGTCCGAGACCCTCGTCACATGCGCAGACGGCACCGTGCGCGGTATCCGAACCGGTGACCTCCTGGCGTGGCGCGGCATTCCGTACGCAGCACCGCCGATCGGTGCCTTGCGCCTGCGCGCACCCCAGCCCGTCGCACCGTGGACGGGAGAACGCGACGCCACCCGATTCGGTAACGCGGCACCCCAGCACCCGCGGGGCGTGGTGACCGGACGCCGCGGGGTGCGGGTACGGCCCGACGAGGACTGCCTCACCCTCAACGTGCTGGCACCGGCCGGTCGAGTGCACAAGCCGCGTCCGGTGATGGTGTTCATTCACGGCGGTGCCTTCACACTCGGCACCACGGCCCTGTCGATGTACGGCGGAGAGTCGCTCGTGCGGCGCGGCGACGTCGTGTACGTGTCGGTCAACTACCGCCTCGGCCCCCTGGGATATCTCGACTTCAGCGGGTTCTCCGACGGCACCACCCGGTTCGACTCGAACCTCGGTCTGCGCGACCAGGTCGCGGCGCTCGAATGGGTGCAGCGCAACATCGCCGCGTTCGGCGGCGATCCGGGCAACGTGACGATCTTCGGCGAATCCGCCGGCGGCACCTCGGTGACGACTCTGCTCGCCACCCCTGCGGCGCGCGGTCTGTTCTCCGCGGCGATCGCCCAGAGTCCAGCGCCCAACCTGGTGAACACCGCCGACAACTCCGCACGATGGAGTCGTGCGTTCGTCGAACTGCTCGGCGCCGACGCCGAATCCGCCGTCGAGGCGCTCACGGGTGGATCTCCGGCGGATCTCGGCCGCGCGGGTGCACGACTCGGCGCTCACACCTTGCGCGAAACTCCGGGTCTCCACCCGTTCGGTCCGGTGGTCGACGGCGACTTCGTGCCGCTGCCCCCACTGGAAGCCTTCGAGGCCGGCGCGGCACATCCGGTGCCTCTCGTGATCGGCACCAATGATCGGGAAGGCGCGCTGTTCCCGAAGTTCCTCGACGGACTTCCCACCAGTCCCGACCGCATCGATCGCCTGTTCGCCGCGACCGATCCGGACGCGAAGGACCGCGTCACCGCGGCGTACGCGGGTTATCCGGACGAGAAGGCCGCGATCGATCTCGGGGGCGACTTCACGTTCTGGTACCCCGCGGTTCAGATCGCGCAGGCGCACGCCCGCTTCGCCCCCACATATATGTACCGATTCGACTACGCACCGCGACTGCTGCGGTGGATCGGCCTCGACGCCACCCACGCGGTGGACCTGCTGGCGGTGTTCGATCAGACCGACGAACCACTCGGCCGGATGCTCACCACGACCGGCGGACGGCGCGGGCTGCGCACCGTCGCAGCGTCCATGCAGCGGCAGTGGACCCACTTCGCGCGGCACGGCGAAACGCTCCCGTCATGGCCCGCCTACGACGAGAACACCCGTTCCACAATGATTTTCGACGTTCCGCAGCGAGTGGAAAACGATCCGCGACGGGACCGTCGGATCGCGTGGGAAGGCTACCGCGGGTACACGTCGGGCCCGCTCGCTACTTCACGACCGTGAGCAGGAAGGCGACATCCTCGATCGCTCGGACACTGTGCCGAGTCGGCGGAATCACGAGGAGATCACCCGCCGAGCCCTTCCAGTGGTCATCACCGGCGATCAGTTGCAGCTGACCCTGAAGGATCTGCAACGTTGCCTCGCCGGGGCTGTCGTGTTCGGCGAGTTCGTGCCCGGCGAGCAACGCCACCATCGTCTGCCGGAGGTGCTTGGTGTGCCCGCCGAGAACCGTTTGCGAGCTACGGCCGCTGCTCGACGTCGCCGCCAGTTTCAGCTGCTGCCGGGCCAGCGCGGTCAGGGAGAGCTTGTCCATGTAGCGCAGTATGGCCTACCGGCCGACGCGACACTCAGGTTCGCGAATACCGGATCCAGCGAAACCTGATGCCCTTCGCCGACGACTGCCACTCCCCGGTATCGGTCGCAGTCCACTCGGGTCCGATCTCGGGCGCCACCGCGTCTCCGTCGACATCGAGGTCCACCTCGGTGACGAGCAGTCGGGTTGCGCGCGGCAGCGCCTGCGCATAGATCCGGCCGCCCCCGATGACCACGACATCGCCCTCACCTGCCAGGCGGAATGCCTCGTCGAGACCGGACGCCGCGTGAGCCCCCTCGGCGGACCACTCCGAATCACGGGTGACGACGATATTGCGCCGGCCCGGCAGCGGTCGGAACTTCGGCGGCAGCGAGTCCCAGGTGAGGCGGCCCATCACGACCGGCTTGCCCATGGTCGCGTCCTTGAAGAACGTCAGGTCTTCGGGGATGTGCCACGGGATCGAATTGTCCCGGCCGATGACTCCGTTGCGTGCTTGTGCCCAGATCAGGCTGATCTCACCCATCAGACGGCCACAGGCGCCTTGATCGCGGGATGGTGCCGATATCCGACGATCTTCACATCGTCGAAGGTGTAGTCGAAGATCGAGTCCCGCTTGTTCAGTTGCAGCGTCGGGTACGGGTAGGGCTCGCGGGTGAGCTGCTCGGCGACCTGCTCGAGGTGGTTGGAGTAGATGTGGCAGTCCCCGCCGGTCCAGATGAATTCGCCCGGCTCGAGGCCGGTCTGCTGAGCCACCATGTGGGTGAGCAGCGCGTAGCTGGCGATGTTGAACGGCACTCCGAGGAACAGGTCGGCGCTGCGCTGGTAGAGCTGGCAGCTGAGCTTGCCGTCGGCGACGTAGAACTGGAAGAACGCGTGGCTGGGCATCAACGCCATCTTGTCCAGGTCCGCGACGTTCCACGCGGAGACGATCATCCGGCGCTAGTCGGGGTTGCTGCGGAGAGTCTCGAGGACCTGCGAGATC
>JAEZDV010000031.1 GCA_023417985.1 Actinomycetes bacterium | reverse complement strand
GAGGACGACATCCGGCGCAACTGGGAAGCGCAGAAGACGTGGGAGCCGACGATGGAGCACGACAACCGCGAGCGTCTGTTCTCCGAGTGGAAGAAGGCGGTCGAACGCACCTACGACTGGGCCTGACCACACCACGTCCTCGCGGGCGGTCACTCCCGTTCGGCATCGCGCCAGAATTCGGGAAGTTTCACGGCCAGAAAGTCTTTCGCTTGCATAGGGAGCGAATGCGTAGTGTCGGGCACGATATCGACCGTCGCGTTCGGGAGACGGCGGGCTCGCTCGGCGGCAGCCCCGCCTCCGGCGAGCGAATCTCGTTCCGCAATGGCGACGTACGTGGGCATCACCAACGAATTCAGCGCGGCGTCGTTCAACGGTGACGGGGTGGGGAGTTGCGCCGAGAAGTGTTCCGAAGCAGCGGCGATCATCTTCGCCATGTCGTCGTTCGGGTCGAACTCGGCGCCTCCCACCTTTCCGAGTGCGGTGTTGTGCCAGCTCTCGGGCAGGAACGGCAAGGTTGCGACCATCGTCCAGGCGAGCATTCGCACCGGCGGGTACGCAAAGGTGAACACGGGTTCGAGAAGCGTCAACGACCGGACGCGCTCGGGGAACCGGTGAGCGTAGGCCGCCGCGCTCGCGCCGCCGAACGAATGACCGACGACGTGAGCGCCCTCGGGCGCGAGTCCGTCGAGCACCTCGGAAATCCACAGTGTCTGCTGCTCGGTCGAGGACAGCGGAACATTCTGGATCGACAAACCGGCATCGCCGAGCGCGTCGAACGCGAGCACACGGCGGTGAGGAAGGAACGTCCCGAGGTTCTCCGCCCACATCGGAACACCCGAAGACATGCCGGGGATCAGGACGACCGGGACTGCACCATCCGCCCCGGCCGAGACCCATTCGTACACGCGTACCGATCCGAATCGAGTCGCGATGTCGCGGGTCGCGGTGGGCGGAGGCAGAGCCGACATCGCCCGGTCGTAGGCCTCGACGTAGATTCGGCGCCCCTCGGCGTCACGAAAGTGGCCGACGCCCGGAGCGCCGAAGAAGAACTGCCAGATCCCCACCACACCCGCGGCGGACAGCACGACAACCAGTGCTACCCCGGTGCGGCGCAGCCATCGGTGAGAGCTGCGGCCGCGTCGTGGAGCATCCGGCCGGACGTCCGCGCTGTCCGTGCGTTCGCTCATGAGGTATCCCGAGGCCGACGATCCGAATTTTTACAGTATACGCATATTGTAAAGTCTTCGGTATGCCGAAGGTTGTCGATCACGCGCGACGTCGCGAGGAAATCGTGTGGGCTCTGTGGGCCGTCATTCACGAACGAGGCATCGACGGCGTGACCTTTCGGGCGGTCGCAGCCGAGGCGGGCGTCTCGATCGGCCGAATCCAGCACTACTTCGAGTCGAAAGAACACTTGATCCGGTGCGGTGCGGAAGAAATGGTCGTCGGCGCCGAACAGGTCTACCGCGAACGCGAATCCGACGCCGATCCTCGATCGGCACTCGAGGCTCTCCTCACCCACCCGGTGCCGACGACCGCACCGTCGCGCATCGGAGCCTCGGTCTGGTACGCGTATCTGGCCCGCGTCAGCGATCCCTGGATACGGAGTTTCATCACGGACGCGTCGCGAGGGACGGTCCGCGAGACGGAACGACTGCTCGGCAGGGGTGGTCTCACCGGTGAGCACGCGCACCTTGCCGCCATGCGCCTGGTTGCTCTCAGCAACGGGGTCACGCAATCGGTTCTGGTCGCGGCGATGGACGCCGACGACGCGATCCGCGTCATCATCCAGGAGATCGACCGGACGTTCGACGACACCGACGGTCCGATCGCGTCCCGGACCGGACCGGCCGAACTCACCTATGGGCGAACCCGGCCGGGTCGATAGTCGTCGGGCACGGGATACACGACCCGCGTGCACATCTCGTCCTCCCCGACCTCCGCAGGGTCGGTGAGGTAGTACTCCCGCACCGGGCCCTCTGCGGGCACAGCGTCGTCGGCCAGGCGCGCGAACAGCACGCTGTAGGCCACCGGTAACAGAGCCGGTGCTCCCGTGAAGTCCACACCCGCGAAGACCCCACCGGGCAGCGTCACGATCCCGGACTCGGCCTCCGGATCGACGGAGGTACCCGGCGCGATCTCTACGCCGACCCCGAAGGAGACCTCGCCGTCGAGCGCCGCGGGGTACCGACCCACGACCGGAGCCGACGTGTCCAGCCCGAGCGCGCGCGCCTGCGTGAGCACTCCCTCGATGGCTTCCGCCGCAGCCTGATCGAGCGAGTCGGCTGCCGCGGCGGACTCGTGCCACAACACCCTCCGGTCGGGAATGTGGTGCACGACGACGGGCAGGTCCGTCGTCGCCGCGGCCCCGAGAGAATCGACGAGCGCGAACGAGCGTGCCGCGCGGGCGGCCTCGCGTTCGATGCGGGCTCGTTCGGCAGCGAGTACCTCACTCCCCCGCATCGGATCGTGCAGGACCACCCGGATCGCGGCGATCGAGACGTCGGCACGGCGCAGCAACCCGATGCGCAGCGCCGTGGCCAGCTGCGCCGACGTGTAGTACCGATAACCGGTGCCAGGGTCGACCCGGGCGGGCACCAGCAGACCTTCCCGGTCGTAGTAACGCAGCGCCTTGATCGTCAGACGCGCGGCGCGCGCGAATTCGCCGATGCCCATCCAGCGCACCGGATCGGTCACCGGGGCCCGCCGGTGACCGCAGCGCTCTCGGCGACCTCCGCCGCATACGGGATGACGGTGATCACGTCCACGAGCAGCCCGTCGGGGTCGGTCGTCATGAAGTGCCGCTGGCCGAAGTCCTCGTCCCCGAGCGGTAACACGACGGGTAGTCCCGCCGCGACCGCCCGGGCGTGGATGCGATCGACGTCCTCGACCTCGACCGATACGAGCACGCCTGCCGGCGCCACGCGGAATCCTTCGGGCACGGTGTGGTGCCCGAGTTCCAGGATTCCCAGTTGCACGACCTCGTGGCCGGGTGCTTGCAGTTGCACGTACCAACCGCTGTCGAAGACAGCCGTGAGTTCGAGCAGTTCGGAGTAGAAGTCGCGGCTGCGCGCCACGTCGCGGGCCGGGACCACAGGAAAGATGCTGTTCACTGTCATGCATCCACCCTCTTTCCTCCCCCGAGGGGAGAGTAAAGCCCCCGCACGCGGTCGTGACGCTGCGCGGGATCAGTCCAGGTCGTCGTGGCGCATGAGCTGACGCGCCGCCTCGGTCACCGAACCGCTCAGCGACGGGTACACCGCGAACGTCTGCGCGAGATCCGACACGCTGAGGTTGTTCTGCACCGCGAGCGCGATCGGCAGGATCAGCTCGGATGCGGTCGGCGCGACGACGACGCCACCGATCACGACGCCGGTCGCGGGCCGGCAGAAGATCTTCACGAAACCACGCCGCACGCCCGACATCTTGGCCCGCGGGTTGGTGTTGAGCGGGAGCATGACCGTACGAGCGGGAACCTCCCCGGCATCGATGATGGCCTGGCTCACGCCCACGGCTGCGATCTCGGGACGGGTGAAGACCGCTGCCGCAACGGTCTTGAGCTTGATCGGGCTCACACCCTCACCGAGCGCGTGGTACATCGCGATGCGGCCCTGCATCGCGGCGACCGAGGCGAGCGGCAGCAGACCCGAGCAGTCACCGGCGGCGTAGATTCCAGGAACCGCGGTGCGCGACACGCGGTCGACCGGAATGAAACCTCCGCGGTCCAGTTCCAGCCCGACCTTGTCGAGTCCGAGGCCCTGGGTGTTGGGGACGGAGCCGACGGTCATCAGAGCGTGGCTGCCCTCGACGATCCTGCCGTCGGCGAGCAGTACCCGCACGCCCTTCTCGGTGCGTTCGACGGCATCGGCGCGGGCGTGCTTGACGAGGGTCACTCCCCGCTCCGCCAGGACGTCCTCGAGCACGAGTGCCGCGTCCTCGTCTTCGTGCGGCAGCACACGGTCGCGGCTCGAGACGAGCGTGACGTGCACACCGGCCTCGGTATAGGCGGAGACGAACTCGGCGCCGGTGACGCCGGAACCCACGACGACGAGTTCTTCGGGCAGCGTGTCGAGGTCGTACAGCTGACGCCAGGTGAGGATGCGCTCGCCGTCGGGCTCGGCTCCGGGCAGGATGCGCGGGCTCGCGCCGGTCGCGATCAGCACCACGTCGGCGTCGAACACCTTCTCTTCGCCGGTGTGGAGGTTCGCGCGGACCTTGTGCGCAGCCATGCCCGGCCGGCTGTCGATGAGTTCGGCACGCCCGGAGTACAGCTTCACTCCGGCCGCTTCGAGCTTGGTGCGGATGTCGGACGACTGCGCACGGGCGAGACTCTTGACACGTTCGTGCACCTGCGGCAGCGCGACGCTGGCGCCTTCGAGTTCGATGCCGAGGTCCTCCGCGCGGCGCATGTCGGTGCGGATGCCGGTCGAGGCGATGAAGGTCTTGGAGGGGACGCAGTCGAACAGCACGCATGCGCCGCCGATTCCGTCCGAATCGATCAGTGACACCGATGCGCCGTATTGCGATGCGACCAGCGCGGCCTCGTATCCCGCGGGGCCGCCGCCGATGATGACGATCCGGGTCATGGTTCTCCTCTGTATCGATTCCGAAGGGGTGTCGGGGGTCGCGCAAAACGCACGCTGGGGTGTGCGGGCGTCCCCGACAACGCTATGCCACGAGCACGTCCGCTCGCATACGGACCTGGTAATGGAGGCGACGAGTGCCCCTGATCTTGCGTCGGGCGGTGACCCGTTAGCCTTATGCTCGTGCCGATCTACGCCGCCTACGGGTCCAACATGCATCCCGAGCAGATGCTGAAGCGCTGCCCGCACTCCCCGATGGCCGGGACAGGCTGGCTGCACGGATGGCGATTGACTTTCGCCGGCGCCGACATCGGCTGGGAGGGTGCCCTCGCGACGGTGGTCGAGGATCCCGCGTCGAAGGTCTTCATCGTCCTCTACGACGTCACCGAGGACGACGAACGCAGCCTCGACAGATGGGAGGGCGCCGAACTCGGGTTCCATCGCAAGATCCGGGTGCGCGTCGACACCGGCGACGGCCCGGTCCTCGCCTGGCTGTACGTCGTCGACGGCTACGAGGGCGGTCTCCCGTCGGCGCGCTATCTGGGTGTGATGGCCGACGCCGCCGAGATCGCCGGAGCGCCCGCCGACTACGTGCGGGATCTGCGCACTCGCAACAGCCGCAACGTCGGCCCGGGGCGCCCCGACAGCTTCTAGGCTCGACCGGGCGGTCTATCCGACGCCCAGCACCAGGTTCGTCATCACCCGGACACCGACGGCCAGGGCTCTCTCGTCGAGATCGAAGCCCGGCTGGTGGATGTCGAGCTGAGGTCCGGTGCCCGACCACACGCCGAGCCGGCCCATCGCTCCCGGCACGTGCTCGAGATACCACGAGAAGTCTTCCCCGCCACCGGATTGCGGAGTATCGGACAGGGCGTCCGGCCCGACCGGGCGTATCGCATCCTCGAACATGCGGGCCGAGACCTCGTCGTTCACGACGGGCGGCACACCACGCAGATAGTTCAGTTGGTACCGGACCCCGGTCGGGGCGAGAAGGCCGTGCACGATTTCCCGCACCATCGGCTCGAGCAGCTGCCAGGTCGCGTGGTCGCCGGTGCGTACGGTGCCGGCGAGCATGCCGGTGCGAGGAATAGCGTTGGGCGCCTTGCCCGCACTGACGGCGCCCCACACCATGACCGTGCCGGTGCGCGGGTCGATGCGGCGACTGAGCAGTCCCGGCAGTCCGGTGATCACCGCGCCCAGTCCGTATACGAGGTCGCTGGTGAGATGCGGACGCGAGGTGTGCCCGCCCGGCGAGTCCAGGACGAGTTCGACGGTGTCGGCGGCGGAGGTGATCGCCCCGACGCGCATTCCGACCTTGCCCGCTTCGAGCCGCGGGTCGCAGTGCAGCGCGAAGATACGCGAGACCCCGTCGAGGCCCCCCGCCGCGACGACGTCGAGTGCGCCGCCGGGCATCACTTCCTCGGCCGGCTGGAACACCAGTCGCACACCGACGGGCAGTTCGGGCAACGACGCGAGCGCCAGACCGGCGCCGAGAAGCACTGTCGTGTGCGCGTCGTGGCCGCACGCGTGGGAGACACCGGGCA
>JAEZDV010000194.1 GCA_023417985.1 Actinomycetes bacterium | reverse complement strand
TTGGTGCTCGGCGCGGTGTCCTCAGCGTCTGGGGCGGCGCCGGAGGCGCCTGCAACTGGTGCGGATTCGTTCTCTGAATCAGCGGTGTGGATGTCGGTGGCTGCCACGTACGCCCTTTCGTGACGAGGTAGTGCGGCGTCGCGCCAGAGGTGTTCCGGCGGAGAGGTCTGTCGGGATCAGGCCGGTTCCGGCCGGCTGTGGACCATTGTAACGATTCCGCCCGGAGAGGATGAGCGCGACTCAGGGAGTTACGCCGGTTTGTGCTGCATACGCGGCTCCGACGATCCCTGCGGCGTTGCGCAGTTCGGCGGGCACGACCGGAGTCCTGTTCGTCAGCAAGGGGATCCACTTGTGATGTTTGCGGCTGATCCCGCCGCCGACGATGAACAGGTCGGGCCACAACAGTGCTTCGTAGTGCTCGAGAACCCGGGAGACCCTCTTGGCCCACTGTTTGTACGACAGGCCGAGTTTGTCCTTCACCGACGACGCCGCGACGTGCTCGGCTTCGTGTCCGTCGATCTCCATGTGGCCGAACTCGGTGTTGGGGAGGAGCACGCCGTTGTGCAGCACGGCCGAGCCGATGCCCGTGCCGAAGGTGAGGAGGATGACCACTCCGCTCGTGTCCTTCGCGGCGCCGAAGCGGTCTTCGGCGATCCCGGCGGCGTCGGCGTCGTTGAGGATGGAGACCTCTTTCCGGTCGAGTGCCTCGGTGAACAGACCGTTCGCGTCGGTGCCGATCCACGACGAGTCGATGTTGGCAGCGGTGCGGACGACACCACCCATCAGAACCGACGGCAGGGTGACACCCACCGGGCCGTCCCAACCGGCCTGCTTCACGATCTCGGCGACCGTCGCGGCCACCGCGTCGGGTGTCGAGGGATCGGGAGTGAGAATCTTGATGCGCTCACCGACGAGTTGCCCGGTGTCGAGATCCACCACCGCGCCCTTGATGCCGCTGCCACCGACGTCCACCCCGAACCCCAGGTTCGACGACTGCACCGAATCCAACGAACCCGACGGGGTCTCCTGGGTCATCGTGTGTATTCCTCTCGCTCGGATCGTCCGCCCGGGTGGACCCGGAGTGCGCACCTGCCGCAACTTTAGTGTGGTCCGCCTCGTGGCGGGGCGGCGAACCGGGCTTCGACCTGCGCGACGCGCCGTGCGCTGGTGCGTCGGGAGCGGGTGTGTTCGGATGAGGAGATGCCTGTCGAGCGAAGCTTCACCGAATCGGAACTGTCCGCACTGCGCGAGGTGGCAGTCACCGTCGCAAGGGAAGCCGCGGCGCACGTGCGTGCCCGTCGCGGTGAGCTTTTCGGTACGCCCGGGTCGGACGACGGCGATTCGGTTCGGACGAAGTCCAGCCACACCGATCCCGTCACGGTGGCCGACACCGAGAGCGAGGACCTGATCCGCGCGCGACTGCGCGAGCTGCGTCCCGAGGACGCGTTCCTCGGGGAGGAGAGCGGCGGCAGTCGGGCAGCCGGCACGGGAGAGTCGGGAGTGCGCTGGGTGGTGGATCCGATCGACGGCACCGTCAACTTCGTCTACGGGATCCCCGCATTCGCGGTCTCGGTCGCCGCACAGGTCGACGGCCGGTCGATCGCGGGCGCGGTGGTCGATATCGCGTCGGGTGACACCTACGCGGCCGCTGAGGGCGCGGGCGCGACGCTCACGGATGCCGGCGGCGAAGTGACGACACTGCGATGCAACCCGGTGACGGACCTGAGTCTGTCCCTCGTCGCGACGGGCTTCTCGTACTCGCCCGCGCGGCGTGCCCACCAGGGTGCGATCGTGGCGGCGCTGCTGCCTAGGGTTCGCGACATCCGGCGGATCGGTGCGGCCGCGCTCGACCTGTGCATGGTGGCCACCGGCCGCGTCGACGCTCACTACGAGCACGGACTGAATCCGTGGGACTGGGCCGCCGGTGCGCTCGTCGCCATGGAGGCCGGCGCTGTGGTCCGGCTGCCCGAGGGGTTCGGCGACACGGGCGAGATCACCGTCGCGACGGCGCCCGGAATCGCAGTGGCATTCGACGATTTACTGTCGGAATTAGGCGCAAATCACAACGCGCCGAATTGAGTAATCCGCCCGATTCACCCGAATATCGGTTCCGGTTCCGAGAAATTTGGGACGGGCGTCCCCATTTGCACCCGAAGTGAAAAGTAATCAGCAGCGAGCGTTCCGAGCGGCAGTGAGAAGATCGATGTCGAGCGGCGCCGAACCCTCACCCGCCGGGACCTCGCGCAGGGTCCGCAGGACCTCCTCGGCGTCGGCGGAGGGGGAGAGGTCCTTGAAGTACGTGCCGAGCGCGAAGTCGACGGTGTCGTCCTGTCGCGTGTCCTGGATCAGCTCAGCACACGGAGCGAGGAGCCACACCGAGCTGGCGGCGGCCTTGCCGGACTCGCCGAACCTGATCTGGCCCTGGCACTGCATGTTCTGATCCACGTATACGGGATCGTTGCCGGCCTGCACGTCCGGTGCGCTCGCGAACCCGTAATCGCTCAACTGGGCGGCCACGTGCGTCGCCTGACCGCGTTCGCCGTTGGCGTTGAACACCCGGACACGAGTGGCAGCAAGGGGTGCGGGCTCGATGTCGAGGAGCGTCGACCGATCCACCACGTCACCGAGGGGCGCGGGCTGTGCGCCGTCCGGGCCGGATGCGTCG
>JAEZDV010000003.1 GCA_023417985.1 Actinomycetes bacterium | reverse complement strand
CACCTCGACGTACCCGTCGTAGGCCAGCGCCCGGCCGACCGACCGGCGACGCTTCTGGGCCGGGGTGAGGCCGCGTCCGGCGGGTGCGGCCGGGAGCACCGACGGGATCTGCTCGAGCCCCTCGAGTCGCAGCACTTCTTCGACGAGATCAGCGGGCTGGCGCAGGTCGGGCCGCCAGGACGGCGGGGTCACCACGAGCTGACCGTGGCCGTCCTCTCCGACGCCCACCTCCACGGCGCACCCGATCTGAGTCAGGCGACGGGCCGCGGTGCCGTTGGGGTAGCTCACTCCGGCGATGCGGTCCGGCAGATCGATGTCCATCCGGATCGACACGGGTTCGGTCGGCACGACGATGTCGGTCAGCGTCGTCTCGACGGTGCCGCCGGCGATCTCGACGAGCAGCGACGCCGCCCTGTCGAGTGCGGCGCGCGCGACGGCGGGGTCGACGGTGCGCTCGAAACGCTTGCCGGCCTCGCTCGAAAGCTTGTGACGGCGGTTCCCGCGGAACACCGCGAGTGGATCCCAGGTGGCTGCTTCGAGGAGGATGTCAGTGGTGTCGTCGCCGACCTCGGTGGTCGCGCCGCCCATGATTCCGGCGAGGGAGATGACACCGGAATCGTCGCAGATAACGACATCCTCGGGATCGAGGTCACGCTCGACACCGTCGAGGGTGGTGAGCTTCTCTCCCGCACGTGCCCGGCGCACCACGATGTCCCCTTGGAGGGCGGCGGCGTCGAACGCGTGCAGCGGTTGGCCGAGCTCGAGCATGACGTAGTTGGTCACGTCGACCGCCGGGGAGATCGGGCGCACACCGGCGGTGTGCAGGCGGCGCTGCAGCCACCACGGCGACACGGCGTTCGGATCGATGCCCGTCACCCGGCGCGCCGCGAACCGGGACGCGTTCGTTTCCGGTTCGAGCCGGATCGGGTACGCCTCGCCACCGTCGGCCGGTAGCGGGGTGACCTGGGCGGGGTCGGCGAAGTCGAGGTCGAATCCACAGGCCAGTTCGCGCGACAAGCCGCGGGCGGAGAAGCAGTATCCGCGATCCGGGGTGATGTTCAGTTCGACGATCGTGTCGCCGAGCCCGAGCAGGTCGTTCGCGTCCGTCCCGGGTTCGGCGCTGCCCGGCTCGAGAACCAGGATGCCGGAGTGGTCGGTGCCGATCCCCAGCTCGCTCACCGAACAGATCATCCCGTCGGACACCTGCCCATAGGTCTTGCGGCTCGCGATCGCGAACCCGCCGGGCAGGACCGCGCCGGGCAGAGCAGCGACGACGAGGTCACCTTCGGCGAAGTTGCGGGCGCCGCACACGATGCCGCGCGGCTCGTCCTCACCCACGTCGACCTTGCAGAACCGGATGGGCTTCTTGAAGCCTTCGAGTTCGGTGATCTCGGCGACCCGTCCGACCACCAGGTTGTCGATGCGTTCGAGGGTCTCGATGTCCTCGACCTCGAGCCCGACCCGGACGAATCCCGCGTCGAGTTCCTCGGCCGTGACGTTCCACTCCGGGGTGGCACGCTGCAGGATCTCGGTCAGCCAGGATTGCGCTACTCGCACTTGGGTTCAGCTTTCTCGTTCGTTTCGGGGCACGGATGGGGGGCGGAGGGCGTCAGCCCTGCACACCGAAGGGCAGGGTGAAACGCACGTCGCCTTCGACGATGTCGCGCATGTCGGAGATGCCGTTGCGGAACTGGAGCGTGCGTTCGAGGCCCATGCCGAACGCGAAGCCCGTGTACACCTCGGGATCGATGCCCGAGGCCCGCAGCACGTTCGGGTTGACCATGCCGCAGCCGCCCCACTCGACCCAGCCGGCGCCGCCCTTCTTGTTCGGGAACCAGACGTCCACCTCTGCGGACGGTTCGGTGAAGGGGAAGTAGTTGGGCCGCATGCGGGTCCGCGTCTCCGGACCGAACAGCGCCCGGGCGAACGCGTCGAGGGTGCCCCGCAGATGACCCATCGTCAGGCCCTTGTCCACCGCGAGTCCCTCCACCTGGGAGAAGACGGGGGTGTGGGTGGCGTCGAGTTCGTCGGTGCGGAAGGTTCGTCCCGGGCACACCACGTAGATCGGGATCTCCCGATCGAGCATCGTGCGCACCTGCACCGGCGACGTGTGGGTACGCAGTACCTGGCGCGACCCCTCCGGCGCGATGTGGAACGTGTCCTGCATCGTGCGGGCCGGGTGGTCGGGCAGGAAGTTGAGGGCGTCGAAGTTGAAGTGCTCGGTTTCGACCTCGGGTCCTTCGGCGATCTCCCAGCCCATCGCGACGAACACATCGGAGACCTGGTCGGAAATGATGCTGATGGGGTGCCGGGCACCGAGCGGACGACGAGTCGCAGGCAAGGTGACGTCGATGGCCTCGGCGACGAGGACCGCCGCGTCCCGCTCCGCCTGCAGTTCCGCTTTGCGGGCGTCGAACGCGGTCTGCACGGCGACACGGTGCGCGTTGACCCGCTTACCCGCCTCGGCGCGTTCGTTGCCGGGCAGGGAGCCGAGTGCACGCTTGGCGAGCGAGATGGGTGCCTTGTCGCCGAGGTGGTCGACCTTGGCCCGAGCGAGCTCGTCGAGGTCGGCAGCGGCCGCGAACGCTTCGATCGCGGCCTTTTCCGCCGCGGCGAGAGCTTCCTCGGTCAAAGCGCTCGGATCGACTGCGGGCGGGGTGCCGCCCTCTTTCTTGGCCACGACCGGTGCAACTCCTTTGTCGGCGAAACGGTGGTTCGAATTGTTCTCGCAGGCGCTGCCGCGACCGGGACGATCGGCGGGCACCCGGCAAATCCTATGTGATGGGCCCGGAGACCCGGTCCTGCACCGGCGGTCGGTGCTGTACCCGGGAGCTCGCGTACAAGCAGATCGACGCGGCAGTGGCGAGATTCAGCGATTCGGCGCGGCCCCGGATCGGAATCCGGATCCGATGATCCGCCCGGGCGGCGACCTGCGGATCCAGACCGTGGGCTTCGTTACCGAAGAGCCATGCGGTCGGGCCGGCGAGCAGTTCGTCGGCGTCGTCGAGATCGACTTCCCCGTCGGCGGCAGTGGCGAGGATCTGTACCCCTGCTCCGGAGAGTGCCTCCATGACGCGGCTGGTGTCCCGCTCTCGGGCGACGGGCAGATGGAAGATGCTGCCCGCCGAGGCGCGGACACATTTCCCGTTGTGCGGATCCACCGAGTCACCGGCGAGAATCACCGCGTCGGCGCCGACGACGTCCGCGACCCGGATCAGAGTGCCGGCGTTGCCGGGCTCGGCGATCGCGACGGGCACCGCCAGCAGCCGTGGCCGGGCCGACAGCGCCGATCCGAGCGGCACGTCCAGCGTGTCGCACACAGCCACGATCCCCGGTGGGGTGACGGTGTCCGACAGACGGAACGCGGCCTTCTCCGTCACCACCGCGACGCGGACACCGGCACGCTGGGCCGCGTCGACCGCGGTCCGGTAGCGCTCGGCGGCAGCATCGGTGACGAACAGCTCGTGGACGTGGCCGGCGGCGAGTGCCTCGGTGACGGAGTTCTCACCCTCGGCGAGGAACCGCCCCGTCTTGCGTCGTTCGGCGGCCCGCAACAGTTTCACAGCAGAAACGACCCGCGGGGTGCGCTCGGTGAGCGGGTCCACGGGCCGTTCCTGTGTTGCGTCGTTGTTCAGCGTCGCGCTCAGGCAGCCGGAGCGTTGACGTCGGCGGGCAGCGCAGCCTTGGCGACCGCGACCAGTCCGGCGAAGGCCTCGGCGTCCGACACTGCGAGCTCGGCGAGGATCTTGCGGTCGACCTCGACACCCGCGGCCTTGAGGCCCTGGATGAAGCGGTTGTAGGTGATGTCGTTGGCGCGGGCCGCAGCGTTGATACGGCTGATCCACAGCTTGCGGAAGTCGCCCTTGCGAGCGCGACGGTCACGGTAGGCGTAGGTCAGCGAGTGAAGCTGCTGCTCCTTGGCCTTGCGGTACAGACGCGAGCGCTGCCCGCGGTAGCCCTTCGAGGCCTCGAGAATCGAACGGCGCTTCTTCTGGGCGTTGACTGCCCTCTTCACGCGTGCCACTGGTTAAGTCCTGTCAAAGTTCGGGGGACGAAGTCGTTTCGTCCCCGGAGAGCGGGAAAGGTCGGGGAAGCTCAGAGGCCGAGCAGGCGCTTGACACGCGGGGTGTCGGCCGGCGCAACCACTGCCACGCCGTCGAGACGGCGAGTGACCGTCGAAGGCTTGTGCTCGAGAAGGTGGCGGCGCCCGGCCTTCTGGCGCAGGATCTTCCCGCTGCCGGACACCTTGAATCGCTTCGCGGTGCCGCTGTGGGTCTTCGACTTGGGCATGGAGTCCTCAGTTCTTGTCGGTGTGTACATCGGTGCTCGCCGCAGCACCGGGGTGCTGCCGGAGCGGCTAGCTGCTTGGGGCGTCGCCCTGCTCGGCAGCCTGCTGCGGCGCCGGCGGGGTCACGGGGGCCGAGGCCTGCGCGGCCTGCGCGGTGCTCGAGGGCTGCGCGGTGTTGACCGGTGCAGCATGGGCGGCTTCCTGTGCCTTCGCACGGGTCTTCGCGCCCTTGTGCGGGGCCAGCACCATCGTCATGTTGCGGCCGTCCTGCTTCGCGGAGGTCTCGATGAAGCCCAGGTCGGCGACATCGGCACCCAGACGCTGCAGCAACCGGTAACCGAGTTCGGGGCGCGACTGCTCGCGGCCACGGAACATGATGGTGACCTTGACCTTGGATCCGGCTTCGAGGAAGCGAACGACGTTGCGCTTCTTGGTCTCGTAGTCGTGATCGTCGATCTTCGGCCGGAGCTTCTGCTCCTTGATCACGGTCATCTGCTGGTTCTTGCGCGATTCGCGCGCCTTCTGCGCGGCCTCGTACTTGAACTTGCCGTAATCCATGATCTTGCAGACCGGCGGCCGGGCGTCGGGCGCCACCTCGACGAGGTCGAGGTCGGCTTCGATGGCCAGGCGGAGTGCATCTTCAACACGCACGATTCCGACCTGTTCCCCTCCCGGTCCTACAAGACGGACCTCGGGAACTCGGATGCGTTCGTTGATGCGGGTCTCAGCGCTGATGTGGCCTCCTAGGTAGAACGGTGGGTCGGTGTGACCGCACCGCAGCAGGTGGCCCGAATTCCTCGACGAAAAGACCCCGCTGTGGTGCCGAGGCTCCACGCGGGGTCCGATACCGACCGGTCGACGAAATGCAGTTTCACTGCACCTACGCCCCTGCATCCCTGAAGGATGCGGCATCCACGGTGCGAACACCGGGAAGACCGGACCACTGAACTGCATCTGTTGTGCCGCCAGAGGTGGGAGTCGGACTCCACTTTGCTGCCCATGCTGGAAGGCACGGGCGGTCGTGAATTCGAGTCTAGCAAAGATGCCAACCGGCTTCGAATCGGACTGCGAGCGCCCACCCGGGCGGCGGCACTCACGCCCGCAGTGGAATCCTCGACGTATGACCGACGCACCCGATCCCCAGGCCCCCAACGTCGAACCCGAGGACGTCCGCGAACTCGCGGAGATCCCGGCCGTCGAGGTGATCAGCCGCGCCGCCGTGATGCTCATGAGCTCGGCCGCCGAGAAACTGGGCCTCGGCGACGCCGATCCACAGCAGAGCAGCCACCTCGATCTCGACGAGGCGCGGCGGGTGATCACTGCGCTCGCCGGTCTCGTCACCGCGTCGGTGGAGTATCTCGGCCCGCACGCCGGACCGATCCGTGAGGGCTTGCAGGCACTCCAGCGGGCGTTCCGGGAGGCGTCGTCGACTCCCGATGAGCCCGGATTCGGGCCTGGCGAGAAGTACACCGGTCCGGTCTACTGAACCGGTCCCGACAGACAACGCACCCGGGACGCGTCGGACGAGCCTGCGATCCCGGGTGCTTTTGCGTGACTAGCCGGCGGCGGCGACCTTCTTCTTCGTCGCGCGCTTCCGCGCCGGAGCCTTCTTCGGCGTGAGAGGTGCAGGTGCGAGTGCCTCCGCGAGGAAACGCCCGGTGTAGCTCGCTTCGACGTTTGCGATGTCCTCGGGCGTGCCCTGCCCGACCACGGTGCCTCCACCCGCGCCGCCCTCCGGCCCCATGTCGATCACCCAGTCGGCCGTCTTGATGACGTCGAGGTTGTGCTCGATGACGATGACGGTGTTGCCCTTGTCGACAAGCCCGTTGATGACACCGAGCAGCTTGCGGATGTCCTCGAAGTGCAGGCCCGTGGTGGGCTCGTCGAGGATGTACGCGGTGCGTCCGTTGGACCGCTTCTGCAGTTCGGCCGCGAGCTTGACACGCTGCGCTTCACCTCCGGACAGCGTGGTCGCCGGCTGACCCAGCCGCACGTATCCCAGCCCCACCTCGGTGAGCGTCTGGAGATACCGGTGGATGGACGTGACCGGCTTGAAGAACTCCGCGGCCTCCTCGATCGACATGTCGAGAACCTCGGCGATCGTCTTGCCCTTGTAATGCACCTCGAGGGTCTCGCGGTTGTATCGCGCCCCGTGACACACCTCGCAGGGAACGTAGACGTCGGGCAGGAAGTTCATTTCGATCTTCAAAGTGCCGTCGCCCGAGCACGCCTCGCAGCGTCCGCCCTTGACGTTGAAGGAGAAGCGTCCGGGCTGATAGCCGCGCACCTTCGCCTCGGTGGTGGCCGCGAAGAGGGTGCGGATCTTGTCGAACACCCCGGTGTACGTCGCGGGATTCGACCGGGGGGTACGGCCGATCGGCGACTGGTCGACGCGCACGAGCTTGTCCAGCTGATCGAGCCCGTTGATGCGCGTGTGACGCCCCGGCACCTGGCGGGCGCCGTTGAGCTTGTTCGCCATCACCGTCGCGAGGATGTCGTTGACCAGCGTCGATTTACCCGAACCCGAGACACCGGTCACGCAGGTGAGCACGCCGAGCGGGAACGAGACGTCGATGTCGTGGAGGTTGTTCTCGCGCGCACCCACCACAGTGATCTGCCGCTTGGGGTCGACGGGGCGGCGGAGCGCCGGAATCTCGATGGCTTCCCGACCGGACAGGTACGCGCCGGTCAGGGACTCGGGGTTGTCGAGCAGTTCCTTGTAGGTGCCGCTGTGCACCACGCGGCCGCCGTGCTCACCCGCCCGGGGACCGATGTCGACGACCCAGTCGGACGCGCGGACGGTGTCCTCGTCGTGCTCGACGACGATCAGGGTGTTCCCGAGATCGCGCAACCGCGTGAGGGTGTCGATGAGCCGTCGATTGTCGCGTTGATGCAACCCGATCGACGGTTCGTCGAGAACATAGAGGACGCCGACGAGACCGGACCCGATCTGGGTCGCGAGCCGGATGCGCTGCGCCTCGCCACCGGAGAGCGTTGCGGCGGCACGGGCGAGCGACAGGTAGTCCAGGCCGACGTCGAGCAGGAACCCGAGCCTCGCCTGCACTTCCTTGAGCACCTGACCGGCGATCGCCGCCTCACGGCTGCCCAGGGTGAGGGTGTCGAGAAACTCGGCGCACTCGGCGATCGACAGCTCGCAGACCTCTGCGATCGACTTGCTGTCGTGGTTGCCCGCGGTGATGGTGACCGAAAGGATCTCCGGCCGCAGCCGGGCGCCTTTACATGCGGGACAAGGGATTTCCCGCATGTATCCGTCGTAGCGTTCCTTCATCTGGTCGGACTCGGTCTGCTCGAGGCGCCGATGCAGGAACGGCATCACACCTTCGAACTCGGCGTAGTACGAACGCACCCGGCCGTACCGGTTCTTGTACCGCACGTGCACCTGGTCGGTGCTGCCCTCGAGGACCGCCCGACGCACCTTCGCGGGAAGCTTTCGCCACGGAGTGTCGATGTCGAAGCCCATGACGTCGGCCAGACCGGTCAGCAGGCGTGTGAAGTATTCCGCACTCTGGCCCATCGACCAGGGCGCGATCGCACCGTCTGCCAGGCTGACGTCCGGGTCGGGCACGACGAGATCGACATCGACCTCCTTCCGGACGCCGAGACCGGCGCATTCCGGGCACGCGCCGTAGGGCGAGTTGAAGGAGAACGAGCGCGGCTCGAGATCGTCGATGGCCAGGGGGTGTCCGTTGGGGCACGCCAGGGATTCGGAGAACCGGCGCTCACGATCCGGTGCATTCTCGTCGCGGTCGACGAAATCGAGCACGACCACGCCTTCCGCGAGGCGCAGAGCGGTTTCGACCGAGTCGGTGAGGCGCTGCTTGGCGCTCGGTTTCACCGCCAGACGGTCGACGACGACCTCGATATCGTGCTTCTCCTGCTTCTTGAGCTTCGGCGGATCCGACAGCGGATAGACGACGCCGTCCACGCGAACACGCGAATAGCCCTGGACGGTGAGCTGCTCGAACAGGTCCACGAACTCGCCCTTGCGGGTACGGACTACCGGCGCGAGGATCTGGAACCGCGCACCCTCCTCCATGTCGAGAACCTG
Source organism: Actinomycetes bacterium (assembly GCA_023417985.1). GTDB lineage: Bacteria > Actinomycetota > Actinomycetes > Mycobacteriales > Mycobacteriaceae > Rhodococcus. The sequence continues at coordinate 15,394 of JAEZDV010000003.1, read as the reverse complement.
ATCGACGATCTGCTGCGGCGTCTGCCGGGAGATCTCCTCACCACACACCGGGCAGTGCGGCGTGCCGGCACGCGCATAGAGCAGACGCAGGTAGTCGTAGACCTCCGTGATGGTGCCGACCGTCGATCGCGGATTGCGGTTGGTGGATTTCTGGTCGATCGAAACCGCCGGGGACAGGCCTTCGATGAAGTCGACGTCCGGCTTGTCCATCTGCCCGAGGAACTGCCGGGCGTACGCCGACAACGACTCGACGTAGCGCCGCTGGCCCTCGGCGAAAATCGTGTCGAACGCGAGGCTCGACTTACCCGATCCCGACAGGCCGGTGAACACGATGAGGCTGTCGCGCGGTAGGTCCAGGTCTACTCCCCGTAGGTTGTGTTCCCGGGCTCCACGCACGATCAGGCGGTCCGCCACGCCATATCCTTCCTGTAGACACGGCCGATGTCCGGCCTTTGTCCATGGTAGGCGCGGGTACCGACACCGGCCGGGCACGCTTCGTCTCCCCCACGGCGTCACGGCGGTAGGTTTGCCGGTATGACGCAGCAGCCCGTGATCATCGAGGACACCTACACCGGCGATGTGACCCCCGGGGGTCCCGCTCAGCGACGCACCGTCCCCGGCGCCGAGATCGTCAAACTCGCCGTCGGCCCGATGAACAACAACACCTACCTCGTCACCGACACCGCGACCGGAAGATCGGTATTCGTCGATGCCGCAAACGAACCCGACACCCTCGTGGAGTTCCTTCGCGACAACGCCCCCCACCTCGAGCTCATCGTCACGACCCATCAGCACTGGGACCACTGGCAGGGCCTCGAGAAGGTCGCGCAGGCCACGGGAGTCCCCACCGCCGCGCATTCGCTCGACGCCGGGCCGCTGCCCGTAGCACCCGACCGGATCCTCTCGGAGGGTGAGTCGATTCGGGTGGGTGAGCTGAGTCTCGAGGTGATTCACCTCGCAGGACACACACCGGGATCGGTCGCGCTGGTTCTCACCGAACAGGGCACCGGCCGGCACCACATCTTCACCGGCGATTCCCTCTTCCCCGGTGGTGTCGGCAAGACGCCCGACGACGACGCCTTCCACTCGCTGATGGACGACGTCGAATCGAAGATCTTCGACCGCTTCGACGACGAGACAGTGTTCTACCCCGGCCACGGCAAGGATTCGACGCTCGGTGCTGAACGTCCGCATCTCGGCGAGTGGCGCGAACGCGGCTGGTGAAACAGCCTCCTCCGGTCGACCGACCTCCGGGTGCCGGTCGACCGGAGGAGGCATTGCCCTGTGGCCACTGCAGAAGCACTCGCCGCAGGATTCAGTCCACGCGGTCGGCGCGTACCGACAAGTCGTCGAGTTCCTCGACGTCGAGGGTGTCGGCGGTGACAGTCTTACGCCCGTCGTAGACGTCGCGATCGATCTCGTCGTCTGCGTCGGCGACCAGCATCGCGACGAAGGTGTCGCCGTTGACGTTGAGGAACGTCCGGAAGATACCGGTGAACCAGTCGACTGCGATCAGCAGGCCGATCGCCTCGAACGGCAATCCGAGCGTGGCCGCAAGGAACATCGCCACGACCGGGAATCCGCCGGGCACGGTGATGGTGCCCATGTTGAGAAGGATCGCCAATCCCATCCCGAGAACGATCTGCCCGGCACTCAGGTCGATATTTCCGGACTGGGCCAGAAACATCACGACGATCATGTAGTTGAGGACGGCACCGTAGGAGCCCATCGTCAGCCCGACCGACAGAGTGAAGTTTGCGATCTTCCGGCTGACGCCGACCTTCTCGACCGTGTTCTTCAGGACCGTCGGGAAAGTGACCGCCGAACTGGTCGTGGTGACCGCGATCGCCGTCTGTTCTGCCAGCTTCGACGGCAGCTTCCACGGGCTCAAGCGGGTCCGCACGCTCACCACCGCGATGAAGAGCACGAACAGGATGAGCACGCCGAGAAGTGTGGTTCCCAAGTACGCAAGGCCGGTGGTCACCACCGAGAACCCGACATCGCCGGCCAAGGGAGCGAGCAGGCAGAAGACACCGATGGGAGCGACGTGCATGACCAGCCTGATCATCGTGAGCACGATCTGCTGAACCTGGTCGAAGAATGTCAGGACGCGATCGTCGCCGGTCTTCGTGATGTGTTGGCGCAGCGCGATACCGAACAGGAGCGCGAAGACGATGATGGGCACCATCGTCGCCGTCGACATCGCGTCGAAGATGTTCTTCGAGACGAAGTTCAAGACCGTGTCCTGCCAACCGAGAGCCGAGTCCGCGGACTCCTCGAGCGACGGATCCAGTTCCCCGGCGAAGACCATGCCGCCTCCCGGGCGGATGATCGAACTCAGGACCCAGGCCAGGACCGCTGCCACGACCGAGAAACCGATCATCCATTTGAAGGTCCGGAACGCGATCTTGCCGGTGCCGGCGCCGGTCATCGAACCGGTTGCCACGATGACCGACGCCATCACCAGCGGAACGATGGACATCTGGATCAACCGGATGAACATGTCCCCGACGAACTTCAGATTCGCCGCCCATTCCCCGACGATCAACCCGAATGCCAGCCCGGCGACGGCGCCAAGTCCGATTCGGACTCCTGAATGCCTCACAACGTTCATCGAATCTCCCGACTCCGCGCTTCGACCACGCCCGAACAGAACGAACGTGGCCGCGCAAACGTAAGCGGCACTCGCTTCATCGGAGTTGCCTGCAAATTACGGCGTCATTGCGGGGCCTGGAGACAACACTCACAAAAGGCCTGGTCCCGACAATTGCGGTTGGTTCATCCTGCGGCTCACGGGAGTGCCCCGACATTTCGGACAGGAAATGTCGATGCTAATTTCACGTCGAAGTCGACCAAGATCGGAGATCCACATCAACGCCGCAGCCCCATCCGGACTCCCGACGTTCTTCCTCAGCCACGGCGCAGGGCCGTGGCCGTGGATGGGCGACAACGTCTTCGGCCTCGACCACTCCCACCTACGCGCCTCGATCGAACAGATCCCCCAGGAAGTGGGCACCACGCCGGCCGCCGTGCTGGTGATCTCCGGCCATTGGGAGGCCGACGAATTCACCGTACAGACCAACCCCCGCCCCCCGATGCTCTACGACTACGGCGGGTTCCCCGAGTTCACCTACCGAATCCGATACCCCGCGCCTGGTTCCCCCGCCGTGGCCGCACGCGTCACAGCCCTTCTCGGCGAAGCAGGCGTGCCCGTCGAGGCCGACCCGGATCGCGGATACAGCCACGGCACCTTCGCCCCCATGCACGTTGCGTGGCCCGCCGCGGCCGTCCCCGTTCTGGAACTGTCGATCAAGTCGTCGTACGACGTCGGCGAGCACCTGGCCGTGGGCCGTGCCCTCGCACCCCTCCGCCACGAGGGTGTGCTCATCATCGGTAGTGGATCGAGCTTTCACAACCTACGGCCGATCGACCCCCGCCTCGCAGCAAGAACTGCCCGACAGTGGGACGACTGGCTCACCGCCGCGGTTACCGGAGCACCCGAACAACGCAGCGCTCTGCTGCAGCAATGGCGCCGCGCACCCGGCGCAGGTCTGGCTCATCCCCGCGAAGATCATCTTCTGCCGTTGATGGTGGCCGCCGCCGCGGCCGAAACCGAACCGGCCTACCGCACCTATCACGAAGACTCATTCGGCGGAGTAGCCGTCTCGGGCTACCGATTCGGCGGCCCGCACGCCGTGCCCCTCGACTACGCACCGCAATGGACGAGGATAGCCGCTGAAAGATCCGAAAGAGCCCGGACACGGCACCGGTGACTGCGAGGACGCACTAGGTCCTTCCGCGAGACCACCGATGCCGTACCCGGGCCGGTACCGCTACACGATCGCGGGCATTCGCACGACCTGCCCGGCATAGGACAGGCCCGCACCGAAACCGAGCAGCAGCGCGAGGTCACCGGGCTTGGATTCGCCGGAACGCAGGAGCTGTTCCATCGCCATGGGAATCGAAGCAGCACTGGTGTTGCCTGTCTCGGCGATGTCGCGGGCGACCGCTGCGGTGTCGGGCAGTCCCAGGGTGCGGATCAGCGCGTCGGTGATGCGGCTGTTCGCCTGGTGCGGGACGAAGGCATCGAGATCGTCGGCTGTGACGCCGGACCGGGCAAGGGCGTCTTTGCAGGCCGACTCCAGGAATGTCACGGCCCACCGGAACACCGCTGCTCCGTTCATCCGGATGTACGGGCGTTCCGGTGCGGGTCCGCCGGCCAGCGCGGCGTCGACCTCGGCAAAATATTGCTGGAAGTCCTTGTCCTGCTTGATCGCGTCGGTCTGGCTGCCGTCCGAACCCCAGGCAACCGGGCCGATCCCCTCCGAATCCGACGGCCCCACGATCGCGGCACCGGCGCCGTCGGCGAAGATGAACGCGCACGAGCGGTCGGTGGGATCGAGGAGATCCGACAGTCGCTCCACGCCGATGACGAGGACGTTGCGCGCTTGGCCCGCGCGGACGAGGCTCGACGCGTTGCCGAGCGCGTAGCAGAACCCGGCGCACCCCGCGGAGACGTCGTAGGCGGCGGTGTTGTGCATGCCCAGTTCCGTGGCAACCACGGCTCCTGCCGAGGGTCCCAGCACCATCTGCGACGACGTGGCGAGCACGACGGCGTCGATCTGGTCGGCATCCATGGAGGCAGCCGCGAGCGCGTCGCGGGCGGCGGCCGTGCTCATCGACACGATGGTTTCGTCCGAGTCCGCCCAGCGTCGCGCGGTGATACCGGAGCGCGTTCGGATCCACTCGTCCGTGGAGTCGATGCGCTCGACGATTTCCGAATTGGGTACGACGCGACGCGGGCGGTACACCCCCAGGCTGAGGAGGGCGGTGTGAACTGTGGGCGGTGCGGTGGTGATGTGTGCGGGCATCCGCACATCTTGCACCTACTGCGGCACGAACGGGTGGAGTTCCGCGTCATCGCACCCACCGGCGAGCCGCCCTCGGCTCCCAGCAGGATTCCGGCCGGCCCTACTCCCGGTCCGTTGCGGATTCGTCCTCCGCGTTGTCTTCGTCGGGCTCGGCAAAGGCGGTACCCGACACCATGCCGTCGGTACCCGGCAAGATTTCGGTGCGCCGCACACCGGGCTCGTACATTTTGCGGACCTTCTCCGCCTTCTCCGTGGCCTGCCGCTTCGCATCCTCGTCGAGGTCGTCCCAGCCGGTTTCGTCCTGGCCGTCGTCCACGCCGGGCTCCCCTCGTTGCGCACTCTGCCGGGCCATGCGGTCCAGCCTCATCAGAGTCCCCCCGATTCCGTCTCCCCGTGCCGGTTTCGCGGGGATCGATCCTCACGAGCCGGTACGATTCGGTCGCATCAGGCCTCGCGCCTGCGACTTCCGGCTCGGTGATCCATGGCGGCACTTCTGCTCGGCCCCGTCCTCAGACACGTCGGCTCCACGGATGCGACGGTCTGGGTGGAAACATCTGCGCCTTGCACCGTCGAAATCCTCGGTCGTTCCGAACCGACCTGGTCGGTGGCGGGGCACCATTACGCCCTCGTAGTCGTCGAAGGCCTGGAACCGGGCTCCACCACCCCGTACAGCGTCCGTCTCGACGACGTCGAAGTGTGGCCGAGCACGGACAGCGACCCTTCCGTCATCCGCTCCCTCGTTGACGACAGCAGGTTCGAACTTGCCTTCGGGTCGTGCCGGGTCGCCACCACCGAGGCGGGAAACGACGATTCTCTCGGCGCGGATGCCCTCGTCGTGTACGCGCAGCGAATGAGAACACAGTCGCGCGACACATGGCCCGACGCGCTGGTCCTCCTCGGCGACCAGGTGTACGCCGACGAGCTGTCGGACGAAATCCTGCGCCGTGTCGGTGAGCGGCACAACCTCGACGAACCGCCCGGCGCCCAGGTGCGGGACTTCGAGGAATACACATGGCTGTATGCGCAGTCGTGGTCGGACCCCGAAGTGCGGTGGCTGCTCTCGACCGTCCCGACCTCGATGATCTTCGACGACCACGACGTGCACGACGACTGGAACATCTCGCAGTCCTGGCGTGCGGAGTTCGAGGCGAGCAACTGGTGGGAGGAACGCATCGTCGGCGCCCTCATGTCGTACTGGATCTACCAGCACCTCGGGAACCTCTCACCGGACGAACTGAGGACGAACGAGTTGTACGCGAAGGTGCGCGGGTCCGACGGCGACGCGACTGCGATTCTCCGCGCGTTCGCCTCCGACGCCGACGAGGAAGCCGACGGTGGCAACGGGGTGCAGTGGTCCTATCGGCGGGATTTCGGGTCGGTGCGCCTTCTCGTGGTCGACTCGCGTTGCGGCCGTGTGCTCACCTCGGAGCGGCGCGAGATGGTGTCCGATCCGGAGTTCGACTGGATCGAGGACCAGACGGGCGGCGACTACGATCATCTTCTGGTGGGGACCTCGTTGCCGTGGCTGCTTCCCCGCGCGCTGCACGACGCCGAGGCGTGGGACGAGCAGTTGGCGTTCGGTCGACGGGGTCCGCGACTCGCACGGTGGGCGGAGGCGCTGCGCCGAGGTGCCGATCTCGAACACTGGGCGGCGTTCCACGACTCGTTCGACCGTCTCGCTCGACTCTTCGGCGCCGTTGCCCGGGGAGACCGCACCGGCCCGTCCGGTAGCCCACCCGCGACGATCTGCGTGTTGTCGGGCGACGTGCACCACGCCTACGCGGCACAAGCACGATTCACCTTTCCGACAGAGTCACTGGTGTATCAATTGACGTGTTCCCCACTGCACAATCGCGTTCCGGCGGTGGTGCGGGCCGGCTTCCGGGCAGCGTGGAGTCGCGCCGCGGAACGTTCGGTGCGGGCGTTGCTCCGGCTCGTGACTCCCGTGCCCCACTCTCCGGTGGAGTGGGATCGAATCGCCGGGCCCACGTTCGGCAATCAGATTGCGACTCTCCGGTTGGACGGCCGAGCCGCGCGCGTGTCGGTGGAGCGGACCACGAGCCGCGGTACCGCCGCGCCGTATTTCGAGGTCGTCTCCGATCTGGTGCTGTCACCCGGGCGAGCGCGTACGGACCCCGCACGGGCTTGATCCGCGGCGCGCACAGGGCTATGCCGAGACCGGAAATATCATTCCCGCAAATTCGCAATCAAGTATGCCTACCACGACATAGCATGTTGACACCGCCCGATCGCCGATGTTAGACATTCTGCGCGAGACCTGCACGCGCTCATCTCCTCGAAAACGTTGGAGCACAAGCCTTCAACGGATGCCTGACGAACAGTCCAGGTGAACGGAGACCTGCCGCATGACACCGTCGTCGTCTTCCCCCACAACTGCCTTCGCCCTGCGCCGAGCGGCGCGATGACCGGACACAGATTCCCCCGGCGACCGGCGTCGTCGGTACCTCCGTCCCGCGAATCGAAGACCTTCGCCTGGTCACCGGCGCCGGCACATTCGTCGACGACGTGACCCGACCCGGCATGCTGCACGCCTGCTTCGTGCGAAGTCCGTTGCCCCGCGCGCGAATCGGCAGCATCGACACGTCGGCGGCACTGCAACTCGACGGCGTCTTCGCGGCGTACACCGCAGCCGAACTCAATACCGTCGCGCACCAGATCTCCTACGCGCTCGACATGCCCGGCATGCCGCCGGTACCGCGGCCGCCGCTCGCCGAAGAAGAAGTGCGGTTCGTCGGTGACCCGGTGGTCCTCGTCGTCGCCACCGGCCGGTACGTCGCAGAGGACGCCGCAGAACTTGTGGACGTGGAGCACGAAGCGCTCGAGCCCGTACTGGATTACGTCACGGCGGACACGTCCCCGCATCTCGTCCACGCAGGATTCGCCGGCAATTCGGCCGGCGAAATGGCAGGTCGTCCAGCATCGGAGCTCGATCCGATCTTCGAGAATGCCGCACACGTGGCGCAGCAGCAGATCTTTCAGCAGGCATATCTGCCCTTGCCGATGGAAACCCGCGGTCTGGTCGCGGAATGGTCGGCGTCGACAGCCGAGATGACCGTGTGGATCTCCACCCAGTCACCGCACGAGGTGCGCGGCTTCTGCGCCCGCCTGCTCGGCATCGACGAACACCGCGTCCGCGTGATCGCGCGCGACACCGGAGGCGGTTTCGGGCTGAAGGTCGCGCCACTACGCGAAGAGATCTGCGTCCAACTCGCGGCACGCAAACTCGGCACTGCGGTGAAGTGGGCACCGCGGTGAAGTGGATCGAAGACCGTCAGGAGAACCTGATGTCGTCCGGCATGGCTCGCCATGAGCACGCGGACGTCCGGATGGCATTCGACGCGGAGGGCAGGATCCTCGCGGCCGGAATGGACCACGTGCAGAACGTGGGTGCATATCCCACTCCCTCGCCGCTCACCGCGGGGGTCGTGGTGGGCATGTTGTTCCGGACGGTCACGGCACGGCCGAGTACCGACGCCGCGTCGGGGCCACGATGGTGGCTCGGGCGTGGACCCGCGCGGTGGAGGAGACACTCGATGACTGATGTCGAAATCCGTGTCCGTATCAACGGCGCGACTCGTCACGAACGTATACCGCCACGCCTGACACTCGCGGACTACCTGCGCGAGCGGTGCGGCCTGACGGGCACGCATCTCGGATGCGAGCACGGCGTGTGCGGGGCGTGCACCGTGCTGTTCGACGGTGAAGCGGTGCGCGCCTGCCTGATCTTCGCAGTCCAGGCCGACGGCGCGGAACTGACCACCATCGAGGGCATCGCCGCATCCGACGGGGAGTTGTCTCCCGTCCAAGCCGCTTTCCGGGACCAGCACGGCCTCCAGTGCGGTTTCTGCACACCGGGATTCATCGTGTCGGCAACCGCATTCCTACGCGAGAATCCGTCGCCGTCGGACGAGGAGATCCGGGAAGCGATCTCGGGCAACCTGTGCCGCTGCACCGGATACCAGGGCATCGTCCGCGCGGTGCAAGCAGCCTCCGGTGGTGCGGGCCGGCACCGTCCCCGCGTCCGAGATCCGAGTCGACGAACGACAACACCGTGTGAGAACGATCCCGCCCGGATATCCCTGTACTGCGAAGGAACAGCCGTGAGCATCGATGACGCACCCGTCGACCAGGACCGCAAGCCCCCCCGGATCGACTTCGACCGGCACACCCCGGAATATCGGCATCGATTCGAGGAGATCACGGAGGAGTTTCACGCCCGGTGCCCCCTCGCCTGGACCGACACCTACGGCGGGCACTGGGTGGCCGGCGGGAGCGACGAGGTCTTCGAATTCGCACGCAGTGCGAACGTGTCGAACGACCACGATGTTCACGGCACCCGGCGCGGATACAAGGGGATCTCCATTCCCACCGCGCGTCGTGCCGCGATGGTGCGCGGCGGCATTCTCGAGATGGACGATCCGGAGCACCGCATCTACCGGCAGGTCCTCAACCCCTATCTGTCCCCCGCCGCAGTGAAGCGGTGCACGCATCGGTCTACACGCCGGAGAACCCGCCGGACGCCGAGCGGGTCGCCGAGATGCATCGCGCGATGGGCATCGACCTGCTGTCGAATCTCGCCGAGATCAAGGCGAACCCGCGCCCTGGACTCGTCGACGGGCTCGTCGGGTTGCGCATCGACGGCGAACCGGCGCCCGATCTCGAATTGCTCGGCATGCTCGGCTTGCTGATCGGGGGTGGCTTCGATACGACGACGGCCCTCACCGCTCACGCGCTCGAGTGGTTGTCGTCGAATCCCGATCAGAGGGACCTGCTCGATCGCGAGCGTGAGCGCCTGCTCGATTCGGCGACCGAAGAATTCCTGCGTTTCTTCACTCCGGCACCCGGCGACGGACGCACGGTTGCGGCCGACTTCGAGATCCGCTGAACGGAGCTGCGCGAGGGCGAGCGCCTGTGGCTGTCCTGGGCGATGGCCAACCGTGACGCATCGGTCTTTCCCGATCCGAACGACATCGTTCTGGACCGGAAAGGGAACCGGCACTTCAGTTTCGGACTCGGAATCCATCGCTGCATCGGATCCAATGTCGCCAGGACCGTGTTCAAGTCGATGCTCACTGCGGTGCTCGATCGCATTGTCATTTTCAGAAGTCGACTGCACGGGTGTCAGTAGCACTGTTCACGGAGCGGTCGGTAGCGCAATTTGACGCTGCTGGCAGTGGGCTGGCGCGCGTCGGTAGATCCCACTGTTCGATCATTGCCAGTGTCTGCTCGAGGAGGGCGTTGGCGCGAGCTTCCGCATAGTCGAGAACATCCCCGACGTCAGCGAGCGCGGTGAGCGCATCGCGGCGGGCTGCGGAGCCGCGATCGTAGTACTCATCGGAGAGCTGGGGCGGCTCCGGCGGCGCGGCGGGATCGGTCGCCGCCGGTATCGGTCGCCGCCGGCGGGGCGGGAGCGTGTGGGCTGGCGCGGCGCCGGTCAGGTGCTGACGGACGATCGCGGCGATCGAGGCCGCGGTCAGCGGTTGCGGGGGTAGTGGCAGGTAGCCCCAGCGGTCGATGGAGCTGAACACCAACCCATCCCGCGACTGGTCGTCGGCGATGTCGGGAAGGTGTCCGCGGGTCAGCTGCGTGGCGAGGGTACGGGTGCTGGGGTGGCGGTCGGCGAACGCCAGTACCTGAGCCCACCTGCGGTAGACCGCCGCCGGTGTGAGGTCGGAGTCGCCGTGCTGGGGATCGATCCGGTACCGGTAACGGCCGTTGTCGACGACCAGCGTTTCGTCGTCGCAGGTGATGTGGCGGCGCTGCAGGCGGCTGATCTGTTGCAGCGGCATACCGCCGGCGGCGAGGAGGAGCAGGGCGGCGTCGCGACGCCCGAACAGCCCCTTCGGCCATCCTTCGGCGGGCACGCGCGGAATCCGCTGCCAGATCAGCTCGCTCACCAGCCGGAGGCGATCGGCACGTCGGGCGTCGAGCACATCACGGATGGTGTCCGACCGGCCCGGCGCCGGCAGTCCGGCGTGGTCGTGGTGCCAGTTGATCGCCGTCACCCGCGCCCGCTGCGTCGACGCCGCTGCGGGGTGTTCGGCCAGGAACAGTGCGAGTGTCGACGGCGCCGCCGGCAGACACGCCAGCTCGGCGGCGCGGCACCAGTCTTGGAACAGCACCCAGTCATACCGGTAGCGGCGAGGCCGCGGCAGTGCGGTGGTCACAGCCCGATGCTGGTGACGGCATTGCCGACCAGTGGGGAGTGTTCACGGGCGTAGACCTCGAGCATGACCGGGCTCGCGTGCCCGGTCTGCCGCATGATCGCGTGCGCATCGGCACCGTTGCGGAAGGCCTGGGTGACGAATCCGGCCCGCAGCGAATGTCCACCGAGCTGATCGACCAGCACCGGGTCGTACCCTGCGGCGGCGGCCCGCTGGCGGATCCGCTTGTGGATCGCGGATCCTGACAAACCGGCAGTCGAGAGGTTCCCGTTACGACGCACCGACCGGAACACCGGCGCCACAGTCTCGGGTGTGCGCGGCCAGGCTCCCCGGCACACATGCCCAACGAAGTCGGGGGCTCCGCGAATGAGTCGGATTACCGCAGGCCGGCCGGCCGCGTCGAAAGCGGCCGCGACCTGTAGCCACCGCAGATACGCGCACGGCGGGCACGAGCGGTGCGAATCGGTGTACGGCAGTGCGCGGGTGTCACCGGTCCCGTCCTGGTCGGTCTTCGACTTCCGCAGTCGCAGATGCAGTCCGTCGTGCCTGTGCCGGGTGATGTCTCCGACCTGGAATCCGGCCAGCTCCGAGCGGCGGAACGCTCCCGCGAACCCCATCAGCAGCAGCGCACTGTCGCGCCGCTCGTACACCTGGTCCGCCCATCCGGTCGCGGTCTCGCGGGCGGCGGTGACGATCGTGACCACGTCGTCGGCCAGCAGCGGGGCGACCCGTTTGACCGGGCGGTCCCCGGCTGAGGCGTAGGTGCGGCGGATCCCTGACAGCGTCGCCGCGACTATCTCCGCCGACCCCGGCGCGGTGTGCCCGGCGGCGCGGTGGCGGTGTCCAATCGCCGCGACCCAGCGCGTCAGTGTCGCCGGGGCATACACCCGCCCGCCGGCCTCGTCCCGAAGCTCAGCGGATTCCGCGAGATACGCGGCGACCACCAATGGGGCCGCCGGCAACACCTCGTGGCCGCGAGTGGTGCACCAGCGTTCGAACCGTCGCCAATCCGACAGGTACGCGCGCCGGGTGTTCTCCGACTTCGACGCCCCCACCGCCCGTCCTACCAGCGCAGCGGATTCGGAAGTTAACACCGTGGAAGCGGCCGGCCCGCTGGCCAGTGCTACCGGTGCCGAGTCATCAGCATCGTCATCGGGGTCACTCAACATCACAACTGCAGGTTAGAGCGGCTCACCGACACTGTGATCCGGTCGGATGTGTGGTCACCTGATCGCATCAGTGCAGGCGTATGGCCCTATGTGCTCGGACGTTGGGGCGGGTACGGCAGTCTGCTGCTGAAGTCGATGTCGGCGCGGATAGGTCGGCCGATCTGGGGAAAGGCTCGCTGCGCGCAATCCGTTCGTTCACAGATCTTGCAGCCGGCGCCGATCGGGACCGGGGACATCTGTTCGTCGAGGCGGAGGCCGCGCGAGTAGACGAGGCGATCTGCGTGGGTGATGTCGCAGCCGAGTCCGACGGCGAAGCTGCGTTCCGGCACGCCGTAGGGGCGGACCTCGTCGTCGGTGGTGCGTGCGATCCACAGGTACGTGCGGCCATCGGGCATCTGCGCCACCTGGGTGAGGATCCGCCCAGGGGTGCTGAAGGCGTCGTGGACCACCCACAGGGGGCAGCTGCCGCCGACTCTGGAGAAGTGGAAGGCCGTGGCGGACTGGCGTTTCGAGATGTTTCCGGCGCGGTCGGTTCGAACGAAGAAGAACGGCACCCCGCGGCGGTTGGGGCGCTGCATCGTGGAGAGACGGTGGCAGACGGTCTCGAACCCGACCTCGAATTGCAGTGCGAGCATCTCGATGTCGTAGTGCAATTGCTCGGCTGCATCGAGGAACTGGCTGTACGGCAGCAGGAGTGCGCCGGCGAAGTAGTTCGCCAGGCCGATCTTCGCGAGTTCGCGGGCATTGTCGCTGATCCCGGTCGCGGCTGCGACCTGCTGTTCGATCACGGCGGATTGCGTGAGGAAGGCCAGTTGCGTGGCGATCTGGAAGGCACGCTGCCCCGGTGACAGGTGCCTCGACAGGGTGAGGATGCGGTTGGTCGGGTCGTACACGCGTTTGGGTCCGGGACGATCGGGTGGATCCGTGCGCAGACGGACGACGATGTCGTGTTCGGACTCGAGTAGGGCTGTCAGCTGAGTGTCCAGCGAACCGACCCGGAACCGGCTCTCGACGAACAGTCGCTCGGCGGCGTCGTCCAGCTCCGCGATGTGATTGTGCCTGTCGTAGAAGAAGTCTCGCACCTCCTCGAACGGCATCGGAATCGCAGGTTCGGTCCCGGTATCGGACGGGGCCGCGAGATGAGCGCTGTACTGCTCGAGCTGTTCCGTCGCTGCGACGAGCCGACGGTGCACGTTGACGAGAGCGTTACCGATTTCCGGCATCCGCGCGACGAGTTCCTCGACGCGTGTCGGGCTCGGGGTCGTGGTGCCGACAGCGGTCAGAACATCGTGCAGATCCGCCGCCAGCCGAGCATCCGCCTCGGCTGCGAAGAACTGGGCGTCGAGGTCGAAGGTGGAGTTGAGCTTGAGAAGCACTGCCACCGTCAGTGGACGCTGATCGTTCTCCAGCTGGTTGACGTAACTCGCCGACAGATCCAGGACTCGCGCGAGCGCGAGCTGGGTGAGACCCCGCTCCTCGCGAAGCCGGCGCAACCGCGGACCGCCGTAGATCTTCTGCATCTTGGCGTCCTTCCTACCCGTGTCGCGTGCCGACGCTGTCTTGTCCACTCAAACACGATCACCCAGATTCGCACTATTTGCAAAATCGGCCGATACACGCCACTGAAATACGCATATTCAGTCACTTCACGTCGTTCCCTCGTCTGCATACGCTGCAATTATCGCCGCGTCGCCCGCCCTGACAGTGCGACGCAGATTCATCGGAGGACATACGTTGAAGACCCATTCCGTTCGCACCCACCGGTCCGCCGAGGAATTCCCTCGGGACGAGCATCTGGCGTGGAAGATCGCCGAGGTCGCGACCGACCCGGTGGAGATGCCCGCGGACACCGCCGAGATGATCGTCAACCGGATCATCGACAACGCCTCGGTCGCGGCGGCCTCCCTGACCCGGCGCCCGGTCACCAACGCCCGGGCCCAGGCGCAGTCGCATCCGTACAGCCCCGGATCGACTGTGTTCGGGATCGGTGGCACGTTCTCCCCGGAGTGGGCGGCCTGGGCGAACGGCGTCGCGGTGCGCGAACTCGACTTCCACGACACGTTCCTCGCCGCGGAATACTCGCACCCCGGTGACAACATTCCACCGATCCTCGCCGTCGCGCAGCACACCGGCCGCAGCGGCGCCGACCTGATCCGGGGCCTGGCCACGGGATACGAGATCCAGGTCGACCTCGTCCGGGCGATCTGCCTGCACGAGCACAAGATCGACCACGTCGCCCACCTCGGTCCCTCCGCGGCCGCCGGTATCGGCACCCTGCTCGGCCTCGACACCGAGACCGTCTACCAGGCGATCGGCCAGGCGCTGCACACCACCACCGCGACCCGCCAGTCGCGCAAGGGCGAGATCTCCAGCTGGAAGGCGTACGCCCCCGCATTTGCCGGCAAGATGGCGGTCGAGGCCGTGGACCGCGCGATGCGCGGCGAGGGTGCGCCGTCGCCGATCTGGGAGGGCGAGGACGGTGTCATCGCGTGGCTGCTCGGTGGCCCGAAGGCGGAGTACAACGTGCCGCTGCCCGGCCCGGGTGAGGCCAAGCGCGGCATCCTCGACACCTACACCAAGGAGCACTCGGCCGAGTACCAGAGCCAGGCCCCGATCGACCTGGCGTTCCGCCTGCGCGAGCGGGTCGGCGACCTGGACCAGATCGCGTCGATCGTGCTGCACACCAGTCATCACACCCACTACGTGATCGGCACCGGATCGAACGATCCGCAGAAGTTCGATCCCAAGGCTTCTCGCGAGACCCTCGACCACTCGATCATGTACATCTTCGCCGTCGCACTGCAGGATGGCACCTGGCATCACGAGCGGTCCTACGCTCCGGAGCGGGCACAGCGCCCCGCCACCATCGAGCTGTGGAAGAAGATCTCCACCGCCGAGGACCCCGAGTGGACCCGCCGCTACCACTCCACCGACCCGAACGAGAAGGCCTTCGGCGCTCGCGCCGAGGTCACTCTCAAGAGCGGCGAGGTCATCGTCGACGAACTCGCCGTCGCCGACGCGCACCCGCTCGGCGCTCGCCCGTTCGCCCGCGACCAGTACATCGCGAAGTTCCGCACCCTCACCGAGGGTGTCATCGCACCGGCTGAGCAGGACCGCTTCCTCGACGCCGCGC
Organism: Actinomycetes bacterium; assembly: GCA_023417985.1. Taxonomy (GTDB): domain Bacteria; phylum Actinomycetota; class Actinomycetes; order Mycobacteriales; family Mycobacteriaceae; genus Rhodococcus. The sequence continues at coordinate 36 of JAEZDV010000003.1, read as the reverse complement.
AGCGCACCCCGGAGCTGAAGGCCGGCGAGCTGAACC
>JAEZDV010000322.1 GCA_023417985.1 Actinomycetes bacterium | reverse complement strand
GTGGAGCAGTCCGGCGTCGAGCAACGCCTTCATGATCACCGGTACGCCGCCGATGTGGTCGACATCTTTCATGACGTGGGTGCCGAACGGTTTGACGTCGGCGAGGTGCGGCACCCGTGCGCCGACGCGCACGAAGTCGTCGAGGGTGAGTTCCACCTGCGCCTCGTGTGCGATGGCAAGCAGATGCAGGACCGCGTTGGTGGATCCACCGAACGCCATGACCACGGCAATCGCGTTCTCGAACGCTTCCTTCGTCAGGATGTCGGACGCGGTGACCCCGCGGCGCAGCATCTCCACGACCGCTTGGCCGCTGCGCCGCGCGAATCCGTCGCGCCTGCGGTCGGTGGCGGGTGGTGACGCGCTGCCGGGCAGCGACATGCCGAGGGCTTCGGCGGCACTGGCCATCGTGTTCGCGGTGTACATGCCTCCGCATGCGCCTTCTCCCGGGCAGATGGCCCGCTCGATGGCACCGAGGTCGGCTTCCGACATCAGGCCCCGCGCGCATGCGCCGACGGCTTCGAACGCATCGATGATCGTGACGTCGCGTTCGGTGCCGTCGGACAGTTTTGCGACACCCGGCAGGATCGATCCGGCATACAGGAACACCGACGCGAGGTCGAGGCGGGCGGCGGCCATGAGCATGCCCGGCAGCGACTTGTCACACCCTGCGAGAAGTACCGATCCGTCGAGTCGCTCGGCCTGCATCACCGTCTCCACGCTGTCGGCGATCACTTCCCGCGACACGAGGGAGAAGTGCATTCCCTCGTGTCCCATCGAGATGCCGTCGGACACGGAGATGGTGCCGAACTCGAGTGGGTAGCCCCCGGCTGCGTGCACACCCTCCTTGACGGCCTGCGCCAACCGGTCGAGCGACAGATTGCACGGGGTGATCTCGTTCCACGACGACGCGACGCCGATCTGGGGTTTTTCCCAGTCGTCGTCGCCCATGCCCACCGCGCGGAGCATGCCGCGGGAGGCGGTCTTCTCGATTCCGTCGGTGACGTCGCGGCTTCGGGGTTTGAGGTCGGGCAGATGCTGCTCGGGCCGATCGGTCATGAGGCTCCGTGCCGGCGGGGGTCGCGCCCGGTGAGGGCGAGCAGGCGGTCCTGCACAGACGCATCGTCGCCGACGGGAACGGGATCGGCGAAGAGCCCGCTGCCCGCAAGCATGTCGCTCTGCGGCTCGAGGTCCTTCCAGACGGCGTCCACGAGAGCCGGATCGAGTTGCTCGTCCGATCCGGTGGCACGGGCGAGGTCCCACGCGTGCACGGTGATGTCGCCGACCTGCTGCCGCAGATAGTCGATGCACGGCACGGCGCCGTAGGACAGTTGGACTTCCTGGTCGGCCGGCGTCGCGGCCCACGCCTCGGTTGCCTGCTCGGAGAATGTGGACCAGTCGGCGGCAAGGTCGTCGCCGAGGGGTTCGAGAGCGGCCTCGGCCTCTTCGAGTGTGCGTCCCGACAGCAACGGCGCCACCCAGCGTTGTTCGTCGACGACGTGCCGGACCAGAGTTGTGATGTCCCATTCGGTGTCGGGGGTGGGGGCGTGCCAGTCGGTGATCTGCGCGACGCGGCTGTCGAACTCGCGCCGAGCGGTGCGTTGTAGTGAAACCCAGTCGTTCGCCATGGTTCCCACCCTAGACACGGGCGGCCTGTGATCATGGCGATTTCAACCCGTGCGCCCGCGCTCGGCGTGCGTCAGGATCGACCGGGAGCCCACCGTCCGCGGGACCCCCGCCGATTCGAGGAGAGTGCATGTCCGTCCCCACCGTCGAGCTTGCCCCCGGGCTGACCGTCAGCGCCCAGGGTTACGGAGCGATGTCGGTTTCCCCTGCATACGGGCCGATCGATCCCGAACGGGCGCTTGCCACGCTCCACCACGCGGTGGACCTGGGAATCACCTTCGTCGACACCGCGAACGTGTACGGCAACGGCACGAGCGAGATCGTGGTCGGAAAGCTTCTCGCAGCCCGGCGCGACGAGGTGCAGGTGGCGACGAAGTTCGGTCTCGTGGGAGGCATCGGCTCCACCGGCACCGGCAATCGTCGCATCGACGGGCGGCCCGAACATGCGAAGCAGGCGATCGACGAATCACTCGCTCGGCTCGGGGTGGACAGCGTGGATCTGTATTACCTGCACCGTGTCGATCCGGAGGTGCCCATCGAGGAGACCGTCGGTGCGCTCGCCGAACTCGTGCTGGCCGGCAAGGTCCGCCACATCGGATTGTCCGAGGCAACCGGCGACGAGATCCGTCGCGCACACGCCGTCCACCCGATCGCAGCGGTGCAGTCCGAATGGAGCCTCGTGTCGCGAGATGTCGAACGACATGTGGTGCCGACGGCCGCCGAACTGGGCATCGGGTTCGTGCCGTACTCACCCGTGAGCAGGGGCCTGCTCACCGATTCGTTCGACCCGGAGCAGCTCGGGGAGGGAGATCTGCGGCGCAGATTCCCGCGATTCGCGTCCGGTGCCCTCCCAGGCAACCTCACTGTGCGAGACGAGGTCCGGGCGGTCGCCGACGAAGCCGGAGTGACGGTCGCGCAGGTCGCGCTGGCGTGGCTGGACGCGAAAGGCCGCGAGTTCGGTCTCCCGTCGGTGTCGATTCCCGGCACCCGGTACGCCGCGCGGGTCGCCGAGAACGTGGGCGCGCTCGACGTGACGCTGACACCGGACCAGATCGCGCGACTCGATCTGCTCGCCGACAAGGTCGCCGGACCGCGGTCCGCAGACCCACAGTGGGTGTCGCTCGGTCGCGAGTAGTCGGCGTCGCTCTCGAGCGTGGGAGTAACGTTCGTCCATCATGAGGGCGTGGCTGGTCTGGAGTGTCGGTGTTTTCGCCTACATCGTGGCGGTTCTGCACCGGACGGCGTTCGGCGTTTCCGGGCTCGCCGCGACCGAGCGTTTCGAGATCTCCCCGGCGGTGCTCTCGGGGTTCGTCGTCCTTCAGCTCGTCGTGTACGCGGGCATGCAGATCCCGGCCGGGGTGCTCCTCGACCGATTCGGTTCGCGCTGGGTCATCGCGATCGGTGCGGCGGTCATGGCGGTGGCTCAGTTGGTGCTCGCCACCACGGAGTCGTTGCCGATCGCCTATCTCGCCCGGGTGGTCGGCGGCGCGGGTGATGCGCTGACGTTCATCTCGGTTCTCCGGCTGGTGCCGGTATGGTTCGCGCCGCGACGGGTGCCCCTCGTCTCGCAGCTCCCCGGGATTCTCGGCCAGCTCGGCCAGGTGCTGTCCGCGGTTCCGTTCGTGCTGGTGCTGACCGGTGTGGGATGGACCGCGGCGTACGGCAGCGCGGCGTCGATCGGTGTGTTCGCCTGCATCCTGGTCATCGCCACGGTGCGTGACGCGCCGTACGGAGACGCGCCGGCCACGCGGCCGATGGGCCTTCGCGAGTTGGTCGCACAGATCGGTGTGGTGTGGCGCCGCCCGGGCACCAAACTGGGCTTCTTCACCCACATGGGCACCCAGTTCTCGGTGACGACCTTCG
>JAEZDV010000321.1 GCA_023417985.1 Actinomycetes bacterium | reverse complement strand
CACCCGCACCAGGCCCGAGGTCGACGACCTGGTCGGCGATCGCGATCGCCTCCGGCTTGTGCTCCACCACGAGCACCGTGTTTCCCTTGTCCCGCAACCGGAGCAGCAGGTCGTTCATCCGCGCTATGTCGTGGGGGTGCAGGCCGATTGTCGGTTCGTCGAAGACGTAGGTGACGTCGGTGAGCGACGACCCGAGGTGGCGAATCAGCTTGGTGCGCTGCGCTTCACCACCGGACAGTGTCCCCGCCGGGCGGTCGAGGGCGAGGTATCCCAGACCGATCTCGACGAACGAATCGAGCGTCCGGCCGAGGGACTTCAGCAACGGCGCCACCGAGGGTTCGTCGAGACCACGGATCCATTCGGCGAGGTCGCTGATCTGCATCGCGCACGCGTCGGCAATGCTCTTCCCGTCGATCTTGGACGACCGTGCCGCCTCACTGAGCCGCGTGCCGTCGCATTCGGGGCAGGTCTGGAATGTGATCGCACGGTCGACGAACGCCCGGATGTGGGGCTGCATCGCCTCCCGATCCTTGGACAGCATCGATTTCTGGATCTTGGGGATGAGCCCCTCGAAGGTGACGTTGATGCCGTCGACCTTGATCCTGGTCGGCTCCTTGTAGAGCAGATCGTTCAGTTGTTTCTTCGTGAATTTCGCGATGGGTTTGGCGGGATCGAAGAATCCGGAACCACGGTAGATTCGTCCGTACCACCCATCCATGGTGTAGCCGGGAATGGTCAGCGCACCCTCTTCGAGCGACTTGCTCTCGTCGTACAGCGCGGTCAGGTCGAAGTCGGACACCTTGCCCATGCCTTCGCAGCGCGGGCACATACCTCCGGTGACACTGAAACTCCGCCGTTCCTTGACCGTTCTCCCGGACTTCTCGATCGTGACCGCTCCTGCCCCGCTGATCGAGGCGACGTTGAAGGAGAACGCCTGTGACGAACCGATGTGCGGCTCTCCCAATCGGCTGAACAGGATGCGCAACATGGCATTCGCGTCGGTAGCGGTACCGACCGTGGAGCGTGGGTTGGCGCCCATCCGCTCCTGGTCGACGATGATCGCCGTCGTCAGGCCCTCGAGAACGTCGACGTCCGGTCGCGCCAGCGTCGGCATGAAGCCCTGCACGAAGGCACTGTAGGTCTCGTTGATCATCCGCTGCGATTCCGCGGCGATCGTCGCAAACACCAGTGAACTCTTCCCCGAGCCCGAGACTCCGGTGAAGACCGTCAACCGTCTCTTCGGGATTTCGAGGCTGATGTCCCGGAGGTTGTTCTCCCGCGCCCCGTGTACTCGGATCAGGTCGTGACTGTCGGCGGGGTGATTCTCCTGCGACCGCGAGGTGGTTCTCGTCTTCGTCCTGGTGGCAGAACTCATGGGACTCCATCCGTCCGCACAGCCGCGCTCGCGACCGTGGATCCAGGTCTGGCAGACGCCGGCCTATCCGATCTCACTCGGTCGCGCCGCGGTCTGCCACGCGAACCCGTCCGGGTCGGTGAACGGTTCGCTGTCGCAGTGTATGACGATCCGATGGGAGCCGCTTCCCTCCGGTGCGACCCCGGAGTTCTTCGCGAGAGCCTTTCGCTTGTTGAGACCGAGCGTGATATATCCGGGCGCCCTTTCGAATTCGGCATACTTGCCACCGAAGCTCTTCGCCGTGCGGAACCCGTGGTCGAGGTAGAACGCCTTGGTCGCCTTCACGTCGTCGACACCGAGCAACAGGACGAGGTCGTCGATCTCCCGTGTGGCCGGGCCGGTGTTCTTCTTCGACGAGGTCGCAAAGTTCCAGACGGCACCGTCGGGGGCCTGAACGACACCTCCGTATCCCCACAGGCTCTTCGCTACGGGTTTGAGCACCGTCGCGCCCGCGTCGAGTGCAGTGCCGACGAACAGATCGACGGTCTTCGGTTGCCCCACCACCAGAGACAGTGTGTAACCGCGGAAACCGGTCGTGGCGTCGTCCCCGGTACGCACCCGCACACGATCGGAGACGCCGAGGGCGGCGTGGAACCTTTCGGCGGGCGCGGGATCGGGGACTTCGAGAGTGACGGAATCGATCATGGTCGGTGAGGTGTTCATGTCAACTCGTCTCCTGAATACGGACCATGTTGCCGGCGGGGTCGCGGAAAGCGCAGTCGCGCACTCCGTACGGTTGGTCCATCGGTTCCTGGACGACCTCGGTGTCGCCGTTCTGCAGGCGCGCGAATGTGGCGTCGAGATCCTTGGTGGCCAAGATGATCGAGGCGAAGGTTCCTTTTGCCATCATCTCGGCGATCATGCGTCCTTCGTCGTCGGTGATACCCGGATCGGCCGTCGGCGGATAGAGGACTACAGAAGGACCGGTGCCATCGGCAGCACCGACCGTGATCCACCGCATGCCCCCGTAGCCGACGTCGTTGCGGACCTCGAATCCGAGTGTGTCGCGATAGAACGAGAGGGAAGCGTCGGGGTCGGAGTGAGGAAGGAACGTGTTGTGAATGTTGATGTCCATGACCATCACGGTAAATGCGGACCGGCGCCCCGTGCTTCTCGATTTCTGATCGGTCTGGTGACCTGTTTTGCTACGCACGAAGGCAAGCCTGCGGCGGAAATGCCCGCGCCGCGTTTGTAGTTGCTCGGGGACACACCCACCAACTCGGTGAAGCGCGTGCTGAAGGTGCCCAGAGAGGAGCAGCCCACCTCGAAACAGACCTCGGTGACGGTGAGATCACCGCGGCGGAGCAACGCCATGGCGCGTTCGATGCGGCGCGTCATGAGGTACGAGTACGGCGACTCACCGTAGGCGAGGCGGAATTGCCTGCTCAGGTGCCCCGCCGAAATGTTCACTCCCCGGGCCAGTGCTTCCACGTCGAGCGGTTGTGCGTATTCGCGATCGATCCGATCGCGCACCCGTCGCAACAGGGCGAGGTCGCGCAGGCGCTGTGCTGTGTCGGCCTTTCCGGTCACCTGCTCAATCGTGCCACGTCCTCGGCCGCGCGCCTCGTTGCCGCGATATCGGGGTTCATCCCGGTCCGGGCTGGGAACCACAACCCGGGAGCTACTGCGGCGTGACAGGGTGACCGGTACGCCCGCACCCCTTCGGAGGGAGGATTACCGATGGCACGTCCAGTTCGCGTAGTTGTTCTCGGCTCGGGTTCGTGGGGCACGACCGTCGCCGGTCTCGCCGCACGGAACACGCCGACACTCCTGTGGTCGCGCAGCAAGGAGATCGCCGACGAGATCAACGTCGAGCGCCGCAACCACCGCTACCTGGGTGATCGACGACTGCCCGAGAGCTTGCGCGCCACAGCGGACATCAACGAGGCTGCCCACGAAGCGGACGTGCTCGTCGTGGGCGTGCCGTCGTACGCTGTGCGCTCCGCCCTCGAACCGCTCGCCCATGAACTGCGGGCCTGGGTCCCGATCGTTTCTCTCTCGAAGGGCCTCGAACCCGGTACTCGCTTGCGGCCCACACAGGTGATCAGCCAATGCCTTCCCGGCCACCCCGTGGGGTTGCTCTCCGGGCCGAACATCGCCGGCGAAATCGCGGACGGCAAGGCCGCCGCATCCGTAGTGGCGATGCAGGACGATTCGGTCGGCACCGCCCTGCAACCCCTGTTCGCCTCCACACTCTTTCGGGTGTACCGCAACACGGACGTGCTCGGATGCGAACTCGGCGGGATCCTCAAGAACATCGTCGCAATCGCCGCGGGGATGGCGGAGGGATTGCGCGTCGGCGACAACACCCGCGCGATGGTCCTGTCCCGCGGGCTCGCCGAGATGACACGGCTCGGGGAGGCAATGGGCGCACAAGCCCGCACGTTCGCCGGTCTCACCGGCATGGGGGATCTCATCGCCACGTGCACGAGTCCGGCCTCCCGCAACCGGAGACTGGGCGAGGCGCTGGCACGCGGGCTGAGCGTCGACGAAGCGGTGGCCGAACTCGGGCAGGTCGCGGAAGGGGTCAAGACTGCGCCGACCGTCATGGAACTGGCTCGTGATGCCGGGATCGAGATGCCCATCGCGGCCGAGGTCGCGGCGGTGGTCGGGGGACTTCGGAGCCCGGCCGACGCCTACCGGGGCCTGCGACGTGTCACGCCCGGTGACGAGGAGGACATCGTGTGATCGGGGAATATCCGATGATCTAGAGATTCGGCTAGACGCGTCCTACGGACGGATACACCTGGCCGGTGCAGGCGCTACGGGTCCTGTCGTCGGCGCACTCGGCCTACCGTGGAGGTGACGGCTGAGCAAATCGACGGGAGGCCGACATGCGAGTGGTAGCGATGGCGACCGAGGTGGCAAAGGGCTTCGGTTCGTTGATAGGCATCCGCCGCGGCACCGAAGAACCGCGTTACGACGTCCAGGACCGCTCCCAAGGACTGGAGGTCCGCCGGTACGGGCCTCGCATTGCCGCGGAAACGACGGTGGTCGCAGAGGAGGAACGTGCCCGCGACACCGGTTTCCGCCGCCTCGCCGGGTACATCTTCGGCTCCAACGACACCGAATCGAAGATTGCCATGACTGCTCCGGTATCCCAGTCCGGAGGGCCGGGAGACTCGTCGGTGATCCGCTTCTACATGCCGTCGAAATGGACGATGCCCACCCTGCCCACACCCATGGACCGATCCGTGAATCTCGTGGAGATCCCGGGCGAGACGCTGGCGGTCCTGCGTTTCGCAGGCGACCGCGGGCGCGCAGCAGTCGCAGAACGGAGCGCCGAACTGCTGCGGAGGCTGGAAGCCACCGCGTGGACCTCGACCGGCCCGCCCGTGGCCTGGTTCTACGACCCGCCGTGGACGGTTCCGTTCCGCCGTCGCAACGAGGTGGCCGTCCCGGTGACCCGTCGCTGACGGGATGCCGCGATACCGATCGGACGGACGCTCCGACGAATCTCGTGCCACCGCCGGTATGCAATGGTGAGCAGATGACCGGTTCTGCCGACGTATTGTCGAATCTGCTCGACTCCCGCTACAGCTGCCGCGCCTTCCTGTCCAAGGAGGTGCCGCGCGAAGACATCGAACGCATGCTCCGGATGGGTCAGCGGACTGCGTCGTGGTGCAACTCGCAACCCTGGCGGGTACATCTGATCAGCGGTGCGGCGACCGAACGGTTGCGTGAGGCGGTCTATGCGCAGGGTGCGTCCGGGGAACTGGACCCGGATATCGCAGGTCCCGCGGAGTATCGCGGCGAATACGCCGATCGTCGCCGCAACGCCGGGTATGCCCTCTACAACTCGTTGGGTATCGCCCGCGACGACTATGCGCGTCGTGGCGAACAGATGCTCGAGAACTTCCGTTTCTTCGGAGCACCTCACGTCGCCGTTATCACGACCGACAAGGCGCTCGGGGTGTACGGCGCGGTGGATTGCGGAGGTTACGTGGCGACCCTGCTCCTTGCCGCCGAAGCGCTCGGGATCGCGGCAGTTCCTCAAGCAGCGGTACCGATGGCGTCCACTGCATTGCATCGCGAACTCGGCATCGGCGACGATCGCGACATCGTGTGTGCGATCTCGTTCGGGTACGCCGACGAGGCACATCCGGCGAATACCTGCCGCACCGACCGCGCGACACTCGACGACACTGTGGTGTGGGTGACCGACTGACCACATCAACGGCTGGTTGCCATTGCCGCTCAGTCTGTTTGGGAGCGCAGATATCGCCCGAAGTGCGGCACCGTGAAACCGATGAACCCACGTTCGGCGGAGTAGATCAGACCTTTCTTGATCAAACCGTCGCGGGCGGGTGAGAGCGAGGCCGGTTTACGGCCGAGTTCGGCGGCGATCTTCGATGTGGCCACCGGGCCGTCGTCGCCCGAAAGGTCGGCCATGGCCCGCATGTACTCCCGCTCCGCGGGCGTGGCCCGTTCGTAGCGCGAGCCGAAAAAGCCTACTGCCAGTTCCTCTTCGGCCGTAGGCGCCGCGACACGCACGTCGTCTGCGGTGATCGGGGTGTCCGCCGCGACATCCCACGTGGCCTTGCCGTATGCCTGCACGAAATACGGATAACCGTCCGCCGTCTCGTACAGCAGGTCCAGTGCGTCCTGCGTGAATTCGACGTCCTCACGCTCTGCGGGAGCGATGAGCGCATGGTCGGCGGCATCCCGGTCGAGACGGCCGATCCGGTGGTACGTGAACAGGCGCTCCGAGTACGACTTCGACGCAGACAAGACCGCAGGCAGGTGCGGTAGTCCGGCACCGACGACGATCAGTGGCGCGGTGTCCTGGCTCAGTTCGTGGCACGCCCCGCAGATCGCCGACACGTCGTCTGCTCCGAGATCTTGCATTTCGTCGAGGAACAGTGCGATGCCGACGCCCACGTCGCGGGCGAGTCCCGCGGCGTCCACGAGCAGTTCGACGAGGTCGATCTCGATATCGCCGGAGTCCGCACGACCTTTCACCGCGGGCGCGTCGATCCCGGGCTGCCATCGTTCGCGCATTCCCTTGTCGGCGGTGGCGCGCAACGCGAAGGATTTCAGCACACCGAGGAAGTGGTCGACGGATTCGGGATCGGGATGTGCGGCCGCGATCTCGCGCACCGCCATGTGGAGTGCGGACGACAACGGCCGTCGCAAACCCTGATCCGGGCGGGCTTCGATCTTGCCGGTACCCCAGCTCTTGGCAATGGCAGCCGAACGTAGGTGATTGAGCAGGACGGTTTTTCCGACGCCACGCAGGCCGGTGAGAACGACGCTTCGCTCGGGGCGACCGCGCGAGATGCGTTCGAGGACGACTTCGAACGCTGCGAGCTGCTTTTCTCTGCCGGCGAGTTCGGGCGGGCGCTGTCCCGCGCCCGGGGCGTACGGGTTGCGGACCGGATCCATCGATCGATGGTAGCGACGAGCACAGGTGTTTCTGGGTTGCTCTAGTGCGTGTCGTAGAGAGAGGAATGCAGATGTATGCATAAACGACTTTGACATTCATTTTCATTACGGGGTATTTCTGTACCCATGAAGACCCCCAAGCGCGGCATCGCGCTCACCGTTGCACTCTCCGGCGCGCTGGTCGCCGCATGCTCGACACCGACCTCGGAAAGCGCAACCACAGGAGCGTCGGCAACCACGCCCACGCAGGCCGCGGCCGAGGTGTCCGCAGCCGAGCCACGTCTCGCACTCACCTACGACGGCGGCGTCCAGATCGTCGATGCGACGGACCTGACCGTCGTGGACGACATACCACTCGACGGGTTCACCAGGCTCGCCGCTGCGGGCGACGGCCGACACGTCGTGATCTCCACCGAAGGCGGCTTCCGGGTGCTCGACACCGGCAGCTGGTCCGACACCCACGGCGACCACCGCCATCACTACGCGGGACCGGCCGTTCTCACCGACACCCTGTTCGACGCCGGAAAACCCGGACACGTGGTCGCCCACGCGGACACGACAGCACTGTTCGACGACGCCACCGGACGCGTCGAGTTCATCGATCCTGCCGATCTCACTGCCGCAGAACACCTTCCCGAAACCGAGACGTACACAGCCGAAGAGGCGCACCACGGTGTCGCGGTCGCGCTCGCAGACGGTCGGATTCTCGTCACACTCGGAGACAGTGAGAATCGCACGGGGGTAGTGCTTCTCGACGAGAACCGGCACGAGGTTGTGCGCACCGAAGAATGCCCCGGCGTCCACGGCGAAGCCGTGGCGGAGGAAGAGACGATCATCTTCGGGTGCCAGGACGGCATGATGATCTACCGCAACGGCACTTTCACCAAAGCCACGAGCCCCGACGAGTACGGCCGCATCGGCAATCACGCCGGGTCACCGGCATCCCCCGTGGTGCTGGGCGACTACAAAACCGATCCGGACGCCGACCTCGAACGCCCCGAAGTGGTCGCGCTCGTCGATACCCGCACTGCCGAAACCCGACTCGTCGACCTGGGTACCAGCTACACGTTTCGTTCGCTCGGTCGCGGCCCCGACGGTGAAGCGATCGTACTGGGCACAGACGGGGCACTCCACGTGCTCGATCCGGCATCGGGGACGATCGCCCGCCGGATCGAGGTGCTCGCGCCGTGGGTCGAACCCGAGGAATGGCAGGCACCGCGCCCGGCGCTCCTGGTGAACGGAGGCACCGCCTACGTGACCGACCCAGCGACGGATTCTCTCCACGCTGTGGACCTCGAGTCCGGCGGCATCCGCACCGGTTCCCTTCCACACACCCCGAACGAGATCAGCGCGACCTGACCTACGTACGGAGAATATTCGCCTCTCTAGTCATTCAGACAGAGAGGCGAATATTCTTCGGTCATCGCGTCTGTTCGTGAGAAACATCACGTTTGAAACCGCGCGTACCGGGTGGCCAAACGGACTGCGGGACCATACTTCTCGACCTCCCGACGGAAAGTACAACGATTGTGTAACGTAGCCACATCCGTTTTCCGACCCGGAGGTATTCGCCCGTGCTGTTGACCGAAGTCCGCTCCCGACCTGTGCAGTCCGCGTTGATCGCGGCGGGTCTCGTGGTCTCGGTCCTGGTGGTCGCGGGCTACATGCGTGATGCGACCACCGAATACCTGATGGATCTCGACGTCTTCCGCGACGCGGGCTGGGCGTTCCTCAACCACACCCCGCTCTACACCGAAGGCTTCTTCAGCCACTCCGGATTCCGGTTCATCTATCCGCCGTTCGCGGCCTTCCTGTTCGCCCCGATGGCCCTGGTGAGCAGCGCCGTCCTCCAAGTGGTGTGGACGGCCGGTCTCATCGCACTGGTCTGGTGGATTCTGCGGGTGGTCTACCGGCGCCTCGACGTCACTCGCGCCGGTCTCGTCGCGTCGGCGACGCTCGGTGTGGTGCTCGCACTCGAGCCGTTCCGCTCCAACTTCGCATTCGGGCAGATCAACATCGTGCTGATGGCACTCGTCGTCGCCGACGTCCTCGGCGTCATCCCGAAGCGTTTCCGGGGCGTGGGCATCGCTCTCGCTGCCGCAATCAAGGTCACGCCGGCTGCCTTCGGCCTCCTTCTGCTCCTCCGCCGTGATCTTCCCTCGGTGGCACGGGCGTTCGGTGCGTTCATCGCGACCGTCGCGTTCGGGTACTGGCTACGCGCCGAATCGACCGTCTTCTTCTGGACCGAGGAGTTCTTCGCCACCGATCGCGCGGGCGACCCCGGATTCTTCCGGAACCAGGCACTCACCGGACTCATCGCGCGCTTCGACTTGTCGGAGGGGCTCAGCAAGGCGCTCTGGCTGGCGGGTGCCGCACTCATAGTGGCTGCCACCGCCTGGGCTGCCTACCGCTTCCTCCGCGCGGACGAACCTGTGGTCGCGCTCGCAATCGTGGGTCTCGCGTCGCTGCTCGCCGCACCCATCGCGGTGACCCACCACTGGGTGTACGCCCTGTTCCTCGTCCCGCTGCTCGTGGCGCCCCGCTACCGGTCCTGGTGGCCGGTTCTCCTGCCCGCCACAGTCGTCTTCCTCGTCGGCCCCAACCATCTGCTGCGCGACGCCTCGTCGCGAGGGTGGGTGGAGCAACTCCTGCTCGAAGTACTCGGCACCTCGCAGTGTCTCGCGGCGATCGCCGTGTTCGTCGCAGCGGTGATCGCGGCACGCAGCCGCCGGCCGGGTCTCCCCACAGCCCCGGAAACCGACGAGCGCGACACGGTGTCCCCCGATGGCCGGCTCGCGGCCGGGAACAGCACGTTTCAGGACCGGACCGGTCACGACCAGGCGGTCGATGCGACGAGGTAGAGGCCCGTCCCCACGACCGTGCTGAGAGCGGCATTGCGGCGCCACACGTGCATCCCCACGGTTCCCGCCAATCCGATCGTCGCGGGCACCCACGTCGTGGAACCGACGTCGCGCAACGTGTACATCACCAGAATCACCATGACCCCGGTGGGCATGGTGCGTCCGAGGAAATCCACGAACGCATTGTCGCGGAGAGCGGACAACGCGACGAACGGAGCAGCCCGCAGCACGACCGTGACCGCGAACATCACGAACAGCGCCACGAAGACGTATCCGGCGCCCGGCACCGAGTCAGGCATTCGTCGTCGCATTCCGGTAGACGAACCGCGCGAACAGCGCCGCGACGAACAGCGCCAGACCGATGACGAGCATCTGGTCCTTCGAGATCAGCATCGCGACGAGCCCGCAGACCAGGGCGATCACCGGCGACGGCACGTCGCGGTTGGCGCGGAACGCGTCGAGGGCCAGCACCGCGAACAACGCGGTGAGCGCGAACTCGAGGCCGGCGAGACCGGCGGGCAGCACCGCTCCGATCAACGCACCGACCGTGCCGGACGCGACCCACACGAGCTGGCACACCACCTGCACGGTGAGAATCCGGGTTCCCGACAGCTCGTCGCGCGCCTTGGGAGCGACGATCGCGTACGACTCGTCGGTGAGCGCGTACACGCCGTAGATCCGTCCCGCGCGACTGCGGATCCGGTGCAGCGGAAAGGACAGTCCGTAGAAGACGTGCCGGAAGTTCACGAGCAGGGTCGCGGCGGCGATCGACGCCAACGGCGTCACTGCGCCGATCAGTCCGATCGCGAGGAATTCCATCGAGCCGGCGTAGATCACGGTGGAGAAGATCGGCGCCCACCACCAGTCGAAGCCGCCTTGCGTCAGCACCACTCCGAACGCGAGACCGAGCGGGACGAGTCCGACTCCGACCGCCCACGAGTCTGCGATGCCCGCGCGGATCTGCGTGGTGCGAGGGTTGAGCATGGCTCTCAGGCTATCGGCGCACCGGTAGCCCTTCGCACGCACCGTACGATGACGCGTCCGTGCTCTCCGCGAGTTCGACGGGACCGCACCCGGCGGCCCGAAATGGAAAGGTGATCGGTGGCGTCCACCCTCGATTCGTTCACGAACGCCGTGCAGTCCGCGTGGCAGGCCGTCTCCACGGTCGACGAGCCCGCCCCGTCATGGCTGGTGGTGGGGACTGCGGTCGTCGCCCTCATCCTGGTGTGGGTGCGGCCGCTGTGGCTCAGGACCCGGCACACCATCACGCAGGCACACGAAGGCTCGCATGCCCTCGTGGCCGCGCTGGTCGGGCGGAAGCTCTCCGGGATCCGGCTGCACAGCGACACCTCGGGTGTGATGGTCTCCTCGGGCAACCCGCGCGGGCCGGGAATGATCGCGACGACCTTCGCCGGGTACACCGGCCCCGCCGTGCTGGGGTTCGCGGCCGCGACGCTCCTGACCCTCGATCGTCCCGCCGCGGTGCTGTGGTCGATGCTCGCAGCGCTCGCGATCCTGCTGCTGCTGATCCGGAACCTCTACGGATTCATCTCCGTCGTCATCGCCGGCGCCCTGGTCGGTGCTGCCGCGTACTTCGGCGACCCGGTGGTGCGCTACATCGCCGCCTATCTGATCACCTGGGTGCTGCTGCTCGGCGCGACACGGCCGGTGCTCGAACTCGCGCGCACACACCGGCAGGGGCGCGGTCGCGGCTCGGACGCCGATCAGTTGCGGGGACTGACGCGGATACCGGCTGCGATCTGGATCGCGATCTTCGCGCTCGTCACGGCGGGTACCGCCGTGTACGGGACGGTGCGGGTCGTGGTGACCCAACTGAGTTGACCGCGATCACATCCCGAGTTGCATCGCGACCGCGCGAACGGGAGCACCGTCGGTGCCCTCGAACGGTATCGGCAGGACGCTGACGAACGGGTCGGGGAAGTCGATCGCTCCGAGGTTGCGGAGGTTCTCGCAGATCACGGCACCGCCACCGGCGAGTACGTGGTGCGCCGGCAGCGCGCCGTCGCCGGTCAGATCGACACTCGGTGCGTCGATACCGATGGTTCGAACGCCCCGGTCGAGCAACCACCTGCATGCCTCGACGCTCAGGGCCGGATGGTCGAAATACGCCGCGGTGCCGAAGTTTACGGACCAGCCGGTATGTACCAGGGCGATGTCACCGGGTTCCGGAACGGTGTCGTGCCAGCGCTCGGGGGTGAGCAACGACCGCGGGGGCGCGTCGCGCGCGTCGAGGACGACACCGCGGCCGACGAGACGCTCCGGTGCCAGCAGTTCGACGGATTCCCCGTCGTCGAGGATGTGCCGGGGTGCGTCGAGGTGTGTGCCGGTCTGCGCGCCCATCGCGATGTGCATCAGGTTGTAGCCGTCGCGGCCGACCGTCGCGTGCGGCGTGAAGACGGGTTCGGGATCGCCCGGATACACCTGGGTATCCGGTGAAACGACATGACTCAGGTCGACGATCCGCCGCACACGCATGTTTCCGATGCTAACGGCGGCGGACGAACCGGACGGAGCAATGCGGGTCAGCCGAAGTCGACCTGCCGGTGCGCATTGGCCAGCGCGGTGACCACACCGGTCCCGAACGGACCGAGCCTGTCGAACAGCACGGCCGTGCCCACCGCGACGCCGTCGGCACCGAGGTGGTTGTCCGCCTCCACACCCACTTCGAGTCCCTCGGGCAGACGCGACAACGCGAGCGTCACGTCCGCATTGATGAAACCGACCCCCTCGTCGCCCCAGTTGGTCACGAAACTGGTTCCCTCCCCCACCATCGCGGTGTTGACGAAGGGCGACTGTTCCTCACCGACGATGACGGGAAGCTGCCTCGACCACAGTCGTTTACGGCCCGCGTTCTGGTGCTCCGACCGTCCCCGCGACCAGCGGCCGTCGCTGCTGTACCAGGAGCAGGTATCGGTGGCAGGCGGCGAATCGAGCACCTCTTGCGGCGGTGCCGGATGTTCGTCCCGGGTCCAGACGGAACCCGGGGGCTGCGCCGACCGGCGCAGGTACACGACGGTGGCCCGCGCCGACACCTTCCCACCCTGCATCAGGCTCGCATCGGCCACGCGGATCCGGTTCCCGTCGCGGACCCGCGTGGTCGTGAAAGTGATCGCCTCGTTCCGGACCGGTGCGAACAGATCGAGTGTGAAGCGCGCCGGGACGAATCCTTCCGGTGCGTGGGCATTCTCGAGTTCCCGGGCGACAAGGCCACTCACGCACGGCCCGTTGAGCATCGTGTCCGACCACGGGCTGACCGCGTACTTCGTCGGCGTGTAGATACCGTCGGCTTCGGTGAAGAATCCACGTTCCGGGCGCTGGGGCATTCCGGGATTGTCGCAAGCGCAGGCGTGAGCCCGTTCACCGGGGACGCCCGTGTGCCTGATACGTGTCCGATGGGTGAAGATATGAGCGTGCACGTACACCGACCCGAGCCGTCGCCGGGGCCCGTCCCGATGATCGTCGACGTCGACACCGGCATCGACGATGCTCTCGCCCTCCTGTACCTGCTGGCGAGTCCCGAGGCCGAGATCGCCGCGGTGCTGTGCACGGCGGGAAACGTCCCTGTCGCCCAGGTGACCGCCAATACCCTTGCGTGGCTTGAAGTGTGCGGCAGACCCGACATCGAGGTCGCGGTGGGGTCGGAGGTACCCCTCGTCGCGCCGCTGATGACGACCGAGGATACGCACGGTCCGCGCGGGGTGGGATACGCGGAGTTGCCTCCGGCGTCGCACGGGCCGTCCGCACGCACCGCCGCCGAAGCATGGGTCGAACTGACGCGTGAGCGCCCCGGGGAATTGACGGGTCTGGTCACAGGACCGCTGACGAATCTCGCCCTGGCCTTGCGTCTCGATCCCGGCGTTCTCGGCCGCCTGCGCCGATTGGTGGTGATGGGCGGTTGCTTCAACCATCCGGGCAACACCACACCCACGTCGGAGTGGAATGTCGCGGTCGATCCCGAGGCGGCGAAGGTGGTGTTCGATGCTTTCGCGGGACTCGACCCCCAGCAGCGTCCATTGCTCTGCCCGCTGGATACCACCGAGTCGATAGAGATGCGGCCGGCACACGTGGCTCGCATCGCCGAACTCGCGGGAAGCGTTCCCCCGGAAAGGCTGTCGGAGGACGATCCACGTGGCCGCCGTTCGCAGGCCTCTGTGGCCGTGGTGCGGCACCTGTCCGACGCGTTGCGGTTCTACATGGAGTTCCACCGGGATCAGAACCTGGGATTCCTCGCCCACGTCCACGATCCGTTCGCGGCAGCGGTCGCGCTCGGCACCGTTCCGTACGTGACACGTCCCGCAACCGTCGATGTCGAACTCGACGGTCGGATCACCCGGGGGACGACGGTCGCCGATTGGTCGGGAATCTGGGGACGAGACCCCGACGCGGACATCGTCGTCGGGACGGAACCTGAGGTTTTCTTCGATCATTTCGTCGATCGAGTCGCATTTCATGTGCGCGACTTGAACATACCAAGGAGTAACAACTAGCGTCGCATTCGCAACAATTCGGGGACAAGGAGAATAGTGTGGCGCAGAAAGTGCGCGTCGAATATTTCGACGACATCGACGGTCAACCCATCGCCGATGGTCTGGCGCAATCGTTTCGGATCGCGGTGGACGACGTCGAATACGAAATCGACCTCCGTCCGGCCAACGCGGACAAGTTCTGGGCCGTCCTTCGCCCGTGGCTGAAGAGGCCTCCGGGTACGCGCACGCCGGCAGCACAAGCGGAAACGACCGAGCGCGTCATCAAACCGGCACGGTCACGGGCAGCACGCAAGCGCAAGACCATTCCGTCCACCCGTTCCCCCGAACAACTCGCGGCGATCCGGCACTGGGCTCGTAACGAAGGATTCGACGTGAGTTCGCGTGGCCGCATCCCGTCCCACATCCTCGAACGGTTCGAGGCTGCGCACTCCTGAGATCACGACAGGTGATGTCGGTCGCCGCGGTGGATCGTCACCGCGGCGACGACAACACCCACCACCACCCCGATCAGAGTGTCCGCGACTCGGCTGAGAGCGATATCGGCCCCTAGCGGTTCGCCGATTCCGGTGAGCAACAGTGCCATTGCCGTGACGAAGATGCTCGCGATCGCATAATTGCGGGTGACATAGAGTTCGGTGATCGTCTGAAACAGCACGATGAACGCCACCAGGGGCCAGTAGCCGAGGTCGAGCACCAGTACCGCCGCCGCGATCAGCGCGCCGGCCATGTTTCCCAGAAGACGCTGGATCGCGCGAGCTACGGTGTGCCGGTAGTTGAGCCCCTGCAATGCGGCCATCGCTCCCATCGTGGCCCACAGCGGATGCTGCAATCCGGCTGCCGCCGCGAAGGATCCGGCGAGCGCCGAGGCGGCCAGAACACGACCCGATCCGACGAGCAACGCCCGCTCACGCAGGAGCGAAACCCCCTCGCGGAGGAAGCCTCGAGGCCGTTCCAGAACCGGATCGTCGGCAGTGTCTACGCGGGGGATGTCGATGTTGCGACGTACCTTTCGCAGCTCCGTCTCGAATCCGAGAAAGTCGGCCAGGTGATCGCCGGGGCTTCGGTGCGATCCGCGGTCGATCACCGACTCAGCAGCGTCGACGAGCGCGAGCAACTCGGCGGTGTGCGAATCACGGCGGCCACCGAGGGCGATCACCTCGCGTGCACGGTCGATCGCCGCGCGGGCACCAGGGACAGCAGCCTCACCCTCGGTCTCGATCGAGGACGTCGCCGCGAGCGCACGCGCGACGGCGATTCGCGCCGGGCCGTGCGGGTTCCAGACGGCCGGGAACAGGGCGACAATCCATCCGACCGCGGCGCCCGACACAGCCGCGACGGTCGCGAGCCGTACGTCGTGCCCGGTGTCCGCGAAACCCGCGGCGCCCGCCGCCGCGAAGATCAGGATCACGGGCCCCGGGCCGGTTATCCGGAATGCCGACAGCACCAGGTATGCCAGACCGGCGGCCACCGACAGTGCGGGGATCTGAAGCCATATCGACAGTCCGAGTGCGCCGAGGGTCGCGCCGAAGAACGTGTAGGCGGCGACACATGCCCCCACCAGCAGCAGTTTGCCGGCCATCCGCGGGTACGGCTCGTGGCGCAGGAAGGCACAACACACCGAACCGAGCGCTGCAAAACCTGCCACCTCGGTGTACCCGAGCAGACCACCGCCGACGAGAGCGATCAACGTCGCCAAGCCGACCCGGATCGCGACGGCGACTGTCGGATCTGCGCGTCGAATTTCGAGCACATCGCGCCACACGTTCGGCGACACGGAGTGCGCGAGAGCGCGGGCCGAATGCTGCAGGCGGCTGTCGTTCGAGCCGGAGGGGAGTCGCTGCATTCACACCACACTAATACTTCACATGTAAATTATCCATGAACTGCTTTCCGGGAGACCGCTAGAATGCGCGTATGCCCACGCCCTCCGAACGCCCCGACTACGTCGACCGGGTCCGTCGCGGGTGGGAGGACCGCTACCCCGGCCTCGATGTGACACCGATCGACGTCATCGGCCGGATCACCCGGATCGGGTCGCTCGCCCTCGCACGCCTCGACCGCGAACTCGAACCGGCCGACATCGGGCGCACCGA
The DNA here is from genome assembly GCA_023417985.1 of Actinomycetes bacterium. Classification (GTDB taxonomy): domain Bacteria; phylum Actinomycetota; class Actinomycetes; order Mycobacteriales; family Mycobacteriaceae; genus Rhodococcus. Next base: position 177 of record JAEZDV010000321.1, on the reverse strand, counting down.
ATTCGAGGTACTCAGCGCCCTCGCACGCAGTCCCCATCCACTGCGCGCAAGCGAAGTCACCTCCATCACCGGTCTTTCCGGCGCTTCGACCACCAAGCACACCGAACGACTCGCGAAGATCGGACTCGTCGAACGCCTCCGCCTCGAGCGCGACGGCCGCGTCGTCCTGCTCTCGCT
>JAEZDV010000308.1 GCA_023417985.1 Actinomycetes bacterium | reverse complement strand
GGGCTTCGTCGTTTCCCGGCGAGGTGACCAGCCGATGAGATCGGATCCGACGCGATCGTGCCCGGGGTGATCGGAGTCGGGTGATTGGAGTCGGTGCCCATCGGGAATGCCCGAACGACAGCCCACTGTCGGGAGGACGACTCATGGCATCCGAGACCGCAGACACCGGCGCGGCACCGCCCGGTCTGCACGACCATTCCGTCACCTTCACGGTCGACGGCACCGAACGACACTGCACCGTCGACACTCGCACCACCGTGCTCGACGCGCTGCGCGACCGCCTCGGCGTCACGTCCCCGAAGAAGGGGTGTGACCTCGGCCAATGCGGCTCGTGCACCGTCATTCTCGACGGGAAGCGCAGAGTCACCTGTCTTGCCCTGGCTGTCGCGCACGACGGCGCGGACATCGTCACCGCCGCGGGTCTCGCGGCCGACGGACCGCATCCCCTGCAGGAGCGCTTCCTCGAGGAGGACGCCTTCCAGTGCGGGTACTGCACCCCGGGCCAGATCTGTTCCGCGGTCGGGATGCTCGACGAGTATGCGCACGGCGACCCCAGCCATGTGACATCGGAATTGGACGGGACGCCCGAACTCGACGACGAGGAGATCCGGGAGCGCATGAGCGGCAATCTGTGCCGCTGTGCCGCGTACCCCAACATCGTCGAGGCGATCCGCGACGTCGCAGAGCGGGGGCAGGCCCGATGAAGCCGCTTCGTTACGAGCGACCCGCCGACACCGCATCGGCGGTCGCGCTCGTGCACGACAACCCGGATGCGGTATTCCTCGCGGCCGGAACCAATCTCGTCGACCATCTGAAGCTCGGCGTGACCACTCCCGACATGCTCGTCGACATCTCCCACCTGCCTCTCGATGAGGTCGAGCGCACTGCGGACGGGGGTCTCCGGGTCGGCGCGAACGTACGCAACAGCGCGCTCGCCGTGCATCCGGACGTGCGGCGCGACTACCCGATGCTCGCGCGTGCGCTCTTGGCGGGCGCCTCCCCCCAGTTGCGCAATGCCGCCACGACCGGCGGGAATCTACTGCAGCGCACCCGCTGCGTGTACTTCCGCGACGTGTCCACCCCGTGCAACAAGCGCGAGCCCGGCAGCGGATGTTCCGCGCTGGGAGGGTACACGCGCTATCACGCCGTGCTCGGCGCCTCCGAGGAGTGCGTCGCGACGCACCCGTCCGACATGGCCGTGGCCCTGCTCGCCCTCGATGCGGAGGTCCTCGTGGCGGGACCGGACGGTGAGCGCACCGTTGCGCTCGAGGACTTCTACCGTCTCCCCGGCGACCGTCCCGATCGCGACACCAACCTCGAGCGCGACGAACTGGTTGTCGGTGTCCACCTGCCGCCGCCTCGGAGTTCCCTGTCCACTTACCGCAAGGTGCGGGATCGGGCCTCCTATGCGTTCGCACTCGTGTCGGTGGCTGCCGAGCTCACCATCTCGGACGGCGCGATCACCGGTTGCCGCATCGCCTTCGGTGGCGTCGCACACCGTCCGTGGCGCGCCCACCGCACCGAGGCCGCCCTGCTCGGGCAGCGCCCCGACGAGGACCTGTTCGCCAGGGCCGCCGATGCGGAACTCGTCGACGCCGAGGCTCTCGAAGGAAACGCGTTCAAGATCCCGCTGTTGCGCCGCACGGTTGCCGGTGTGCTCCGGGATCTCGCGGGACGCCACGACGAAGGGGCATCTGTATGACCCACATCGCAACGCGCGCCGTCGGCACGTCCACCCCCCGCGTCGACGGGCCCCAGAAGGTTGCGGGCCTCGCGCCGTACGCCTACGAGCACCCCGTGCCGGACGCCGCGTACCTGGTGCCGCTGGTGTCGACGATCGCACGAGGGACGGTCGACCGGATCGACACCGCCGACGCCGAAGCAGTCCCCGGCGTCATCACGGTCCTCACACCGTGGAACGCGCCGCGCCTGACCGACGAGGCCGAGGGCGAATACGTCGTGCTGCAGAGCCCCGACGTCCTCTACCGGGGACAGATCATCGGGGCGGTGGTGGCCGAGAGCCCGGAAGCCGCGCGCTATGCCGCCGACCTGCTGTCCGTCGAGTACACCGCCACCGAGCACGACACCCGATTCCGGACCGACCACCCCGAGGCATACACACCGGAGAAGGCGAACGGGGGATACCCGGCAGAGTCCGGGCGAGGGCACACCGACGCGGCGTTCTCCGGTGCCGACGTGGTGATCGACGAGTGGTACTCCACACCGGAGGAGCACAACAACCCGCTCGAGCCGCACACGGTCGTCGCGCTGTGGGACGGGGACACCCTCACCCTCTACACCTCCACCCAGCATCCGCACGGTGTGGTCGCGGCGCTGGCACCGGCGCTCGGCCTCGACCCCTCGGCCATGCGGGTGATCTGCCCGTACATCGGGGGTGGCTTCGGATCGAAGGGCGGACCGCACGCCCACGACGTGCTCGGGGCGCTCGCAGCCCGCGCGGTGCCGGGTCGCGCGGTGAAGTTCGCGGTCTCCCGGCACGACATGTTCGGTTATGTCGGTTACCGCTCGCCGACGGCATCGCATCTGCGGCTCGCGGCCCGGCGTGACGGCCGGCTCACGGGCATCGTGCACGAGGCCTACGTCCAGAGTTCCCACGTCACCGAATTCGTCGAGCAGGCCGCCGTGCCACTCCGGAATCTGTACGACGTACCCAACGTGCGCACGACTCACAAGGCGGTCGCCCTCGACGTGCCGGCACCGTTCTGGATGCGTGCTCCCGGCGAGGCCCCCGGCATGTTCGCCGGGGAGGTGGCGATGGACGAATTGGCGGTGGCGTGCGGGATCGATCCCGTCGAACTCCGCATTCTCAACGAACCCGAGAACGATCCCGAGACGGGGAAACCCTGGTCGTCGCGACGGCTCGTCGAATGCCTGCGCGAAGGTGCCGAGCGGTTCGGATGGGATCCGTCGGATCGGTCGCCGGGGACGCGTAGCGACGGCAGGTGGCTCACCGGCACCGGTGTCGCGGTGGCGACCTACCCCCACATGGTCCAGCCCGGCTCGGAAGCGTCGATCCGGTACCGGGGGCAGGGACGGTTCCAGGTCCGGATCGGGGCCTCGGACCTCGGCACCGGCGCGTGGACCGCGCTGACGCTGGTCGCCGCCGACGCGCTGGGCGTGGCCCCGGAACAGATCGACCTCGATCTGGGCGACAGCGCACTGCCGTACGGCACCGTCGCGGGCGGCTCGTCGGGCACATCGTCGTGGGGCAACGCCATCGTCGCGGCGGCGGGAACGTTCCGGACGCGGTTCGGGGGAACTCCCGAGCCGGGCGACGAAGCGTCCGCCACTGCGGGGGAGAACTCCGACCTCGAGAACTACACCGCGGCGTCTTTCGGTGCGCACTTCGCCGAAGTCCGGGTCGATCGCGACACCGGCGAGATCCGGGTGCCGCGCATGTTCGGGATGTTCTCGGTGGGACGGGTGATCAATCCGCGGACGGCTCGTTCGCAGTTCATCGGCGGCATGTCGTTCGGCATCTCCATGGCGTTGTTCGAGGAGAGCATCCGCGACCCGCGGTTCGGGCACGTCCTCAACCACGATCTCGCGGAGTACCACGTGCCGACGCACGCGGACATCCGCGACGTGGACGCCGCGTGGCTCGACGAGGACGACTTCCACGCGACCGCCGTGGGTTCGCGTGGAATCGGCGAGATCGGCATCGTCGGCAGCGCCGCCGCGGTCGTCAACGCGCTCTGGCACGCGACCGGGGTGCGGGTGCGGAGCCTGCCGGCCAGGCTCGACGACGTCCTGTCCGCACTGCCGTAGCGCGCACCCACCGGCACTCCGCGGGGGAGTGTCGGTGGGGCACGGCACACTGTGTTCGAGCGCACGGGCGGCGCGCCTCCTCGCGACACGCCGTACAGGCCCCTGAACGTCCGTGTCGGGGCTGCGCGACCTGGGAATATCAACCCTGTAACTCACAAGATCCTGGGTTCTTAGTTTCTGTCAGGCACAAGGTGTAGTGTCTAGACCGCTGGAGGGCCCAAGGGGCGCCGGTCTCTCGGGGAAGTGGGATCAGGCGGATTCGGTGGGCGTTCGAGCACCGCGCAGCAGTCAGTCGTCAGGCCGTCAAGGGCCATGTGAACTAAGGGGCACCCATGAACATCACCGTCTACACCAAGCCTGCCTGCGTCCAGTGCAACGCCACCTACCGCGCCCTCGACAAGGCCGGCATCGAGTACGACGTCGTCGACATCACCGAGAACCCGGAGGCCCGCGACTACGTGATGGCGCTGGGTTACCTCCAGGCTCCCGTCGTCGTCGCCGGTGACGATCACTGGGCGGGATTCCGCCCCGATCGCATCAAGGCGCTCACGGTCGCAGCCTGAGTGTGCGTGCCGTCCGCCCCGGCGGACCGGTCGCAGTTCGCTGCGGCAGAAGTTCTTCGCCCGACCGAGCCGGTCTTCGCAATCGATTGAAGAGTGGTGAACATCGATGACCTCGCAGGGTCAGTCCCCGGGCACGTCGCTGGTGTACTTCTCGAGTGCATCGGAGAACACCCACCGGTTCGTGCAGAAGCTCGGAATCCCGGCAACGCGGATTCCGCTGCACGACCGTGAGGGCGCCTTCGAAGTACACGAGCCGTACGTGCTGGTGGTGCCCACCTATGGGGGTGGGACCACCGCCACCGGACGCGACACCCACTACGTCCCCAAACAGGTCATCCGATTCCTGAACAACGAGCACAACCGGGGTCTGATCCGAGGTGTGATCGCGGCGGGAAACACCAACTTCGGGGAGTCGTACTGTTTCGCGGGCGACATCGTCGCGCGCAAGTGCCGGGTGCCCTACCTGTATCGATTCGAGCTGATGGGCACCGCCGACGATGTCGAGCGTGTCCGTGCCGGGCTCGCCCACTTCTGGGAATCGGAGCTGCAAACCGCATAGGCCGCACCGCCGCGCCCCGAAGTTCATGGGGCACATCGTCATTCGTATCCATTTCGACGCGCGTCGCACACGTGACAGCGCGGCCACGTTCCTTTATTCGATAGGTGGGGACAGCACTGTGACCATTACCGATCCCGATCCCGTCAAGAGCCCGAAGCTCGACGAGTCGCTCAAGGGCCTCGACTACCACGCGCTCAACGCCATGCTGAACCTGTACGGCCCGAACGGCGAGATCCAGTTCGACAAGGATGTCGCCGCGGCGCGGCAGTACTTCCTTCAGCACGTCAACCAGAACACCGTCTTCTTCCACAATCTCGACGAGAAGCTCGACTATCTCGTCGAGGAGAACTACTACGAGCCCGAGGTCCTCGACAAATACTCGCGGCCGTTCGTCAAGACGCTGTTCCAGCACGCGTACGCGCAGAAGTTCCGCTTCCCGACCTTCCTCGGCGCGTTCAAGTACTACACGTCGTACACGCTCAAGACCTTCGACGGAAAGCGCTACCTCGAGCGCTTCGAAGATCGCGTGTGCATGGTGGCGCTGACGCTCGCCGACGGCGACGAGATCCTCGCGAAGCACCTCGTCGACGAGATCATCTCCGGGCGTTTCCAGCCGGCCACTCCCACGTTCCTCAACTCCGGCAAGAAGCAGCGCGGCGAGCCGGTCTCGTGCTTCCTGCTCCGCATCGAGGACAACATGGAGTCGATCGGCCGCGCGATCAACTCGGCACTGCAGCTGTCCAAGCGCGGTGGCGGCGTTGCGCTGCTGCTGACCAACATTCGTGAGCACGGCGCGCCGATCAAGAAGATCGAGAACCAGTCCTCCGGCGTCATCCCCATCATGAAGCTGCTCGAGGATTCGTTCTCGTACGCCAACCAGCTCGGCGCCCGGCAGGGCGCGGGTGCGGTGTACCTGCACGCCCACCACCCCGACATCTACCGCTTCCTCGACACCAAGCGTGAGAACGCCGACGAGAAGATCCGCATCAAGACACTGTCGCTGGGCGTCGTGATCCCGGACATCACCTTCGAGCTGGCGAAGCGGAACGAGGACATGTACCTCTTCTCGCCGTACGACGTCGAGCGCATCTACGGCAAGCCGTTCGCCGACATCGACGTCACCGAGAAGTACTACGAGATGGTCGACGACAGCCGGATCCGCAAGTCGAAGATCAAGGCGCGCGAGTTCTTCCAGACGGTCGCCGAACTGCAGTTCGAATCCGGTTATCCGTACGTCATGTTCGAGGACACGGTCAACCGCGCGAACCCGATCGCCGGCAAGATCACCCACTCGAACCTGTGTTCGGAGATCCTGCAGGTGTCCACGCCGTCGACCTACAACGACGACCTGTCCTACAGCCATGTCGGCAAGGACATCTCCTGCAACCTCGGTTCGCTCAACATCGCCAAGGCGATGGATTCGCCGGACTTCGCGCACACGATCGAGGTTGCGATCCGAGGGCTGACGGCGGTATCCGACCAGACCCACATCAACTCGGTTCCGTCGATCGAGCAGGGTAACAACGATTCCCACGCGATCGGCCTCGGGCAGATGAACCTGCACGGCTACCTCGCCCGCGAGCGGATCTTCTACGGCTCCGACGAGGGCATCGACTTCACGAACATGTACTTCTACACCGTGCTGTTCCACGCGCTGCGTGCGTCGAACAAGCTCGCCATCGAGCGGGGCTCCTACTTCAAGGGTTTCCCGGAGTCGAAGTACGCGTCGGGTGAGTTCTTCGACAAGTACACCGACCAGGCGTGGGAACCGGCGACCGAGCGGGTGCGGCAGCTGTTCGCCGACTCGAACGTGGCGATCCCCACGCAGGACGACTGGCGGGAGCTCGAGGCGTCGGTCCGGCAGCACGGCATCTACAACCAGAACCTGCAGGCCGTTCCGCCGACGGGTTCGATCTCGTACATCAACAACTCCACGAGCTCGATCCACCCCGTCGCCTCGAAGATCGAGATCCGCAAAGAGGGCAAGATCGGCCGCGTCTACTACCCGGCTCCCTACCTGACCAACGACAACCTCGAGTACTTCCAGGACGCGTACGAAATCGGGTACGAGAAGATCGTCGACACCTACGCTGCGGCGACGCAGCACGTCGACCAGGGCCTGTCGCTCACCTTGTTCTTCAAGGACACCGCGACCACCCGCGACGTGAACAAGGCGCAGATCTACGCGTGGCGCAAGGGCATCAAGACGCTGTACTACATCCGCCTGCGGCAGATGGCGCTCGAGGGCACCGAGGTCGAGGGCTGCGTCTCCTGCATGCTGTGATCCGACTTCCCCGACACCCGTTGCACACGAACACCGATCAGGTAGGTAACCGATGACCTCAGCACCGCACGCGCACTCGCCGGCGGACGGCCTGCGCGTCAAACTCATCGATCGCGTCTCCGCGATCAACTGGAACCGCGTCCCCGACGAGAAGGACGCCGAGGTGTGGGATCGCCTCACCGGCAACTTCTGGCTTCCGGAGAAGGTGCCGGTGTCCAACGACATTCCGTCGTGGGGAACCCTCAACGCCTACGAGCAGCAGCTCACGATGCGGGTCTTCACGGGCCTGACCCTGCTCGACACCATTCAGGGCACCGTCGGCGCGGTCTCGCTGATTCCCGACGCGGTGACCCCGCACGAAGAAGCGGTTCTCACCAACATCGCGTTCATGGAGTCGGTGCACGCGAAGTCGTACTCCAACATCTTCTCGACACTGTGCTCGACCCGTGAGATCGACGATGCCTTCCGCTGGTCGGAGGACAACGCGAACCTGCAGCGCAAGGCGCAGATCGTCCTCGACTATTACAAGGGCGACAACCCGCTCAAGCGCAAGGCCGCCTCGACGCTGCTCGAGTCGTTCCTCTTCTACTCGGGCTTCTACCTGCCGATGTACTGGTCGTCGCGGGCCAAGCTGACCAACACGGCCGACATGATCCGGCTGATCATCCGCGACGAGGCCGTGCACGGCTACTACATCGGGTACAAGTACCAGAAGGGCCTCGAGAAGGTCACCCAGGCCGAGCGCGACGAGCTCAAGGACTGGGTCTTCGAACTGCTCTTCGAGCTCTACGACAACGAAACGCAGTACACCGCAGACCTGTACGACGAGGCGGGCCTGACGGAGGACGTCAAGAAGTTCCTGCGGTACAACGCCAACAAGGCGCTGATGAACCTCGGCTACGAGGCGCTGTTCCCCAAGGACGAGACCGACGTGAACCCGGCGATCCTGTCGGCGCTCTCGCCGAACGCCGACGAGAACCACGACTTCTTCTCGGGCTCGGGTAGCTCCTACGTCATCGGCAAGGCAGTCGTCACCGAAGACGAAGACTGGGATTTCTGAGAAGCAGAGTTTCCTGGGAGCTCGGGCTCCTGCCCGGAGGCCTCGTAGTTTCGGCCGCCGCGCTCGTACCGGATCAGGGACGCCGGAACCATGCCTCCGGCCGGCCTTCGAGAGCATTGGCCAGCCGGAGCCGGGAGCTGTCGGTGAGTGGCTCGGGGAGCGCGTCGGGGGAGAACCAGCCGACCTCGAGATTCTCGTCGTCGGCGACGCATGCCTCCCCGCCCACTGCGCGCACGAGAAACGACACATCGAGGTACTGCGCTTCGTCGCCGTTCGGATAGACGATCGGATCGGTGACGTCGACACTCGTCAGCCGGACGATCTCGGCGTCGATGCCCGTCTCCTCGCGCACTTCCCGGAGTGCGGCGGCCGCGGGCTCCTCACCGGGTTCGAGGATGCCCGAGACGACCGCCCATCTGCCGTTGTCGGCGCGACGGGTCAGCAGCACCCGGTGGTCGTCGTCGACGACGATCGCGCTCACTCCCGGTAGCCACAAGGGTGCAGTGCCGACGTGGGCCCGCAGCCGGAGAACGAAGTCGGGAATCGGCATCGTGCCTTCCTTATTATCCGGAGTATCCGTTGAGGCCCACTTCGAGATCCTCGAGCATCGCGCGTGCGGCGACGGGACCCGGTGTCGACCACACCTCGTCGGAGACGGAGAACAGCCGGTTGTCGGTGACCGCACCGAGGTCGAGCCACGGATCGGTGCCCATGATCGCGGTGCCGCGGTCGAGTCCGTCCTCACCGTCGAACCGGACGAAGATCACGTCACCGTCCGCAGCCGCCGGATCGTCCGCGTCGAGGGGTTCGACGACGCGCTGATCGACCACGACGAAGCGCTGCGCCGGCGGGCGGGCGGCACCGAGGTCGCCGAGGACCTGTCCGGCGAACGACGCGCTTCCCTCGATCTCTCCGCCGTCGGCGGTGAACCGCACCACCGAGGCCTGTGTCTGGGACGAGACGAGTTCGCGTCCGAGTTCGGCGGCCTCCTCGGAGTACGCGTCGAGCGCCGCCTGCGCGGCGATCGTCCGCCCGAGGGCTTCGCCGACACGGAGGAACTGCGTGCGCCAGAAGAGGGGATCGGAGCCGACCACGACGGTCGGTGCCACCGCGGAGAGGGATGAATAGACCTCCTCGTCGGCCGCGGCCCCCAGGATGAGGTCTGGGCGCGCCTGCTCGACGGCAGCGATGTCGGGTGAGCCCTGGGGCCCGACGGAGGGCAGTTCCGCGATCCCGGTACCGAGATACTCAGGCCGTCCGTCGGCGTCGACGGTGGCGCCCACGACACGCTCCCACAGGCCCAGCGCGCACACGGCGTCGAGCGCCGCCTCGTCGAGCACGACGATGCGCTGCGGGTCGGAGGGGACCTCGGAGATCCCGGCGGCGTGGATGATGCCCCGCGTTCCTTCCGGTGCGACGCCGGGATCGAGCGGGGAAGGCAGGGCGCACGCGGTGGCGGTATCGCGGTCGATACCGACGACGGATGCCCCGGCGATACGTGTGGTCGTGCGCACGATCGTCGACGCGTCGTCGTCGTCGGCGGGCGCGGCGCATCCGGCCAGTACGGTCGCTGTCACGGCAGCGACCGCGAGGGATGCGACAGCTGCTCGGGACCGGTGCACTGCTAACACTTCAGACCACTCCTGACGGGACGGGCGCGAACCAGGGGACGGCTCAGGCTATCTCGTGTGCGGGACGTCGCCGACAGTGTCCTGCAACCTCGTTGGGAAGCATCTGTGTGATCCGCGGCACAGGATCGGTGGTGAGTCCCGCGCTCGATGCCAGGTACCGTTGCCGTCGAATACGACAGCGAGTAGGACCCGGCGGGCGACCGGTTTGCGGAGGGTCTACGATTCGATGAGCGCAAGCCAGAGAACGTTCGCCTCCAGCCCGAGGTCGAGCGCGCATTCAGGAGGATTAGTGACTGCCGTAGCGCCCCAGCCAGTCCCAGAGTTAGCTGTAGCGAGGCCGTATCCGCCGCGGCAGGGACCCAAGGGTTCGTTCATCTACAAGATGATCACGACAACAGACCCCAAGGTGCTGGGGCTCATGTACCTGGCGACCTCGTTCGCGTTCTTCCTCATCGGTGGCCTGATGGCCCTGCTGATGCGTACAGAGCTCGCGGTTCCCGGGTTGCAGTTCTTGTCGAACGAACAGTTCAACCAGCTGTTCACCATGCACGGCACGATCATGCTGCTGATGTATGCGACGCCTGTCGTGTTCGCCTTCGCGAACTACATTCTGCCGCTGCAGATCGGTGCGCCCGACGTGGCGTTCCCGCGTCTGAACTCGTTCAGCTACTGGCTGTACCTGTTCGGCGCGACGATCGTGATGCTCGGCTTCGTCACCCCCGGTGGTGCCGCCGACTTCGGCTGGACGGCCTACACCCCGCTCACCAGTGAGCTGCATTCCCCGGGTGTCGGCGCGGACTTCTGGATCCTCGGCCTCGGCGTCATGGGCCTGGGCACCATCCTCGGTGCGGTCAACTTCATCACCACCGTGGTGTGCATGCGCGCCCCCGGCATGACGATGTTCCGGATGCCCATCTTCACGTGGAACATCCTGATCACCTGCCTGCTGATCCTGCTCGTGTTCCCGCTGCTGACCGCCGCATTCTTCGGGCTGTTCGTCGACCGTCATCTCGGTGGCCACATCTACGACCCGGCCACCGGCGGTGTGCTCCTCTGGCAGCACCTGTTCTGGTTCTTCGGTCACCCCGAGGTCTATGTCATCGCGCTGCCGTTCTTCGGCATCGTCTCGGAGATCTTCCCGGTCTTCAGCCGCAAGCCGATCTTCGGTTACACCGGCCTCGTCTACGCCACGATCGCCATCGCCGCCCTCTCGATCGCCGTGTGGGCTCACCACATGTACGCGACCGGCGCCGTGCTGCTGCCGTACTTCTCCTTCATGACGTTCCTGATCGCCGTCCCGACGGGCGTGAAGTTCTTCAACTGGATAGGCACGCTGTGGAAGGGGCAATTGACCTTCGAGACACCGATGTTGTTCTCGGTCGGCTTCATCATCACGTTCCTCTTCGGCGGCCTGACCGGTGTCATCCTCGCGAGCCCGCCGCTGGACTTCCACCTGCACGACTCGTACTTCGTCGTGGCGCACTTCCACTACGTGCTCTTCGGCACCATCGTGTTCGCCACCTACGCCGGCATCTACTTCTGGTTCCCGAAGATGACGGGTCGCATGCTCGACGAGCGTCTCGGCAAGTGGCACTTCTGGCTGACCTTCGTCGGCTTCCACCTCACCTTCCTGGTGCAGCACTGGCTCGGTAACGAGGGCATGCCGCGTCGCTACGCCGACTACCTGCCGTCGGACGGATTCACCACGCTCAACACGATCTCGACGATCGGCGCGTTCATCCTGGGCGCTTCCACGCTGCCGTTCCTGTGGAACGTCTTCAAGAGCTACCGCTACGGCCAGGTTGTCACCGTCGACGACCCGTGGGGATTCGGGAACTCGCTCGAATGGGCCACCACCTGCCCGCCACCACGGCACAACTTCACCGAGCTGCCTCGCATTCGCTCGGAGCGTCCGGCGTTCGAGCTGCACTACCCGCACATGTCCGAGAAGATGCGCGCCGAGGCGCACGTCGGACCGGGCAGCCACAAGCGCGAGGTCAACGTGCTCGAAGGGGCCGATCGTTCCCCGTCGGACAGGACCGACGACGAGAGAGGGTGACGTGACCTCCCGGCGTCACGTGCCGGGAACGCCGATCACGAGGGCGCGAGCGCGACGCTTGACCGCGGCGACGTCGGCGACTCCGAGTACATCGAGCGACGCGGTCGCGAGTACCTCGGGAAGGTGTGCGTCGACGAGTTCGTCGTCAGCGCGGATCGCGATCGCCGACTCGACGAGGCGGAACGGTAGTTCTGCCCGGGGGTCGCGCGGGCCGACTATCGCGGTAGCCAGGTCCCGGTAGCGTTCCGCCAGTTCGTCCCTCTCTGCGCGGAAACGACCGAACTGCTCCGAACGCACCTCGGGCAGCAGGTACAGGGCACCGAGGTTCCATCGGTGTGCGCACAGCTGGGCCGTGTCGAACCATGCCAGCGCGCACAGACGTACCGTGGCCGGTTGGTCCGGATCGAGGTTCGCGTGGAACTCGATCGTGGGTTCGACGGTGCCTTCCAGCAGCGCGAGGAGGATGTCGTTCTTCGTCGCGAAATGGTTGTAGAGCGACGCCTGCCTGATCCCCACCGCGTCGGCGATGAGCCGTGTGGACGTCGAAGCGAATCCTCTCGCGGTGAAGAATTCTGCTGCAGCATCGAGGATTTCGGCGCGTGCGGTGGCGCCGGGGCGTCGAGGTTCTCGTAGTCGGGGCCGGCCCGGTCCTGCTTGGGTCACCCACTCACCATGGCACAGCCGAGGCGTGCGAGACATGCCCGATTCCGGGTGTGAGACTTCCGAAATCCGGATGAAACATACGTCACGGAGACGTTACGCCGAGGCAATTCTCCGAATATGCGGGCTCGGAAAACTGTCGAGTGACAGTTTCCCCCGAGCGCCACGATCGGAGCACCATGACCGAGACCCTCGCGACGGCCACCACCCACGCCGCCCGCGCCCATGCCCGGGCGCAGTCGGGCACCGTCACCGACGGAATGCCGACCGTTCCCGCGTCGGCGTGGCCGGCAGCCCCCTCCGGGCGCGCCGCCTCTCTCGTCTGGGCCGAAACCGTGCCCGGTGGCCGGTACACGAGCAAGGTGCTCGCCCGGGGAACCCGGTTGCGCCTCCGCGACATCCACGGTGCGGCATGCGCGAACCTGCTGCTGTTCCGTGCCGACGCTCCCCACGAGCGGCTCAACGTCGCCGACACGCTGAAGGTGCCCTGGCAGGCGTATCTCGGTGTCGGGCATCCGCTTCTGTCGGATCAGGGACGCGTGCTCGCAACGATCGTCGCCGACACCTCCGGCCGCCACGATGCCCTGTGCGGCACCACCCACCTCGCCGGGAACACCGCGAAATACGCTGCCGGGGACCTGCACTCGAAGTCGCCTGCGGGTCGTGAACTGTTCACGGTCGCCGCCGCCAAGCACGATCTCGCCCCGCGCGACCTCCCGCCGTCGCTGTCGTTCTTCCACGGGGTGCGCGTCGAGGACGACGGCACGCTGACCAGCACCGGCTCGACCGGTCCCGATACCTGCGTCGAGTTGATCCTCCACCTTCCGGTGATCGCGCTGATCGCCAACACCGCACACCCGCTCGACCCCGCCGCGGAATTCCCGACCACCACGCTCGAAGTCCTGGCGTGGCGTGCGCCCGCCGACCTCGCCTCGCTGCCCGCGTCCGATCCCGAGGACCAGCGCGCGGTACTCAACACCGAAGATGCTTGGGCTGCAGCTACTTCCGGAATGGAGAACTGACATGACCGCCACACTCGACTCCACCGACCTCGCGCTCGTACCGGGACGCGTTCTGCTCGACGAAGTCGTCGGAGTGCGCGGGCCCTGGTCCACCGTCGTCGCCGCGGGTGACGTGCTGACCATCGTCGATCTCCACGGCAACCAGGCCGTCGACACCCTCGTCTACGACGCCCACGACCACACCGCCCGCTACAGCGCAGCCACCACCGTCGCCGGGCAGGGCAACCTGTTCCTCACCACCGGATCGGTACTGCGCGACGCCGACGGCGCACCGCTGATGACCCTCGTCGCCGACGAGGTAGGCATCCACGACACCGTCGGCGGTGCCTGCTCCCAGGAATCGAATACGCTGCGCTACGGGCACCACACCAAGCACCAGCACGCGTGCGTCGAAAACTTCCTGATCGAGGGCGCGAAATGGGGCCTCGGCAAACGAGACCTGGTCTCCAACATCAACTTCTTCATGAACGTGCCCGTCGAGACCGACGGCACGCTCGGCATCGTCGACGGTCTCTCGGCACCGGGGAAGCGTCTGGCGATCCGTGCCGAACGCGACGTCCTCGTCCTCGTCTCGAACTGCCCCCAGATCAACAACCCCTGCAACGGTTTCGATCCGACTCCCGTGCGGATGATCGTCACACGGCCCGAGGAGGCATGAGACGCCCATGACCACCAAGATCACGGTCGAACGTCCCGGAATGCTCACCACGGTCCAGGACTACCCCGGCCGCACCGGCTACTGGCAGGTGGGAGTGCCGCCGTCCGGCCCGATGGACGACCTCTCGTTCCGCCTCGGCAATGTCGCTCTCGGCAACGGTGAAGGCGCACCCGGGCTCGAGACCACCATGGCCGGTCCCGCTCTGCGGTTCACCGAAACGACCGAGGTCTGCGTCACCGGCGCGCCCGTCACCGTGCGGGTCGACGGCGTGCCCGTCCCACAGTGGCGTCCCGTCACCGTCCCCGCCGGCGGTCTGCTCGACGTCGGTGCCGTCACCGGGCCAGGCCTGCGTGCCTACGTCCTCGTGCGCGGCGGACTCGACATCCCCGAATTCCTCGGTAGCGCCTCGACGTTCACCCTCGGATCCTTCGGCGGACACGAGGGCCGGACCCTGCGCGACGGCGATGTGCTCGTCGTCGGCGAGGCGGGCGAGAGCGACCCCACCCCGGTTCCCTCCGAACACGTGCCTGCGCTGAGTTCCCACTGGGAGATCGCCGTGACGGAGGGGCCGCACGGAGCCCCCGAATTCTTCACCCGCGCCGACATCGATGCGCTCTACGCGACCGAATACGAGGTGCATTTCAACTCCGATCGCACCGGTGTCCGTCTCATCGGCCCCAAGCCGCAGTGGGCGCGCGCCGATGGCGGAGAAGCCGGGTTGCACCCGTCCAACATCCACGACAACGCATACTCGATCGGCGCACTGGACTTCACCGGTGACACCCCGATCCTGCTGGGACCGGACGGCCCGAGTCTCGGCGGCTTCGTCTGCCCCGTCACGGTCGTGGCGGCGGATCGCTGGAAGCTGGGACAACTCGCTCCCGGCAACACCATCCGTTTCGTGCCCGTGCGGTCCGAGCACGCGGCCTCGCGCCGGGATCTCGGTGTCGCACGCCGAGCCGGGCTCTCGCTCGTCTCCTCTTCCGGCGGCGACGGTGACGACGGAGTGCTCGCCCGCCTGGACGGGAACACCGACGTCACCTACCGGCGCAGTGGGGACGACAACGTGCTCGTCGAATACGGCGACATGACACTGGATCTCGCGCTACGTGCCCGGGTGCATGCCCTGCACCAGCGACTCGACGCCGAGCGTCCGTCCGGCCTCCTCGAACTCACACCGGGAATCCGGTCGTTGCAGGTCAAGGTCGATCCGGACGTACTGTCCGTCCCGAAACTGCTCGGACTGCTGGGCGAGGCAGAAGAGGCCATCGGCGACAGCGACGAACTCGAGGTTCCGAGCCGGCAGGTTCGGCTGCCGCTGTCGTGGGACGACCCCGCCACCCGGGAAGCCATCCAGCGCTACATGCACGGCGTGCGCGCCGACGCACCGTGGTGCCCGTGGAACATCGAGTTCATCCGGCGGATGAACGGGCTCGACACAGTCGCCGACGTGTTCGACACCGTCTTCGCGGCCGACTACATGGTGCTCGGACTCGGAGACGTCTACCTCGGCGCACCGGTCGCGACGCCGCTCGATCCGCGGCATCGTCTCGTCACCACCAAGTACAACCCGGCCCGGACGTGGACCCCGGAGAACGCGGTGGGTATCGGCGGCGCGTACCTGTGCATCTACGGCATGGAGGGCCCCGGTGGATACCAGTTCGTCGGCCGCACCACGCAGGTCTGGAACCACCGGCACCCGGAACCGGCGGGACCGTTCGAGAACGGCACGCCCTGGCTGCTCCGGTTCTTCGACCGGATCTCCTGGTACCCCGTCGATCCCGAGGAATTGCTCGACCTTCGAGCCGACCTCGCCGCCGGGCGGGGCGGGGGAGTGGACATCACCGAGGGCACGTTCTCGCTCGCCCGGCACCGCGAATTCCTTGCGGACAACGCCGAATCGATCGACGCGTTCCAGGCTGTCCAGTCCGTGGCGTTCGCGCAGGAACGGTCCCGTTGGGAAGCCGGCGGCGCATGACGACCCTCGCCGGCCCCGCAATCACGGGCACTCGTTTCGAGCGCACCCTGCTCGCCCGCCCGGGTTCTGCTCCGGACACCACGACGCGCGTGACCTGGCTGCAGGGTGACAGGCTCTACTGCGACATCCGCCAGCCTGCGTCCATGCCGTCGGTGTCTGCTCCGTCCTTGGGCGCAGCGAGCATCGACGACCTCCTGGCGCTCGCGACGCAAGACGGCTTCGCCGGGCAATTGCTCGACCGCGGCACGTACGTGGAATGGGAACGCGCCGTGGCGATCCACCCGGCAGGACTACATCCGGACGCGGGAACGCTGGGCGTGTTCGACGACACCACGCTCGTCGAACACGGTGTCTTCGAGGACTACCTCGAACACTGGCTCGTTGCGGCCACTTCCTCGAGCATCGAAGAAGCCGTGCTCGAGGACCTCGACACCGGTGCCCCCGCGGTTCTGGTGCAGGTTGGGGAGGACTTCGCGTTCGCTCGCGGCCGCGTCACGCCCCTAGGCCCGGGTCCTCTCGACGAACAGATTCTCGGGGCCGGCACGCTCCGGGCGGCCCGCGAACTGATGGACTGTGAAATATCCGTCGGGGTGATCGAGAACGGGCTGTGGCGTATCTCCGCTTCCACACTTCCGTTCCGAATCGGTGCCCTTCTCGATCCGGAGCCTTCCGGGGTTCTGTCGACCCGCGACATCGACGTCGAGGGTCGCCCGGTGACACGGAGATGGCGCCGACTCGATCTCTCCGGAAACGAACTGAAAGGCTTGTCGTGACGTTCAACAGCATTCCGACCATCGACGTCACGGACCTCGTCGCCGGCGATCCAGTGGGCCGCCGCGGTGTAATCGACGAATTGGGACGTGCAGCAAGAGAAGTGGGTTTTGTGCAGATCGTCGGGCACGGGATCGATCCCGAGTCCTTCGCTGCTCTCCAGGACGCGGCAGAGCGGTTCTTCGCGCAACCCGACGACGTCAAAATGAAGGTTTACATCGGCAATTCGACGAACCATCGTGGATATGTTCCCGCCGGCGAAGAAGTCTTCGCCGGTGCCACTCCGGATCACAAGGAAGCCTACGATCTGTCGATCGACCTTCCGTCCGACGATCCGGAGTACCTGGCCGGTAATCCGCTCCTGGGCCCCAACCAGTGGCCCGATCTCGACGGGTTCGCCGAGC
This sequence comes from Actinomycetes bacterium, assembly GCA_023417985.1. Classification (GTDB taxonomy): domain Bacteria; phylum Actinomycetota; class Actinomycetes; order Mycobacteriales; family Mycobacteriaceae; genus Rhodococcus. The sequence goes on along the minus strand of JAEZDV010000308.1, from coordinate 2,181 downwards.
CCGTCTCACAGTATTACGACGCGGTATTCGCTCTCGGACGAGTGTTGTTGCGCGCCTTTGCCGAAGCGCTCGGAGAACCGGCGGACCTCTTCGACCGGCACGTGAGCACCCCGCCCGCTCAGTTGCGGCTGATTCACTACCCGCACGACCCGAGCGCCGCAGATCGTCCCGGAATCGGCGCCCACACCGACTACGAGGTCTTCACCCTTCTGCGTCCCACCGCACCCGGTCTCGAGGTGGTCAACGCCGAGGGTACGTGGATCGACGTTCCGTACACCGAGGACGCGTTCGTGCTGAATATCGGTGACCTGCTGGAGATCTGGACCAACGGAGAGTTTACGGCGACGTCACATCGAGTGCGTAAGGTATCGCACGAGCGTTATTCGTTCCCGTTGTTCTTCAACGTCGACTACGACACCTGGGTCGAGCCGTTGACTCAGTTCGTCGGCACAGACGGACCGCGATACGACGGTGTGCGGGCAGGCGACCACCTGTTCGCACAAACCGCACAGAGTTTCACCTATCTGCAGCGCCGACTCGCCGCGGGCGAGATCACCCTGCCGGACAATGCACGACCCCTCTACTCGCTCGGACGCGAAGCTCAACGCAGCGCTCCTGCCGTCTGACCTCCTCATCTGGAGTTGCCATGATCATCACCGGTGTTGCCGTATGCCTGGTCGTCCTCCTCGGCGCGGGCTTCTATTCCACCCGTAAGGTCCGGGGCGATACGGGGAACTTCCTCCTCGCAGGGCGTTCCCTCGGGGCCCCCATCCTCGCGGTGCTGCTCATGTCGCAGGTCATCGACTCCAACGCGACACTCGGAAGTGCCGACCTCGCTGCAGGGTTCGGATTCTGGGCAGGTGCCGCGATGCCACTGGGCGTCGCGCTGAGCGTGCTGCTCGTCGGGTTGTTCTTCGCCAAGAAGCTGAGGGCTACCGGTGTCGTCACCCTGCCCGAGTACTTCGCGAAGCGCTTCGGGCGTGGCACCGAGATCACAGCGTCGGTACTGACGGTCGGTAGCTTCGGCATTCTCCTCGCCGGCAACCTCGTCGCCCTCGGTTATCTGCTCGAATACTTCGTCGGTCTCGACTACACCGTCGCGGTGCTCATCCTGATCCCGTTCGTTCTGGCCTACACGATGGCCGGGGGAATGTTCGCGAGTGTGTACACCGGCGTCGTACAGTTCGCGGTGATGGCGGTCGGCATCGTCTGCCTGCTGGCATGGGTGGCGTTCGGTCCCGGATTCTCGGCTCCCGAGGGCCTCGGCATCGGCGGACTCGGACAACTCACCGATCCGGCGCAGGGTGCCGCGATCAACTGGGCGACGCTGATCGCGCTCGGACTCGGCAACATCGTCGCCATCGACCTGATGCAGCGGGTCTTCTCGGCGAAGAGCCCGCACGCCGCGCAGCGTGCCTGCTTCTCGGCGGCCACCGGCATCCTCGTCCTGTGCGTACCGCTGTCCTTCGTGGCGCTCGCGGCCATCTCCATCGTCGGCGACAGCGCGGTCGACGGACCGATCCTGTACGTCCTGCTCGGTGAGTACGCCCCGAAGTGGCTGTCGATCCTCGTCCTGTCCGGTCTCGTCACCGCATCGCTCACCACCATCAGCGGTGTTCTGCTCTCCACTGCAACCGTGCTGGTGCGCAACCTCTTTCGCGTCGGCGGAGAACACGCCGCGATGTCGTCGGATGTCATGAGGGCGACCCGGCTGTGCATGCTCCCGATGGCCGCGTTCGGTGCGCTCGTCGCGCTGCGCGTCCCACAGACCGGCATTCTGCTCACCCTCACGTTCGACCTGCTGCTGGCTTCCCTCGTCGTCCCGTTCATCCTCGGGCTGTTCTGGAAGCGGGGCGACGCCCGCGCCGTCGCGGCCGCAGCCATCTGCGGTATCGGCGTCCGTGTCGGCTTCTTCGTCCTGACTCCCACGATCTACGGGGTCGAGAACACGTTGCTCTACATCCCGAACGACCTCGTCACCGCCTCCGCAGACGGTTGGACGACGTTCCTCGGGGCGATGGTCTCGCTGGTCGCCTACGTGACGGTGGCGCTGCTCACCCGGCCCGCGACGCAACCGCAGTTGCCGGTCGTCGTCCCGGTCGTGGCACCCGAACGACAGCCCGTCGCGGTCTAGACACACCGACACAAGAGGGTGCTCACCGGAGACGATCTCCGGTGAGC
>JAEZDV010000254.1 GCA_023417985.1 Actinomycetes bacterium | reverse complement strand
CCCCCCGGGGGGGGGCGCGGTCGTCTTCCTACCGCGGAGGTGCGGTGGGCGACCAGCCGGTGAACGGCGGGACCGATACACACGGCACGGGGCGCGGGTTGTCCGAGTCGAGCGCGTTGAGGACGACGGCTGCGGCAACGGGGTCGTTGACTATGGCGACGTGTTCGGCCCAGTCCGCCTCGCAGTGGTCCTGCAGCACGAAGTTGGTCGCGTTGCCGGCTTCGCGGTACCCGCTGGTATGCGGAAGCACCAGTTCGTCGTAGCGGGAAATGATGTTGGTGTACTGCACCTCCGGCGCGTAGACCCCCTCTGCGTGCAGATCCCGGAACCACTGGGAGCCGGCGAGCACCTGCGGGCACGCCCCGCAGCCCACGGTCGCGACGAGTTGCTCGAGCTCGTCGCGCAGACCGGCCTGGCCGAAGAGGGAGAACGTCGCCTCGAGCAGGAAGGCGTGGGAACCGTCCCACAGAGGCGCGAGGGAGATATGGTTTCGTACCTCCGTGTTTCCGCCAAGCCGATTGATGTAGTACGTGGGCATGAGCGTGCCCTGTGAATGACCGACGAGGCTCACCTTCTCCGCGCCGGTGGCATCGAGAACCCGGTCGACGAACGCAGCCAGTTCGACGGCGCTCTGTTCCATGGGTTTCAGGCCACCGATCGCGCTGAACGGCCACGGCAGTTCGGGATAGTTGCCGTACGTGAGCGCGAAGACGCAGTACCCCTCGTTGGCGAGCAGCGGCGACAGGTAAGCCCAATTGTCCTGTCGATTAGCCATAGTTCCGTGTACGAGAACCACTGGGTCGGGATGCTCGTCGGAGGGCTTGCACGACCAGTCGTTGGAGCCGGGCGCCGAACCTCCGGGGTTCGCGAGTTCCATCCCGATGCCGTCGAGGAAAGTGGGGGAGAGTGGATACTGTTGAGCTGCAATGTCTTCGGCGTATGCGATACCGCCACCCGTCACAGCTCCCGCCGCGACGACCACCGTGCCCATGACTGTAGCCATTATTCGGCGCAACATGTTCCTACCCTCTGTGCCCACCGCGGATGTCCCCAGGAAGTTAACAGAGGTTCTCCTCGAGCATGAGCGTTTGTCCCGATTCGTTCGGATTGTCTGCCTCCGATCGGTGTGGAAGTGAAGCGAAGGGGGTAAAGGAGAGCAGTCGACGTGGGGAGGCACCGTATGTACAGCGCTCGATTCGACGGTCGGTTCGAGGTGTCACCGCCTCTGAATGCCGGTGAGATCGAGTTCCTCCGGGCTTTCGCTGGTCCCGCAAGCGGGCCGCACAACGCGGGGCGGGACGGTCTGCCGTCGCGGGGGCGTCCGCTGTCGTGGTGTCAGTGGGTGCCCACCGCCGACGGGTCGGCTCTGGTCTGGGACGGTGACGAATACTTCTTCCGGCACACCGAATGGCTGGCCTATCTCGTGCAGACGTTCCTGTCGCCGCGTGCGCGCATGCGTCGAGTGCTGAGGGGCCGCCGCGACAAGTTCCCGGCAGCGTTGTCGCACTTCACCTTCGACCATGTCGTCGACGGTGTCGTCTCGGTGCATTCCAGCTCCGGAGACGAATGGATCACTGTGCGAGACAACGTCGTCCAGGCGGTCTCGCAGGTGGGCGACCGTTTCCGGACCGAGGGGACGCGCCCTGTGCAGGGTGTGTGCCTCGGCGGAACCGTCCGTTCGGAGCACGAAGCCGTTCCGGAAGCGACCGCGGTCCTCTAGTGTTGCCGCCGTGCCCGCTCCGCTCCCACTGCGTACGAAGCTCTTCGCCCTGTTCGAAGGGGTGACCGGCGCGTCGATCGCCGACGAGCCGCCCGAGGCCATCCCGGCGCGGCGTGCCCGCCGGGAGAAGTTGCTCGCCTCGCCGGTGGGACGATGGGTCGCCGGCCGGCCGCACCGCGACGCGCACATCGCCGACCGCACCGTCGAGTTGCCGCACGGTGAGATCGCGGGACTGGAACATCCCGCCGAGCCCGTCGAAGTGCGCCTGCGCATCTACCGTCCCTCGGCTTCGGGGGCGGCTCCGCTTCCCGTCGTGGTGCTCTTCCACGGTGGGGGCTGGGTGCTCGGAAATCCCGAACAGGACGAGTGGTGGGCAAGCAACATGGCGGTGGAGTCGCCATGCATCGTCGTCTCTGTCGATTATCGACTTGCTCCGGAATATCCTTATCCCGCAGCCGTATTCGACTGCTGGTCGTCGGTTCTGTGGGTGGCCGAGCATGCCGTCGAACTCGGTGGGGACGCGACTCGGATCGTGGTCGCGGGCGACAGCGCGGGTGGCAATCTCGCCGCAGTGGTGGCGGATCTTGCCGCGCAGGCCGGCCGGCCCGCACTCGCGGGGCAGGTGCTGATCTACCCGGGAACGGAGATGGAGGACGTCTTTCCGTCCGAGCGTGAGCATGCCGAGGCGCCGGTACTCACGTCGCGGGGGATGCGGGCGTTCGTCCGTCTCTATCTCGCCGGCGCGGACCCGTACGCTCCCACTGCCGCACCCTTGCGCGGCGGTCTGGCCGGCGCTGCGATTCCGGCACTGATCCAGGTCGCCGGACACGACCCGTTGCGCGACAACGGTGTCCTCTACGCGGAGGCGCTCCGCGGCAAAGGCGGTGACGTCACGTTGACCGAGTACGCCAACGCGGTGCACGGATACCTGAGTTTGCCCGGGATCTCGCCGTCCGCGCGGCGCGCGCTCGCCGAAGTGGTCACCTTCGTGCGTCGGGTGACAGGCGCGAAGACCCCGGGGGAGAAGCCGCAGACCCGCTCGGAGAACTGAGCAGCGTCCGGTCAGGGCTCCGTCGGTGAGTTTCCCTCGCCTGCATCACATATCGTCGCGCATCCCGCTTCGCCGTGAGGTTCGCCGGGCGACTCTCGGTCGAGCGCACCGACGGCCCCCATCACGAAGGGAACGACCCGCGAGACCACTTCGTCGACCGCGCCGCCCTCGGCGAGAGTCTGGCGGTGGGGGTCCAGGCAGCCGAGGATGCAGCGACTTGCGGACCGCGCGTCGATCAGGTGGAAGACACCGGTGCGCTCACCCTCGACCAGGATCCGGTAGACCACGTCCTCGAGCTCGTTGAGCTGCGACGTGAACTCCAGCTTGGTGGCGTTGGGGATCAGGCTCATTACCGGCGGCGTCACCGGATGCGGACCGGCGAACTCGAAGAGCACCAATTCGACGACGGTCTCGAGCATCTTCCTCGGATCGTCCATGCCCGCGAGTTTGTCGGCGAGGAGATCGAGGAAACGTTCGATCTCGTGCGTCGACCACGCGAGCAGCATCTCGGTCTTGTCGGCGTAGTAGTTGTAGATCACCGTTCGGGTGAGGCCTGCCTCGGCAGCCACCGCCCTGACCGATGCCCCGTCCCACCCCTCACGCGCCAGTACCTCGGCGAATGCGCTCAGGATGCGGGTACGGGTGGCCGACTTGTGCTCGGCCACGGTGTGCCCGGCATTGAGAATAGGCACGCGATGCTCCGGGATCGGTCGTGGAATTCGGGGACCGCTCGAAGAGTACACCTCGACGGGTCCGATGGGCGGCACGCGAGCCGCATCCGAGACTCCTCGAGATCTCTTCAGGGCCGGCTCGGCGTTACTTTGACGACAAGTCGTCATTAAATTTCGGGTCGCGAAATCCGATCGGAGATGTGAAAGAAACACCAGGTGAGGCCAGGTTTTCGGTGTGCGGAATCCGCATCGAAACTACGTCCTGTCGTAGGTAAACCTTACTGGCAGAGTCGCCGTTGTTCTGTTGAAATCGGCCTTGCGTTCCGTTCCCGCCTGCCCCCAGGCGCCGAAGTCCGATCGATCCGACTCTCAGGAGCTCGTCTATGTTTCTCGCCGTGCGCGAACTTGTGTTCGCGCGTACCCGTGTATTGCTCATGGGATCGGTCATCGCACTGATTTCGGTGCTCATGGTGATCCTTTCCGGCCTGTCTTCCGGTCTCGTCGACGACGGCGTCTCTGGTCTCAAGCAGACCCCGGTCGACGCCTTCGCGTTCGAGGAGGGCACCAAGTCCGATTCCGCGTTCTCCCGATCGGTCGTCACTGCAGACCAGGCCGAGGTCTGGGCTGCCCGGCCGGACGTTGCGAACGCAGAGCTGATGGGCAACGCCATCGTCAATGCTCACGCCGGGAGCGGAACGGCGATCGACCTCACGCTGTTCGGCATCACGCCGGGCTCGTTCCTCGAGCCCGCTGCGGCCGAAGGCGCGCAGTTGAGCGGCACGAACGACATCATCCTCAGCTCGACCGCTCGGGACGAAGGAGTCGAAGTCGGTGACACCGTCACCGTCGACCGACTCGGAACCGAACTCTCGGTCGTCGGCTTCACAGAAGACAAGCGCACCTTCGGTCACGTGGACGTCGCGTACGTGCCTCTGACCACCTGGCAGGAGATCAATGCCGGTACGCCCGCCGGTGAGGTGACGGACGCCCGCGAGTACGAGCAGGCGAGCGTCGTCGCTATCCGTGGAACGGACGGCGCACCCGACCTGGCTGCCGGCGATGCCGCCGCAGGGACCGCGACCAAGACCGTCGAAGAGTCGTTCGACTCCTCGCCCGGTTACACCGCGGAGACGATGACCATGTCCATGATCATCGCGTTCCTCTACGCGATCTCCGCTCTGGTCGTAGGCGCATTCTTCAGCATCTGGACCGTTCAGCGCCTGCGTGAACTCGCAGTCCTCCGCGCGATGGGTGCGTCCACCGGGTACCTGATGCGCGACAGCATCCTCCAGGCCGCAGTCATCCTCGTCGGGTCGGTCGCCGTCGGTGTCCTGATCGGTCTCGGCCTCGGATCCGGACTCCAAGGCACGGGTATGCCGTTCTCCCTCCAGACGGGTCCGATCCTCCAGGGCGCCGTCATGCTGATCGTGCTCGGCCTGATCGGTGCCGGAATCGCGATCGTGCGCATCACCCGTATCAACCCCCTGACAGCGCTGGGAGAGAATCGATGAGCGCCACCACCACCACGAAAACGGGTCTCAGCCTGAAGAACGTCGGCCTGAAGTTCGGCGACGGCGACACCACCGTGACCGCGCTCGACGACGTGAACCTCGAGGTCGCCCCGGGCGAACTCGTCGCGATCGTCGGCCCGTCGGGTGCCGGTAAGTCCAGCCTGCTTGCCGTTGCGGGAGGGCTGACGAAGCCCACCAGCGGTTCGGTCGTCCTCCGGGATATCGATCTGACCGCCACGCCGCAGCGTCAGCTCGCCGAGATTCGCCGCAACCAGATCGGTTTCGTGTTCCAGTCGTCCAATCTGCTGCCGTCGCTCACTGCGCTCGACCAGTTGCGGCTGATGTCCACGATCACCGGACGGCCGGGTCGCGACCCCCACGAACTGCTCGAGTCCGTCGGCATGACGCACCGCGCGAACAAGCGGCCCGGTCAGCTGTCGGGTGGTGAACGCCAGCGCGTCGGAATCGCTCGCGCACTCGTCACCGACCCAGCAGTGTTGCTCGTGGACGAGCCCACGGCGGCGTTGGACCGTGCGCGCAGCCATGAGGTCGTGCAACTTCTCGCGGACGAGACCCACAGCGCAGGCGTCGCCACGATCATGGTCACCCACGACCACGACGTGCTCGTCCACTGCGACCGCGTTCTCGAGATGATCGACGGAAAGCTCTCGCCGGTGGCGCACGACGCCGCCTGATTCGACGACCGCGCGACCGGGCTACCGGATGGGGCGAAACCTCACCTGGTAGCCCGGGCGTAGTTGCGCCGCGAGAGGTTGATCGGCGCGCACGACCACGGCGATCACCGGATATCCCCCTGTGACGGGATGATCAGCCAGGAACAGCACCGGATGGCCGTTCGGGGGAACTTGCAGAGCCCCGGGCACCATGCCCTCACTCGGCAGCTCGTCCCGGCGCGACCGGCGGAGGGGTTTCTCGCCTCGCAACCGGATGCCCACCCGGTCGATCTGCGGTGTCACAGTCCAGGACTCCCGCAACAGCGCGTCTACCGACGCGACAGTGAACCAGTCGTCGCGTGGCCCCGGGGTGACCCGCAGTTCGACCGGATCGTCGATCGGCGCGGGCGGCGGAAACTGCTCCTGCGCGGGTAGGTTGCCGGTGAGCGCGCCCACCGGCAAGCGGTCACCCGCCCGGATCGGCGCGGGTCCGGTGCCCGACAAGGTGTCGGTGGAGCGGCTTCCGAGCACTTCCGGAACCTCGATGCCGCCGCGCACCGCAAGATACGATCGCAGCCCGATCGACGGTGCGCCGATCGACAGGAGATCGTTGTTGTGCAAGCGGATTCGGGCCCAGTCACCGCGAGGTCGGGCGTTGACGGTGACCTCGCTACGAGCGCCCGTCACTGCGACGATCGTCGAACCCGCACTGCGCAGGACGAGTCCGCCGGCCGTGACTTCGAGGGTGGCCGCCCCGGGACGGTTGCCGACGAGCCTGTTCGCGGCGTCGTGCGCCGACCGGTCCGCGGCTCCGGATGCAGTGAGGCCCCACCCGCCGTGTCCGTGCCGACCGCGATCCTGCACGGTCGTGAGAACACCGGGGGAGACAACTTCGAACCACGCCACGGGCCCATTTTGGCGTATGTGTCGACGTCGCGCGCCACCCGGCGAGGAAAGGCCGCGATCACCCTGCGATCCGGGCGGATGTCAGACGGCGATGAAGCGGACCTGCACACCGGGCCGCAGCAAGGCGGGAGGAGTTCGCTCCGGTTGCCACAATTCGGCCTCGGTCGTGCCGATCAGTTGCCAGCCACCCGGCGACCGCCGGGGGTAGATTCCGGAGAACTCGCCGGCCAGGCCCACCGCACCCGCAGGCACCGCGGTGCGCGGTGATTCCCGCCGGGGTACTCGCAGCCGATCGTCACCCCCGGCGAGGTAGGCGAATCCGGGGGCGAACCCGCCGAACGCAACGGACCACGCGCGGCCGGTATGCGCCGCGATCACCCCTTCGGTGCCCAGCCCCGTCCGCTCACCGACCTCCTCGAGATCGGGGCCGTCGTACCGCACTCGGATCACGACCTCCTCGGGAACTACGGCGCCCCCGGCTTCGGGTGCGGTCTCGCTGATCCATCGGCGTACGGTATCGGCCTGTACCACTTCGGGTTCGAATCGCACCAGCAGCGTTCGGGCGCCCGCAACGAGATCGACGACGCCGGGCGGGCGGCCCGCGTCGAGCGCCCGGTTGTACGCGAGGACCTCGTCGAGGGAAGCGAATTCGGCGAGGAGCGCGGCGTCTCCGGTGGGCAGGATCCTCATCTGTCGTGCCTCATACGAAAGCTTCGATGCCGATGTTCTCGGCGTCGAGCAGTGCGCGCACGGCGACCGCCATCGCGGTGGCGGAGGGGGAGTCGCCGTGGATACACACCGACCGGGCGGCTACGGACACCTCGGTGCCGTCGTGGGCCGTGATCACACCTTCGGTCACCATGCGCAACACCCGCCGGGCGACGGTGTCCGGATCGTTCAGTACCGCGCCGGGTTCCCGCCGTGAGACGAGTGTGCCCTCGGAGGTGTAGGCGCGGTCGGCGAACGCCTCGGCGACTACCGGCAGCCCTGCGCGCTCGGCCTCGTCGAGCAACACCGAACCGGGCAGGCCGAGAACGGGCAGTGAATCGTCGTACGCGCGAACCGCAGCGACCACAGCACGGGCCTGGTCACGATGGTGCACCACCGCGTTGTACAGCGCACCGTGCGGTTTGACGTAGGCGACGGAGGAACCTGCGACGCGCGCGAGGCCGTCGAGCGCGCCGATCTGGTAGATGACTTCGGCGGTGAGTTCCACCGGCGTCACATCGATGAACCTTCGGCCGAAGCCGGCGAGGTCCTGGTATCCCACCTGCGCCCCGATCCGCACGTCCCGTTTCGCGGCGGCCCGGCAGGTGTCGAGCAACGTCGAGGGGTCGCCCGCGTGGAATCCACAGGCGATGTTGGCGCTGGAGACGAGACCGAGCATCGTCTCGTCGTCGCCCAGTCGCCACTGACCGTAGCTTTCGCCGAGGTCGCTGTTGAGGTCGATGCGAGGCACGAGACAAGTTTAGGGCCGGGGGCAATGCGCGATCCGGTCGGTGACGGGAAGCGCTGTCAGATCACGACGCCGACCTCCGTCACGATCCGTCCCGGAGGCGCCGCACCGGTCAGACACCCGGGGTGAAGGTGTCAAGATCGGAGTCTCGGCTCGCTACCGAGCCGGGCGGCGGTCAGTGTGCCGGGCTGCTCGCATTGCGACCGACACCCCGGCGACGTCGCGACGACCCGATCACCCGGCACACCAGGTAGATGACGAAAGCGATGGTCGTGATGAAGCTGGAGACGGGCACTCCGGGTGCGAGCGCGAGCAGTATCCCGCCGACGGCGGCGATCTCGGCGAAGATCACCGCGAGGACAGTCGCGGCCAGTGGTCCGCTCGCCACCCGCGACGCGGCCGCGGCGGGTGTGATCAGCAATGCCATCACGAGCAACGCGCCGACGATCTGCACGCCGAGGGCTGCGGTGATGCCGACGAGTACGGCGAAGACGATCGACAGCGCTCGCACCGGCACGCCCCGCGCGGCAGCCACTTCCGGGTCGGTGCTGGCGAACAACAGTGGACGGTAGATGAAGACGATCGTGCCGATGACGGCGACGGCGCAACTCGCGAGCAGGGTGATGCCCGTTCCGCCGGGCGCGACGATCTGACCGGTGAGCAACGAGAACGCCGCTCCGGTGCGGCCGTCGTAGGCCCACAGCAGCAACACCGCGAGCCCGAGGCCGAACGCCATGACCACGCCGATCACCGAATCCCGCTCGCGTGCACGGGTTCCCAGGATCCCGAACAGGATGGCGGCGACCACTGCGCCCACGACCGCGCCGAGTCCGACCGAAACCCCGAGCAGCAGGGCAGCGGCCGCACCGGTCAGCGACAGCTCGGAGGTGCCGTGTACCGAGAACGCCATCTGCCGGCTGATGATCAGCGGGCCGATGATCCCGGCGAGCAACCCGAGAATCGCGCCGGCGACGAGAGCCTGCTGGACGAAGTCGTACTGGAGGAGTTCGGCGGTGGTGCGGAAGTCGAACAGCCGTCCCATGGCGTCGGTGAACTTGCTGCTCATAGGTCGTCCTCGTGGTCGTGATGATGAACGCCCTCGCCCGGCCGCAGACCGCCGGCGCTGCCGAGCGCGTCGATGGCGTCCCCGGTCCCGACGACGACCAGGCGGCCGCGCATCTCGAGGACCTCCACGTCGGTGCGGTAGAGCTCGGAGAGCACCTCCGACGTCATGACTTCGGACGGCGTGCCGATACGGAACTGCCCGTCGACGAGGTAGAGCACGCGATCTACCAGCGGCAGGATCGGATTGATCTCGTGTGTGACGAACAGGACGGCGGTGTCGTGGTCGCGGCGTCGCCGGTCGATGAGCGACGAGACGAGATGCTGGTTGGCGAGATCGAGGCTGAGCAACGGCTCGTCGCACAGCAGCACATGCGGGTCGCCGACCAGCGCCTGCGCGATCCGCAGACGCTGTTGCTCGCCGCCGGAGAGGGCTCCGACGGGTGCGCCCGCGTAGGACTCTGCCCCGACTTGTGCGAGTGCCGCGTCGACCGCGACCTTCCTTTGTTTCCAGAAGCGGATTCCGGTGCCCCAGCGGTGACCGTCGACGCCGAGACCCACCAGGTCGCGCCCGCGCAGGGGGATGCCGTCGTCGAGCGTCTTCTGTTGCGGCACGTAGCCGAGGTGCGAGTTGCCGGTCCGGACCGGCGCCCCCGCGATGGTTGCGGTACCGGCGCTGAGCGGCAACTGGCCGAGCAGAACTTTCAGCAGGGAGGTCTTGCCTGCGCCGTTCGGCCCGAGAACCGCGACGAACTCACCTGGTTCGACGGTGAGGTCGAGATCGTCCCAGAGCACGCGGTCGCCGAATGCCAGCCGCGCGCCGCGGAGTTCGACTGCGTGCGTGCGGTCGGGTGTCGAAGAATTCACCAGAGTCCGTGTTCTCGAGCGGGTGGTCAGGATTCGGTGTCGAGTGCGGAAGCAAGCGCCTCGGCGGTTCGGTTCTGCCACTGAATGTAGTCGAGACCTTCGGGCAGGGTTTCCGAAACTTCGACGACGGGGATACCCGACGCCTCTGCGACGGTGCGCATCTCGCGGCTCACCTTGTCCTCGGTCTGCGGGTTGTAGAGCAGTGCGCGCACCTGCTTGTCGAGGAGCAGTTGCCGGGTGGCGGCGATGGCGGCGGGTGAAGGGTCGGTGCCGTTCTCGATCGCATTCGCGAAGTCGGCGGGCACCGCGTCGCGGAGTCCGGCCGCGGTCACCAGATAGGTGGCGATGGATTCCGTTTGCGCGACAGGGGCGTCGGGGTGATCGACGCCGATCGACTCGACGAGGTCGGAGACGCCGTGGAGATCGTCGTGGAATGCGGCGGCATTCGCCCGGTAGGTGTCGGCGCCCTCCGGATCGAGTTCGGAGAGGCGGTCGGCGACCGCGTGGGCAACGGCGTCGGCGGTCGCGAGGTCGTACCAGACGTGTTCGTTGACGCCGCTGTGGTCGTGTCCGTCGTGCGAATGGCCCGTGCCCTCGGTGCTCTCGGGATTCGGCTCGGTGGATTCGTGGGCGTGTTCGTCGCTGTGATCCGCATGCAGATCGGCACCTTCGCCGGACTCGAACAGCGCGAACGCCTCGACGGTCGCGGGGTCGCCGCCGCCGGACTCGAGGATGTCCTCGACGAACTGGTCGTATCCGCCACCGTTGTAGACGACGAGCGACGCGTCGCTGATCGCTGCCGCGTCGAGCGGGCTCGCCTCGTAGGAGTGTGGGTCGGCCGACGGTTGGGTGATGAGGGACTCGACCTCGAGGCGGTCGCCGGCCACGGCCTGGGCGACCGAGCCCCACACGTTCGTGGAGGCGACGACTCGCAGCGTGCCGTCGTCCGGCCCGGTGGTCGAGGTACCGCACGCGGCCAGTGTGGTCGCGGCGGCCACGGCAGCGGCCGCCAGCGCGGCACGGGAGGACGAACGCACGGTGTCTTCTCCTGGATCGAAAGGTCGACGAACGGCCACGACGGACGCGCTCAATCGTTATTGGTAATCGTTACCGTTCCACTTTAGCGGATCGACGAGGCGAATCAGCCCGTCCCCGCGTGCGCGTGACCACACCCACAGGGACTGTGACGACACCCATAGCGCTACGGTCCCCTCATGCCCAGGTCCAGTCAGCCCCGCCGACAGGCGACGCTGGCCTCGATCGCAGCCGAGCTGAAGATCTCCCGGACGACCGTCTCGAACGCGTACAACCGGCCCGATCAGTTGTCCGCCGAACTGCGCCAGCGCGTGCTCGACGTGGCCAAGCGCCGCGGCTACGCCGGACCGGATCCGATGGCACGGTCCCTGCGCACCCGCAAGGCCGGTGCCGTGGGCGTGCTGCTCACCGAGGCACTGAGTTATTCGTTCCGCGATCCCGCGGCGATGCGGTTCCTGTCCGGTCTGTCCGAGGCGTGCGAAGCAGCAGGGCAGGGTTTGCTCCTCATCCCCGCCGGTCCCGGCCGCGCCGACACCGAAGCCGCCCAGGTCGTGCACCGATCGTCGGTGGACGGGTTCGTCGTCTACTCCGTGCCGCCCGAGGATCCTTATCTCGCCGCGGTCCTCGAGCGGAATCTGCCGATCGTCGCGTGCGACCAGCCGCGCGGTCTCGATCACACCCCGGTGGTGGGGATCGACGACCGCGGGGCGATGCGGGACATGGCGGCACACCTGATCGGGCTCGGCCACCGGCACATCGGCATCGTGTCGATGCGGCTCGGCCGCGAACGCCACGACGGCGTCGTCGATCTGGCCCGGCTCGAGGACAGCGGATTCCACGTCCAGCGCGAGCGCATCCTCGGCGTGCAGGACGCGATGCGTGCGGGAGGACTGGATCCGGACACCCTCACGGTCGTCGAGCGCTACACGCACACCTCGGAGAACGGATTGTCGGGCGCGGCACAGATCATGAGCGTCAACCCCCGCATCACGGCACTGATGTGCACGACCGACGTCCTCGCGCTCGGGGCCCTGGCTTGGGCCGACCGGACGGGTCTCGACGTGCCGGGCCACCTGTCGATCACCGGCTTCGACGGAATCGACGAAGCCCTGCGCGAAGGACTCACCACTGTCCGTCAGCCGCAGAAGGACAAGGGGCGCCGGGCCGGCGAACTGCTGCTC
>JAEZDV010000127.1 GCA_023417985.1 Actinomycetes bacterium | reverse complement strand
CGTTCGGTGAGCGGTCAGGCTGAGGCGCGTGCCGGTTCCTTGCCCGGCTCGTCCTCCGCCGGTGCGGCCGGCTCTTCGGCTACGACGGGAGACGACTCCTGGGCATAGTAGAAGTGGGGGCGGCGGTGACCGAGGAACGATCCGCACCACGACATCACCGCGATATAGCGGTTACGGAAGCCCACCAGGTACACGAGGTGCACGGCGAGCCACAGCACCCAGGCGATGAAGCCGGTGAGTTCGATCTTGCCGACCCGCGTGATGGCGCGAAACCGGTTGATGATTGCCATGCTGCCCTTGTCCTTGTAGCGGAAGGGCGTGCCGGCGGGCGTCTTACCCAGGATCATCTTGGCGACGTGCCGGCCGCCCTGCATCGCGAACGGCGACTGCGCCGGCAGGTTGTCGAGCGTGACCATGTCGCCGATGGCGTAGATGTTGTCGGCGCGGCCGACCGTGAAGTCCTCGTCGACCAGGAGGCGGCCACCCCGGACCGTTTCACATCCGGTGCGCTCCGCGAGGACCGCGGCGAAGTCGTTGGCCTGGATGCCGGCGGACCAGATGATCGTCTCGGCCGTGAGGCGACGCGAATCCTCGGTCGTCGGGGTGGACAGGGTCGCGCCGTGCTCGTCGATGTCGGTGACGAGCGTGTTGAGCACCACGTCGACACCCGCTTTTTCGAGCGATTCCTTCGAGTACTCGCTCAGCTTGCCGCCGAACGGCGGGAGCACCTTGTCGGCGCCCTCGACGAGTGTCACCGTGACGTCGGCGGCGGTGATGTTGTGGATCGCGTCCGCGAAGTAGCGCTGGGCGAGCTCCTTGATCTGGCCCGCGAGCTCGACGCCCGTCGGGCCGGCTCCGACGACGATGAAGCTGAGCAGGTTCTTCCGGCGTTCCGGATCCGGCGTGGTGTGCGCCTCCTCGAAGCAGCGCACGATCTGGCGACGGAGTCGTTCGGCATCGTCGACCGTCTTGAGCGCGTAGGTGAGGTCGGCGAACTCGTCGCGGCCGAAGTAGGCCTGCCGGGCACCGGTCGCGGCGACGAGGTGGTCGTAGCCGAGTGTGTGCCGAACGCCGCCGGCCTCGTACACGACGGTGGAGGCGTCGGGGTCCACGTCGACGACCCGGCCGAGTCGCACGTCGGCATGGGGGTACTTCGCGAGGATCGCGCGGACGGAAGGAGCGATCTCGCCGGGCGAGATCACGCCCGTTGCGACCTGGTAGAGCAGCGGCTGGAACAGGTGCTCGGTGGTCTCGGAGATGAGGACGAACGGCTTACCGGCCTTGGCGAGCTTCTTCGCGGTAGCCAGCGCCCCGAAGCCGGAGCCGACGATCACAACCTCTGTCCGGTCGACGATGTCCGCCTCTTCCTTTCCTGTCGCAGCCACGCTAGCGATACCTCCAAGTCGAGTTCAAGTATTAGTCCAACCTAGGTATCTCCCCCCTCGCATATCCAGTAACCTGGGATATTCGGGGAACTGTTATCTGTTCTGCTCATAAATAGGTGCGTGATGGATTTCCGGCAACTGCGGTACTTCCTGGCCGTGGGAGAAGAGGCGAGCTTCTCGCGGGCGGCCGAGCGATGCTTCATCTCGCAGTCGGCGATCAGCCATCAGGTCGCCAAGCTCGAGCAGGAGGTCGGCGCGAAACTGTTCGAGCGCTCGACCCGCGCGGTCAAGCTCACCCCGGCCGGAGTGCGGCTCATGCCCATCGCCGCCGAAGTGCTCAGCCTCGAGGCACGCGCACTGGAAGTCGGTCACGAACCACGGGGAAGCATCCGGATCACGGCGAACATGAGCTTCGCGTCGCAGAGCCTCGACGCCATCTCCCGCGTGCGCGAACGCCACCCGAACCTCGACGTCGAGTTCGTCATCAAGGACTTCACCGACCGGGTGAACGCGGTCGCCTCGGGTGAAGCCGACCTCGCGCTGATCCGCGGCGACGTGGACCGGCCCGGACTCGAGGCGATTCGCCTCGGGATCGAAGATCTCGTGATCGTCACCTCCACGCGACACCCGTTGTCCGCGTTCTCCACGGTCGAACTCGGGGAACTCGCGCACTACCCGCTGTTGTTGCCGCCGCGGAACAGCCAGGTCCTGTTGCATCGTGTGATCGAGGACGCGTTCGTCGAAGTCGGGCGGCGCGTCCGTCTCGGACCCCCGATCGCCAGCGACCACACCGCGACCCTCGAAGTCATCACCAACCCCCGCGCGTGGACGGTCCTTTACGCAGGCACGGCGGCCGACACCCCGCACAAGGGCCTGAAGTTCATGCGCGAAACCGATCACCGACTGCGCGTGCCGGTGTGCGGTGTCGTGCGGAGCGGGGCGTCGCCGACGCCGGAACTGGAGTTTCTCGTCCACGCTCTCGCTCACTCCATCGTTCCCGCGGCGACCACCCCTCAGGCCACCGTGCGCAACTCCGAGAGCTGACTCTGTTCAAAAATTCCCGTTCCGGCCCCGAAGCCTCACTCAGGCGACCTGGTCTTGCTCCGGGTCGTCGCTCGGATCCAGATGCTTCCACCCTGCAACGTCCCTGCGCAGCTGACGATCGTGGGTGGCGAGGACGACCGCGGCGTCCGTCGCCTCCAGAGCCTCGGTCAGCTCGTCCACCAGCGTGATCGACAGATGGTTCGTCGGCTCGTCGAGGAGCAGTACGTGCGGTCGGGCCGCGATCATCAGGGCCAGGTCGAGGCGGCGCTGCTGGCCCATCGACAGATCCCGAACCCGCTTGTCCAGATCTGTCTCGGCGAGAAGACCCAGATCCTCCAGCGGCACCGTCCGGTCCTCGGGCACCACCCCGCGGGAGGCAAGAAGACCGAGGTGGGTGTCGTAGACCTCGCGGACCCGTTTGCCGGACGGCGGTGCCGACTCCTGAGCGAGCAACCCGACCCGCACCACCGGATCCACGACCAGCGTTCCGGACGTGGGCGTGACCGTCTGCCCCAGTACCGCGAGAAGTGTGGACTTGCCCGCGCCGTTCGGTCCGGTCACGACCAGCCGCGAGCCCGCGAGCACGGAGAGCGAGACGGGCTTGTCGAGACGGCCCGCGACCGCCACATGTTCCGCCCGGATCAGTGGCGCATCGGGTTCGATCAGGTCCAGTTCCGCGCCGAGTGGCGGCATCGTGAACCGCAGCGGGGGAACAGGTGTGGTGATCTCCTGGTCGTCGAGCGCGTCCTGCCGACGATGCACGGAACGCACCAGCCCGGGCGCTCGCGTCGCACGCTGGTGCTTTCCGGTTCCCTTGTCCGGTCGCCATCCGTCGACGAGCCGGTCGCGGGCGAGTTCGAGTTCGCCGGCGAGCCCCGCGCGCGCCGCCGCCAGACGGTTGTATTCGTCGACCCACCGCGCGTACTCGGCTTTTCGGCCCTCCCGGTATCCGGCGTAACCGCCGCCGTAGAGACGGGGGCGTCCGTCCCGGCTCGGGTTCAGATCCAGGATCGAGGTCGCGACATCGGACAAAAGCGCCCGGTCGTGGCTGACCAGCACGAGACCGCTCCGCGTCTGCTGCAGACGCTCGGTGAGGTAGTCGAGCCCGTGGGCGTCGAGGTGGTTGGTGGGCTCGTCGAGGAGCAGGAAGTCGTGTTCCGCGCCGAGCAGGGCGGCGAGACGTACCCGGTACCGCTGCCCCACCGACATCTCGGAAAGGAGGCGGGACCGGTCGGTTACCGCATCGAGCGCCTCGAGTGCCGTATCCACTCGGCGATCCGCGTCCCACGCCTCGAGTTGTTCGGCGGCCTCGAGCGCTCGTGCGTACGTTTCCGCAGCAGCAGACCTTCCTTCGGAGAGGCCGACGGCACTGTCGTCGAGGATGCGTAACGCCGCGCGGGCGGCAGCGAGTTCGAGGTCGATCAGATCACCGACCGTACGCCCGGGCGTAACCGTCATCTCCTGTTCCGCGACACCGAGCGATCCGAATCGCCGGACGGAACCGGAATCAGGGTCGAGCGTGCCCGCGAGAATGTGGAGCAGTGTGGACTTTCCCCGCCCGTTCTCACCGACGACACCGATGCGGGAGCCGGGCGAAACAGCCAGGTCGACGCCCTGCAGGACAGGGTGACCGCCGCGGGCGATGTGGACGTCGACCGCTCCGAGCTGTGCTCGTGAACGGCGAGGCAGGGTGATGCTGGTAGTCATTTTTCCTCCGCGTACCGGGCGTCCTCGGCCCACGGTGGTGGGTGGGAGTCGCTCGGTTTCCGACGAACGGCCGGATCGTCGGCCGATGGACACAGACACAGCCCGCATCGCAGTTCCCGGTGCGCGGGAAGGGCGGGCCGGCGGGCGTCAGTGGAAGAGGAGTGCCTGAATCACGACATCCAGGGTACCGACAGACGCCGAGGCGTCAATCGAATTCACCTTTCGGTCGTTTCCACCCACCTCGTGCCGCATCGAGGTCCGAAACGGACGGGGTTGCCGTGCGAGGATGCGGTAGGCACCACGTCCTCCACCCCGGCAGGAGACCCCATGCAGCACACCGAGTCCTCGTTCACCGGCGGAAACAGCACGCGAATCGTGTACGACGTGTGGTCGCCGAACGGCGAGCCCACCGCGATACTCGTGCTGGCGCACGGCCTCGGTGAGCACGCACGCCGCTACGACCACGTCGCCGAACGCCTCACAGACCTCGGCATCGTCGTATTCGCACCGGATCATCGGGGGCACGGCCGGTCCGGCGGCAAGCGACTGCACGCGCGCGCGATGGGCGAGTTCACGGACGACCTCGACACCCTTTTCGACATCGCTACCTCGGCCCATCCCGGCCTGCCGACTTTCCTGCTCGGGCATTCCATGGGCGGTGCGATCGCCCTCGCCTACGCGCTCGATCACCAGGACCGGCTCACCGCGCTCGTCCTGTCCGGCCCCGCCCTGATCGTCACCTCGGGCACGCCCAAGCCGGTCGTCGAACTCGGAAAACTGATCGGCCGGATACTGCCCGACATGCCCGTCCAGAAACTCGACAGCAAAGCCGTCTCCCGCGACCCGGCGGTCGTTGCCGCGTACGACGCGGATCCGCTTGTGCATCACGGCCTCGTCCCCGCCGGTATCGCGCGGGTACTCGTTCTCAACGAGGAGAGTGTCGCGCAGCGTCTTCCGGACCTGACGTTGCCGCTGCTCGTCCTGCACGGTTCTGCCGACAGGCTCGCCGATCCCGCCGGTGCCGATCTGGTCGCGGACCGCGCCGGGTCGTCCGACTTGACGCACAAGTTGTACGAGGGCCTGTTCCACGAGGTGTTCAACGAACCCGAGCAGGATCGGGTGCTCAGCGATCTCGTCGACTGGCTGCAACCGCGCCTCGCGCACGCGAATCCGTGATGTTCCCCGCGCGGCCGTTGTCTCAGGCGGCGCGGCCGTCCCCCAGCGCCACGACCGCGCGACGGGCGAAAGCAATGCTGAGGGTGATGAGTGCACCGGCTTCCGGCAATGCGCGCGCGAGGACCGGCCAGGCGTGGATCTGCCCGCGCCAGAGATGCGTTTCGACAACACGTCCCGCATCGGCGAGGCGGCCCGTCATGATCTCGACATCGGGGCGGGTGAGTTCGTATTCGGCCGCGGAGAAGAACATCGGGGGAAATACGGCGGGATCGGCGTCGATGGGATTCATTTCTCCCTCGATCGCCTCCTCCCCGATCCAGCGTGGACGCAGCTTGTCGAGCGCCTTGATCGGCAGGTACGCATCTTTGAGCATGTAAGCCCGGTCGTGTCGGTCGAGGTCCAGATTCAGCAAGGGCGAATAGCCGATGACCGCTGCCGGTCGCTGGAGTCCGCGGAGGGCCGCGATCTCGGCGACCTTCGCGGCCAGGTATCCGCCCGCGGAGTCCCCCGCGACCACGATGTGGGTGGGGTCGTCGGCGATCTCGAGGAGCGCCTCGTACGCCCTCATCGCGTCCTGCACCGATCCCGCGACGGGAACAACCGGAATTTGGCGGTAGTCCATCGAATACACCGGCGCACCCGATTCGAGCGCGAGTTGCACGCACAGCTGCCGGTGGGTGGACGGACCGCAGAAGACGAATCCCCCACCGTGGAAGTACAGAATGGTGGCGTTCTCGAGCGGATCTTCCACGGGCTTCGGCGAAATGATCTGCTCTCCCGGCACACCACCGAGTTCGGTGGCGGTGACGTGCACGGTCCGGGGTCTGGGCGTGATCCTGTCCACGACCCAGGACAGCCTGCCGAGGACCGCGATGCCGAAATCGTTGCTCGGCCAGAGGCTCAGGAGCGGCTTGAACAGAAGCCGGGCAACCCACAGGATGAGCAATGCGATCCTGCTCGTGCGTTCGTGCCACGTGATCGGAATGGAAGCGCGCATGTGAACACACTATGTCGCACACTACGTTCGTGCGGTGGCGTTACCGGAGCTGGAGAAGGGGGACGAGAAGCTCTTCGTCCGTGAGCGCGCCGTGCTGACCGGGCAGGTTGGAGAGCGTTCGCTCGCCATGCCTACGGAGTACCGTCGACTCCCCACGCGCGATCACGACGATGTCGCCGATCCGCCCGGCGAATGCGGAATCCGGATCGGGGCCGAACAATCCCGCCGACAACACCTCGTCGCGGGTGCCGACCCAGAACTCGTCGCCGAGTTCGTCTGTCCACCGTCCGAGCACCTTGTCCACGCGGCCGGTGTGTATGTGGCGGCAGCGTGGCTCGCCGGCGATCACGTCGACATCTTCTTCGAGCCCGGAATGTCCGTCGAAATCCACGCGGCGGCCCCGAGAGGCGTCGACCATCCCATGGTCTGCGGTGATCAGCAACCGTGTCCCGTCCGGCAACGCAGCGGCAAGTTGTTCGACGAACCGATCGACCACGGTGAGTTGCGCGAGCCACGCCTGGGATTCGGGCCCGTATACGTGGCCGAGGGTGTCCACCTCGGAGAGGTAGCAGTAGACCAGGTTCCGCTCACCGGAGCGCGCCGCAGCGACGACTTCCGCGAGCAGATCCCCGTACGCGGAGACTCCGACGAATCTGCCGCCACGCAACACCGCCCGCGTCAGGCCGCTCCTGTCGAACGCCCTGGGCAAGACGGTCGTGACCGTCAGACCCGCATCATGGCCGCGTTCGAATGCCGTGCGACGGGGCTGGACGTGTTCGGGCACCAGCGTTTCGCGCTGGTCGTGTGACGTCCCTGCCGCCGTCCAGTTCAGCCAGTTGACCGTGGTCCCGGCTTCCTCGACATACGACTGGTACCCCGTGATTCCGTGGCGTCCCGACGGTAGACCTGTGCCGAGCGACGCGATGCTCGCCGCGGTCGTGGTCGGGAATCCCGCCCGAATCGGGCACCCGGGAAGGCCGGTGAGGAAGGGCGCGGCTTTCTTGTTGCGCTGCAGCAGTTCCCACCCCATTCCGTCGACGAGAAGCACCACTGTGTTCGCGCTGTCGGTCAATCCGAGTCGGTTGCGTTCGCCGGGGACCCCCGTAGACGCAAGTACCGACGGCATCACGTCGGCGAGGGTGGGCTCGGCGTAGACATCGCGTAGCGGAAGAGTCATGCTCCGAGTATGGCCCGGCGCGGCCTGGCAGGGTGGGTGAGGCGCGGTCGACGCGGCGAGTACGTCGAGTTATCCGGCGGCAGTGGGTTGTTCGAAGAGCCCGATTCACCATCAGAAATCGAGCCGCCCAGCGGGCACCGTTCGTGCGTGAGCGGACCCACGGTGGGTAGACCGACGCCACGTCGAGGTTCGCGAGGAGGGAAACAGTGGTCACTCCGGACAGCGCGCAGCCGGCGGATGCGACACACAGTGCCGCGGGCCCGGGCGGACGTAAAGGTACCGAACACAGGTTTCGACGACGCCTGCTGGCGGTGACAGCAGTCGGGTGGGCATCCTTCGCTCTGCTCCTGGGTCTCCTGTCCGTGCTGCCCATACCGCCTGTCGAGTTCTGGACGAGCCTGATCCTGATGGACGTCGCCTTCCTGGTCCAGGGCTACAGCCTCGTGCTTGCAGCCTTCACGGTGCTCGGTCTCGGCCTGGCCGCGCTCGCGCACCGCTCCGGGTTACGCAAGGCCTCCCTCGTGGCGACGGTCCTCGCGGTGGTGACCCTCGCGCTCTCCCTGGTGCCCGTGGTTCTGGGATGGCGCAGCGCCTCACAGGAGGACGTCCCGCTCTCGCTCGCGGAGTACTTCTCCTTCCCCTCCCTGAACATTCCGGTCGAAACCGTCACCTACGCACGTCCCGATGGGGAGGAACTACTGCTCGACATCCGGCAACCGGCGGGCGAAGCCGGGCCGGGACCACGACCAGCGATCGTCACGGTGCACGGCGGCGGTGGCGTCACCGGGAGTCGTACCGATGACATCCTGTGGAGCGCGTGGCTCGCCGAGCAGGGTTACGTGGTCTTCAGCATCGACTACCGTCTCGGGCACAGGCCGTTCGGACAGGAAGCCACCGCCGACGTGAAATGTGCGGTCGGCTGGGTCGAACAGAATGCGGACCGCTACGGCGTGAACCCCGACCGGATCGCCCTGTTGGGCCACTCCGCGGGCGGCCTAGCCGCCCTGCTCGCGGCCTACACCGGCGGCGATCCGCAGCTCGCGCCGAGTTGTGAGGTCCGGGACACCGATGTCGAAGCCGTGATCTCTTTGTACGCAGCCACCGACCAGACCGGCCTCGACGCGTGGCGGCCGCCCTGGTGGTTGCCAAGTCTCGGGGCCGACTACGACCCGTCGGGAGACACCGCCGGCAGCGACGAAGAGCCCTATTTCTTCACGACGCCGACATCCCACGTCGATCCGGCGGATCCGCCGACGCTCCTCGTTCAAGGTGGCGCGGATCAGATCACTCCACCGG
>JAEZDV010000081.1 GCA_023417985.1 Actinomycetes bacterium | reverse complement strand
GCCTCCCCGGCCCGCAGCTCGACGTCGGCGGCCGCGCCCGCAACGCCGGCGCCCGTCCGCGTGCTCAACAACAGCAACGTCGCCGGCCTGGCCGCCCAGACCGCAAGTCTCCTCGAGGACGAAGGCTTCACGATCGAGGACACCGGCAACTACAGCAACGGCACCGTCGGCATGACCACCGTCTATTACGGCACGACGCCGGGCGAGGAGGAAACCGCACTCGAGGTCGCCGACGCGCTCGGTGTCTCCGCGCAACCTCGCCTGCCGGGACTTGCCGACGAGGCGCCGGGCGTGATCGTCATCGTCGCTGCGTCCTAGTCGGACGGGACGTCGCCGGATGCCGCCGGCGGCATCCCGGTCTGAGGTCTCGCGCGTGTCCCGGTAGCAGGGCAGGAGCAGCGCGCGGGGTCCCGGCTATGATCGGTTTACTTTTCGGCACTTCGAAGGAGCGGTTTGATGGCCTCCAGTTCCACCCGTCGCATGTCTTGGCGTGCTCTGGCCCCGATTGTCGCGATCGCTGCCGTCGGCCTGTCCGCGTGCTCGAACAACGAGGAGCCGACCGACGTCCCGGGCACGACACCGCCGATCTGGACCGGATCTCCGGCGCCCGAGAGTTCCGACCACGGCGACTCGCACGGCAGTGGGTCCGAGACCGGCAGCAATGCCCAGCCGGGCGCTGCGCAGGGCGGATCGTCTGCGGACGGGTCCACTCTCACGGCGGACCTGCGGACGGTGGAAGGCGCTTCCGCCGGCACCGTGTCCTTCGACGAACACGACGGTGACGTCGAGGTCACGATCGACGTCGAGGGTCTCGAGCCCGGCTACCACGGTGTCCACGTCCACGCGGTCGGCAAGTGCGAGCCGGACTCGGCGGCACCCACGGGCGGCGCACCGGGTGCGTTCCTGTCCGCAGGTCCCCATCTGCAGGTCGCAGGCAGCACGGCGGTTCCGGAGAGCGGCGATCTGGTGTCCGTCGTCGTCCACGAGGACGGAACGGCCACCACCACGGTCACGACGACCGCGTTCACCCTCGAGGATCTGCAGGGCGAGCAAGGCACCTCGGTGGTCGTGCACCAGGACAACCTCGGCGCGCGTCTCGCGTGTGGCGTGATCGAGTGATACGTCCCCGGACGACAGCCGGGCGGTAATCCCACTCACAGGGCCTCACGAGCGTGATTCGTTCGCGGGGCCCTTGTGGTTGGATCGAACGGTGGCAGTCGAGTTTCCGGGTTCTCCCCGTCCGACAGTAGGCGTCGAGTGGGAGATCGCCCTGGTGGACAAGACCACCCGCGACCTGTCGAACAGCGCATCGGTCGTCTTCGATTCGGTCGGGCAGATCGCGGGCGAGACGCCGCGTCTGACCAAGGAGTTCCTCCGGAACACGGTCGAACTCGTGACCGACGTCCACGACACGGTCGGCGAGGCAGTCGACGACCTGTCGGAATCGTTGTCGCTGTTGCGACGTGCGGCAGATCCGCACGGCGTCGACCTCATGTGCGCGGGCACGCACCCGTTCGCGCAGTGGACCGACCAGATCGTCACGAGCGCACCGCACTACGACGAGATGATCGATCGCACCCGCTGGTGGGGCCGGCAGATGCTCATCTGGGGCGTCCACGTCCACGTCGGGGTGTCGTCACCCCACAAGGTCATCCCGATCCTCAATGCGCTGCTCGTGAAGTATCCCCACATGCTCGCGCTGTCGGCGTCTTCGCCGATCTGGGCGGGATACGACACCGGTTACGCCAGCAATCGGGCTCTGATGTTCCAGCAGTTGCCCACCGCCGGTCTGCCCTATCACTTCTCCGACTGGGCACAGTACGAACGCTTCATCGAGGATCAGCTCAAGTCCGGGGTCATCAGCACACCGGGCGGGATGCACTGGGACATCCGGCCCGCGCCCAAGTGGGGCACGATCGAGGTGCGGGTGTTCGACGGCATCACCAACCGGGCCGAACTCGCCGCACTCGTCGCATTCGTCCACTCGCTCGTCGTCTACTTCGACGAATGCCTCGAGCGGGGGGAGGACCTCCCGATCCTTCAGCCGTGGCACGTCAAGGAGAACAAGTGGCGCGCCGCCCGCTACGGGCTCGAGGCGGAGGTCATCCTGGACCCCGACTGTCACGAACGTCTGGTCACCGACGACTTGAGCGATCTGCTCGAGCAGATCGCGCCCACCGCTGCCCGGCTCGGTTGCGCCGACGAATTGGCGAAGGTCGCGGACATCCCGGTGCGCGGCGCCTCGTACCAACGGCAGCGACGTATCGCGGAGGCCACCGGCGGCGACCTCGTCGCAGTCGTCGACTCGCTGGTCGGCGAACTGCGCGCCTGAGCGCCGGTCAGTTGCCGTCGCGGGGGAACTCGTCCTCGAGCAGGCCGTCCCGGCCGAGTTGCTCCCGATACGCGATGCGGCCGACGCGATGGGCGATCACCGGTGCGGTCAGCACCATGAACATCCCGGCGAGGGCCATCATCCAGATGTCCACCGACCCGCGCAGGATGAGCATCGCTCCGCCGAGCACGAAGAGAAGCCCGATCACCTGCGGCTTCGTGGCAGGGTGCATGCGCGAGAGGGTGTCGCGGAAACGGACGACGCCGATCGCCGCGGTCACCGAGATGATCGCTCCGATGAGAATGAGGATGTGACCGACCAGGTCGATGGCTGTGCTCATTTTTCGTCACGCACCCGGAACCGTGCGACGGACACCGAACCGATGAATCCGACCAGAGCCAGCGCCACCATCGCGGGAACGATGGTGGTGTCGCGGCTGTAGACCGCCCACACCGCGAGGCCGCAGATTCCGATCGCCAGCAGCGCGTCGACGCCGACCAACCGGTCGAGGGAATTCGGGCCACCGAACACCCGGTAGCAGATCAGCACCGCCGAGACGAACAGCAGCACACCGGACACAACGAGCATCACGGTCATGCGATTTCCTCCGTTCCGCTTCGCCAGGGGCTCGGCTGCCACTCGGAGTCGCGCTCGAACGTCCTGATGAGGAGCCGTTCGATCAGGCGTGCCGAACGATAGAAGTCGGCCACCGCGCGATCGGTGCTCACGTCGAGGACGTGCACGTACACGATCCGGCGCACCTGATCGATCTCCAGCACCATCGTGCCCGGAATGTTGTTCATGATGTCCGTCCACAGTGTGAGCACGAGGTCGGACTTGATGGTGAGGCGGCAGCGAAGCACGCCGGTCACCGGTGGCGGCGACGGACGGATCGCGAGCCAGCCGACGGAAATCGTCGAGCGAATCGATTCGATGAAGATGTACACGCCCAGCCGCACTGCCGAGAGCAGATGGACCCGGCCCTCGACGGGGACGCGAGGCAGTGGCAGCAGCAGCATGATGATGATCGAGACCACGAGGCCGCCGAGGATGTTGGCGATGCTGAACGTGCCCCACAGCAGAACCCAGACGAAGGTCGTCCAGCCCAGTACGAACAGCCGGACGACATTGGCGCGTTTCATCACTGTCCGTCACCTCCCAGCACGGCCTCGATGTACACCGACCGGTCCAGCAGGTTCCCGGCGGCCCGCTGGCTGATGTCGAGGAGCGGGCCCGCGAACACTGTGAGCGACACACCGATCGCGACGAGCCAGATGGTCGGCACGAGCATGGCCGGGGGCATCTTGCCGACGTCCTCACGCTCCTCGAGCAGGATGTCCGTTTCGGATTCGTCGATCAGCGCGGACGGGCCGATATCGGCGAGTTCGCCTTCCGGAGCGTCGGCACGAGCACGCCAGAACGCCTTCGTCCAGATCCGCGCCACGACATACAAGGTGAGGAGGCTGGTCAGCACACTGCCACCGACGAGCAGCCACGCGAGAACCGAACCGTCCTCGGCGCCGGCCTGCAACAGCGCGACCTTGCCGATGAACCCGGAGAACGGCGGAATCCCGCCCAGATTCAGCGCCGGAATCAGGAACAGCACCGCGAGCAGTGGGCTGGCGAGCGCGAGTCCACCGAGGCGGCGCAGCGACGCCGAGCCGGCCTGCCGCTCGATGAGCCCGACGACGAGGAACAGGGTCGTCTGGACGAGAATGTGGTGACCCACGTAGAACACGGCGCCGGTCAGGCCCGTCTCCGACGACAAGGCGATACCGAAGATCATGTAGCCGATGTGGCTGACCAGGGTGAACGACAGCAGACGCTTGATGTCGTTCTGTGCGATCGCGCCGAGGATGCCCACGACCATCGTCAGCAGGCCCGCAACCAGCAGCACACCGTCGAGTTCGCCACCGGGAAACAGCAGGGTGTGAGCCCGGATGATCGCGTAGACGCCGACCTTGGTGAGGAGCCCGGCGAACACCGCGGTGACCGGTGCGGGAGCGGTGGGATACGAGTCGGGCAGCCACGACGACAGCGGGAACACCGCCGCCTTGATGCCGAAGGCGACGAGGAGGACTCCGAAGATCGCGGCTCGCGTGCCGGACGGCACGTCGTCCATCCGGACCGCCATCTGGGCGAGGTTCAGGGTTCCGGTCGCGGCGTAGGCGAATCCCATGCCCGCGAGGAACACCATCGACGAGACCATCGAGACCATCACGTACGACACACCGGCGCGGACGCGGTCGGCGCTCGCCCCGATGGTCAACAACACGAAGGACGCCGCGAGCAGAACCTCGAATCCGACGAACAGGTTGAACAGGTCGCCCGCGAGGAACGCGATGTTGACGCCCGCGGTGAGGGCGAGATACGTCGGCAGGAAGATGGAAACCGGTTGTTGCTCGTCGCCGTCGTGGATACCCTGACCGACGGCGAACAGCATCACCGACAGCAGCACGATCGCCGAGACGACCAGCATCAGAGCGGCGAGACGGTCCACCACCAGCGAGATGCCGATCGGTGTTTCCCACCCGCCGACCTGCATGACCTCGATGCCGTCGCGGTCGGCGAAGTACAGCAACGCGACGGCGACCGCGAGGGTCGCGACCAGGGCGAAGACGGTGATGAATCGCTGCGCCCGGGGCCGTCGCCCGAGAATGAGGGTCACGGCGGCGGCGAGCAGCGGGATGAGTACGGGCAGCGGGATGAGCGCGGCCGACGTCGGTGTCATCGGCGCTCACCCTTCCCTCGCGTGTCGTCGTCCTTCTCTGTGCTGTCGCCGGATCCGTCGGCGTCCGGTTCCGCCCCGGTGTGGACCGGGTCGTAGGCGGAGTCGGTGGGATCGTCGAAGTCGCCGTCGTGGAGGTCCTCGTAGACCTCGAGGTCCTCGATATTGGTGAGCGCCTCGAGCGGGATCGGGTTGCCCTCCGCGTCGAAGGCGTCGCCGCTCTTGCTGGGCTCGCCGGTGACCGGGTCGTCGGAACGGTCGCGCGCCGGGGCTTCGGCCGGACTGCGCCGCTGCGACACCAAAGCGTCCTCGGGGTCGTTCTCGATCTCGTCGCGGGCACGGAAGGTGTACGACCGGTAGGTCAGGGCCAGCACGAATGCCGCGATACCCATCGTGATCACGATGGACGTCAGGATCATCGCCTGCCCGAGTGGGTCGGCCATCTCCTCGTGCAGCGTGCTTTCGGTGCCGACGATCGGAGCTTTGCCCGACGGGCCGGCGAGAGTGAGGATCAGCAGATTGATGCCGTTGCCGATGAGCAGCAGACCCAGCAGCATCTTGATGATGCTGCGTTCGAGGAGCATGTAGACACCGCACGCGACGAGCACCCCGACGATGCCCATGAGGGTGAGGTTCGCGGCCATCATCGATTCGCCCCCACGACCTCGGCGTCGAGTCGCGCGCCGAGACTGCGCAGCACGTCGAGGATCAGGCCGACGACGATCAGATACACACCGAGATCGAAGAACAGGGCCGTCACGATCTTGATGTCACCGAGTACCGGCAGGGTGAACTGCAGGGTCGCCGACGACAGTGCGGGGGCGCCGAGCAGCACGGACACCAGGGCCGTCCCGGCAGCGAGGGTCAGACCGAGTCCGAGAATCTTGCCGGCGTCGATGGGAACCGCCTCTCCGAGCTCGTAGCGTCCTCCGGCCAGATAACGCAGCACGAGCGCCAAGCCTGCGACGAGCCCGCCGGCGAAACCACCGCCGGGGGCGTTGTGCCCGGAGAAGTAGAAGTAGATGGACAGCACCATCATGGTGGGGAACACCAGACGGGTCGTGACTTCGAGGACGAGCGACCGGTACCGCGGGTCGATGAGGTCTCCGCCCAGCAGCCACGTGGTCTCGTTGCTCGCGGACGCCGCGTCGAGCTGGGCGGCGGGAGCGTCCGAGACCCGGGGTGCGGTGCCGAAGCGCCGGGTACGGAACACCAGGCTGGCCACGCCCGTGGCGGCGACCAGCAGCACCGAGATCTCCCCGAGGGTGTCCCAGGCGCGGATGTCGACGAGGAGCACGTTGACGACGTTCTTGCCGTTGCCGATGTCGTACGCGGCGTCGGGAAGCAGCAGCGAGATGGGGTCGGCACTGCGCGCGGCGACGGCGTACACACCGATACCCGTGACGACGAGCCCGACCACGATGCCCAGCAGTGCGCGCGGCAGCCTGCTCTGGGCGTCGGTCGCGGGGTCGGTCTCCGCCGGCAGCTTGCGCAGCACCAGCACGAACATGACGAGGGTGACGGTCTCGACGAGGAACTGTGTCAGCGCGAGGTCGGGTGCGCCGTGCATCGCGAAGAGCAGCCCGAGCCCGTAGCCGGTGACACCGACGACCAGGACCCCGCCGAGCCGGTTCCGGAGGACGGTCGCGGTGATTGCGGCACCGGCGATGATGACGCCGACCGCGAGTTCCCACGGGGTGTCCCAGAGCATCGTTTCCGGCATCGTGCTCAGCCCGAACACGAACATGAGCACAGTCGGGAGCAGTGCCAGCGTGACGAGGATCGTCGCCTGTGTGAGCGGCAACGAACCACGCTGGAGGAAGCCGGTCAGGCGCAGCGAGAGGGCGTCCATACCGCGCAGCGTCGAGTCGTACATCCGATCCGCATTGCCGAGCGGCGGATGCTCGAACTTGAGTCGCGCGATGGTGCGATGCGCGAGGAACAGGGCGGTGCCGCCGGCTATCACCACCGCGGTGAGGCCCAGCGGCAGGGTGAACCCGTGCCACAGCGCGAGGTGGTAGGGCTTCGAGAGACCGGACGGCAACGTGTCGGCGTACGGGGTGACCAGGTGGTCGATCCACGACGAGCCGAACCCCGCTGCGAGACCGGCGACGGCGAGCGCGGTCGGCGCCGACATCAGCAACCACCCGGGGGCGTGCACGTTCTGGACTGCCGGACTCGGGCGCTTGAGTTGTTTGCGGCCGAACGCACCCCAGATGAACCGGATGCTGTACGCGAGCGTGAGGATCGATCCTGCCACGATGCCGGCGGTGGTCGCCGTCCTCGCCCAGTCGGGAAGGACGTCGGCGACGAGCGCTCCTTCGAGGGCAGCTTCCTTCGCGACGAACCCGATGAGTGGTGGCAGACCGGCCATGCTGGCGGCCGCCAGCACCGCGACGCCCGCGAGCAGCGGAGTGGCTTTGCCGAGGTGAGCGAGTTTGCGGATGTCGCGGGTGCCCGTCGAGTGGTCGATGATGCCGACGACCATGAACAGACAGGCTTTGAACATCGCGTGCGCGATGACCATGGTCAGCCCGGCGAGCGCTGCCTCCCTACTCCCGATACCGACGAGGGCGGTGAGGAACCCGAGCTGGCTGACCGTGCCGAACGCGAGGATGAGCTTGAGGTCGAACGCGCGGAACGCCCGCCAGCCGGCAAGGATCATCGACGCGAGTCCGAGGCCGATCACGATCGGCCGCCACGCCGCGCTGTCGGCGAATCCGGGTGCGAGGCGTGCAACGAGGTAGATGCCGGCCTTGACCATTGCCGCGGCGTGCAGGTAGCCGGAGACCGGGGTGGGAGCTGCCATTGCGCCCGGCAGCCAGAAGTGGAGCGGTACGACCGCAGATTTCGACAGTGCGCCGATGAGGACCAGTACGACCGCGACGCCTGCCAGCCATCCGTCCGGTGCCGCATCCACGACTGCCGACAGGTTGTAGCTACCCACCATCTGCCCGAGGATGATGATGCCTACGAGCATCGCAAGACCGCCCGCGGTTGTGACCAGCAGCGCCTGCGTCGCGGCACGCCGGCTCGAGGCGCGTTCCGCGTAGTGCCCCACCAACAGGAACGACAACACCGTCGTCAGTTCCCAGAATATGTAGAGCAGAAGCATGTTGTCGCTGACGACCAGGCCGAACATGACGCCGGCGAAGGCGACCATCTCGGCGGCGAACAGCCCGAGTCGAGGCTCGTCGTCTTCGAAATAGCGGGAGCAATAGAGCAGGATCAGCGATCCGATGCCCAGCACCAGCAGGCACATGATCGACGCGAGTGCGTCGAACCGGAGATCGATATCCATCGACAGCGCCGTCGCCCACGGAATCTGGACCCGCTGTTCGGTACCCCAGTGCGCGATGACCCAGCCCAGGCTGCCCAGCGGAACGAGCGCCAACGGCAGGAACGCATTTCTCCCCATGACTCTGACCAGAGACGGTGCCAGCAGTGCGGCTACCGCGTGAGCGAAGAGTATGGCGAGCAAAGGCACTCCGTCGGGGTCGAGCCAGGCGGCGGTGTTCAACTGATTGTGGCGTAGCAGGTTTGTCAAGAAATGCGGCATAATGCCGAAACGCGGGACGCCCCGACATGCATTCGTTCCGCCCTCGGCGGGCTAAACGGAATGAGTCCATCTTAGCGGCTGTCTTCGCACGCTTGCGAATCGGGTACGAGCCTCGTTCGCAATTCGTGCCGGTCCGGCGCCTCCAATTGCTCGTGGCGACCATCGAATTGGACGTACCGACGAGCTTCGGTGCCGGCCTAACGCACCTGCCACGCGCACGCACCGACGGTCGCGGCGAGCGCGAGCACGATCCACCGTGGATCGGCCGGCAGCACCCAGACCGCACCGATCACCGCCGTCAACGGCACCGGTACCGACAGCCCCAGTGCCGCGATCGACACCGATCCCGGTAGCGACGCGGCGAGTGCCGCACCCGTTCCCGCGGCGACGAGCGCGGCACGCACCCAGAGGGGCATCCCGGCGCCGATCTCGTCGGGAAACCACACCGTGGCCACGGACGCGACCACAGCGACGGACAAGCCCGCGAGGGCGTAGGGGAAGTACCGCGCGATCCGCACACCCCCGATCACTGCACCCACCGTGACGAGCAGAACCCACCACTGTGCGTCGGCCCACAGTTCGACGACGAGCGGGTATCCCGCGGCGACCGCGCCGGTCGCCGCGAGTACGAACCGGGCATCACCGGGCGGCACCAGCCTCGCGACGAGTTCGGCTCCGATCACGATCGCGACGAGTGACACCGCGGCGACGAGCCACATCCGTACCGCACCCGCCGCGGCCTGCGATGTCACGAGGTCACCGAGAAGCCGGTAACCGAGCGCGAGAGCGCACGCGGCGACCACCGCGACGACCGACAACCGGGCGTCGGGCCGTTGCACCCGCATCCCGGGTCGGGCGATGACAGCAGCCGCGACGAGCACAACGAGTGCGACGGCGAGCAGCCATTGCGGCACCGTCCAGCGCATCACCGCGAAGGGAACCTGCCCACCGACGGCGGCCGCTGTCAGGAACGCCGCCCAGGCACCGATGATCAGCGCACCCTGGTTGCTCACAGCCCCCCAGGCGCCGGCGACGGCCGCACCGAGCAGCACCCCGCTGGTGGCGGCCGCGACGAATCCCACCACGGTGAGAGTCTCGGAGGACGCGTCCACCGGCACGATGTACCGCACCGAGCCGAGTACGAGAACGGCGCCCGCCCCGATCGCCCAGGCGGTCCGGCGCGACCCGGACCGCTGCAACCCGATCGCCGCGAGGACCGCGAGCACCGCGGTCACCACGGGCGCGTAGTCGTTGCGGATACCTGCGGGCAGGACGGAGTCACCGACGGCCACGACCATCACGGCCGCTGCCGCCGCAGCGGCACCCGCGAGGGTGGACACGGGATCGGCCAGTCGCACGGAGGTCGGGGCGGGCGACACGTCAGCGACCCTCGGCGTAGGCACGCAGGTGCTCGACCTGCACCGGATCGAGCGACGGCCGAACCTTCTCTCGCGCGACCGCCATGTCGCCGGAGGTCACCACGGCGGCATCGACGTTGCGGCGCATCGCCGCCAGTGCCGCTTCCCGCAGCAGCGCGGAACAATCCGCCGCGGAGTACCCGGCGAGTTGTTCCGCGAGATCGTCGAGGTTCACGTCCTCTGCCAGGGGGACCGACCGGGCGGCGGTGGCGAGGATGGCAGCGCGGGCCTCGGCATCGGGCGGCGGCACGAAGACCAGACGCTCGAGCCTGCCCGGACGCAACAAGGCCGGGTCGATCAGATCGGGCCGGTTGGTTGCCGCCACCACTACGACATCGCGGAGCGGTTCCACGCCGTCGAGTTCGGTGAGCAGTGCTGCCACCACCCGATCGGCCACACCCGAATCGGAACTCTGCCCCCGCCGGGGAGCGAGCGCGTCGACTTCGTCGAGGAACACCATCGCGGGGGCCGAGTTGCGTGCCCGCTGGAAGAGGTCACGCACGGCCTTCTCCGAGGCGCCCACCCATTTGTCCATCAACTCGGCGCCCTTGACGGCATGCACGCTCAGTTGGCCGCTGCCCGCGAGCGCGCGGACCAGGTAGGTCTTGCCGCAACCGGGCGGCCCGTAGAGCAATACTCCCCGCGGCGGGTCCACGCCGAGTCGGGCGAACGAGTCGGGGTGCTGCAGCGGCCAGAGGACGGCCTCGGTCAGTGCCTGCTTGGTCTCCACCATGTCCCCGACGTCGTCGAGGCTGACGCTGCCGATCGCGAGTTCTTCCGTTCCCGACCGCGACAACGGACGGATGACGTCGAGTGCGCCCATCAGATCGTCCTGCGTGAGTTTCGGTTCGTCGTCTCTTTCACGACTCGCGCGCGACGCAGCCCGGAGGGCGGCTTCACGGCACAGCGCGGCGAGATCGGCGGCGACGAAACCGGGGGTGCGACCGGCGACGGCCGACAGGTCGAGTTGCGTCGCGGGCACGGTGCGCAAGAGCACGTCGAGCAACGCGCGTCGCGTGGCGCCGTCGGGGAGCGGCAGCGACAGTTCGCGGTCGCAGATCTCGGGGGCCCGTACCCGCGCGTCGAGATCGTCGGGGTGCGCGGTGGTGACGACGAGCGCGACGCCGGGCGTATCCACTGCACGCCGCAGTTCGTCGAGGATCAAGGTGGCGACGGGTTCGGCGTCGGACGGCAGAAGCGCGTCGGCGTCGGTGACCACCAGGACTCCGCCGGAGCGGACGTCCTGCACGGCGGTGGACACCCGGCGCAGACGTTCGTCGGCCGCGAGCGCCCCGATTCCGGGTCCGTCGAGTGCGACGACGCGCCGGTCCCCGAGCACCGATCGCACGAAGGTCGCCTTGCCGACACCCGCGGGACCCGTCACGAGGACGCCGAGGTGCGGCGAGGCACCGAGTGTGCGGAGAAGTTCGGGTTCGTCGAGTGAGAGTGTGAGCCATTCGGTGAGCTTGGCCACCTGACTCTGGACACCGACCAGGTCCTCGAC
>JAEZDV010000369.1 GCA_023417985.1 Actinomycetes bacterium | reverse complement strand
GGGCCTTTTCCGTTGTCGTCGTGATCCGCGTCGTCGTGATCCGCTGTCTTCGTAGTGCGTTCCCCTGCGCCGGCCATCCGCACCCGGAGCAGGGCGTCGCCCCGGGTGCGATATTGCCTGTCAGGTTTCGGCGTTGCCGGCCTTCCACGTCGACCACGGGATATTCCAGTCGCCGAGACCCTCGATGCCTTCCAGGATTCCCCCGACGGTGTTCCGGACGATGACGATGTCGCCGCGCTTGGTGTTGTCGAAGATCCACTTTGCGTTCGCGGGACTCAGGTTCAGGCAACCGTGGCTGACGTTGCGTACGCCCTGATCACCGATCGACCACGGCGCCGAATGGAAGAAGATTCCGCTGTAGGACATCCGGGTCGCCCAGTCCACCGGCGTGCGGTACCCCTCGGGAGCATCCGCCGGGACACCGTAGGTCGAGGAATCCATCACCAGGTGCTCGAAACGGTCGCCGATGGTGTACACCCCATTGGGCGTGGGGGTGTCGTCCTTGCCGAATGAGGTCGGCATCGTCATCACATCCACACCGTTGCGGTTGACGGTCACCTGCTTGGTGTTGTCGTCGGCCGTGATGACGACCGCATCACCGATCGTGAACGTGGAGCGGACGTCGTCCTGGCCGAACAGACCGTCACCGAGATCCTTGCCGTACACGTCGACGTCCACCGTGACGGTCGTCCCGGGCGTCCAGTACTGCTCGGGACGCCAGCGCACCTCCCGGTTGCTGAGCCAGTAGAAGGCACCCTCGACCGGAGGATCGGTGACCACCGTGATTGCTTCCTCGGCCGCGCGACGGTCGGGGATGTTCTCGTCGAATTGCACGGCCACCGGTTGCCCGATGCCGACCACGGCACCGTCACCGGGCATCACGTACGGCTGGGTGAGGTTACCGGGCGCGGATGTCGTGAAGGTCACAGCGGACGTAGCCGACCCCCCGAGACCGTATGCGACGGTCTCGAGGGTGTACTCCCGGTTGTAACCCAGCGGTTCGGTGTTGACCCAGCTGAGACCGTCGGGGGCCATCTCACCCTTCACGGATTCGCCCGCAGGATTGACGAGGGCGACGGAGTCGAGCTTGCCGTTGACCACGGACACCGTCACGGGATCGACCGGGGAGAACCCGATACCGCCGTCGGCGACGCTGGAAGAGACAGTCGGCTTGATGAGAGCCGCAAGGGGATTCGAGTCGATCGGCACCTCGTCCGCGCCGGTTCCCGCCCCACCCGAGCATGCGGCGACGAACGCCAGCACGGCGACGAGCAGCATCCCGAGCGTCACCCCGGACCTTTGCCGCCGAGGATGCATCACACTTCCAGCCTTCACTGCCATTCTCCGATTCCGCCCCTCCCCACAAGGCACCGAAATTGCACGTCATACGTTGTATTCAGATGATGCCAGGAGGCGATCCGTCCGGATGGAGGACTCCCCCCGTAGCGATAACGTTCCGATGACAATCGCGCGCGGGGCCGCCCTTGTTACAAGCCCGAGCGGCGGAAATTGCTCTGACCAGCCGATTTGGTGCGATAGTCGAAGGTGTGTAATCTTCTTTTCGTCGCCGGGACAACGGAACGGAGACACCAGCCAAGCGCCATTAGCTCAATTGGCAGAGCAGCTGACTCTTAATCAGCGGGTTCGGGGTTCGAGTCCCTGATGGCGCACCACAGAAATCCCCTTCCAGCACGCGCTGGAAGGGGATTTCTTCGTTTCAGCGGTGCGAGTCAGTGATCCATCCCCAACATCACTCGACCAGACTTCTCGAGCACTCCCCTCCCCCCACCGCACCCCCAACCACCGAAGCCCTCTGCAACCGCGCCGCGAAACGCACTGTGCCCGCGCCTGGTGGCGCGGGCACAGTGTGCGGACAGGGTGTGTCAGCGCAGGATCTTGCGCAGCACCAGCAGCCCGACCACGGCGCCGGCCGCCACCAGCGCGTACTTCTTCACCGCCGGCTGATTGAGCTTCGCGGCAACGCTCTGCTTCGTGTTCGCCACCAGATTCCTCGGGTTGGCGCGAACGGTCAGTTCGTCCAGTGTGCTCGCGAGCTGGTTCCGGGCCTTTTCGATCTCCCGCTCGATGTCCTCGGTGTCCCTACCCACGTGATCCTCCAGAAGGTCGCTGCAGTGTGCTGCGACCACGGTAGTGGACGAACGGTCTACTACTGTCGCGGACATGACCGAAAACAACAGACTCGTCCCCGGCGACCCTGCTCCCGACTTCACTCTCCCGGACGCCGACGGCAACGAGGTCTCGCTGTCCGACTACCGCGGACGCAAGGTGATCGTCTACTTCTACCCCGCCGCGAGCACGCCGGGCTGCACGAAGCAGGCGTGCGACTTCCGTGACAGTCTGGCCGATCTCGGTGAAGCCGGTCTCGATGTGATCGGGATCTCTCCCGACAAGCCGGCGAAGCTCGCCGAGTTCCGGGACAACGAAGGTCTCACCTTCCCGCTGCTGTCCGACCCCGACAAGGCCGTGCTCTCCGCGTGGGGCGCGTTCGGCGAGAAGAAGATGTACGGCAAGACCGTGACCGGCGTGATCCGATCGACGTTCGTGGTCGACGCGGACGGCAGGATCGAGGTCGCCCAGTACAACGTGCGGGCAACCGGACACGTGGCGAAACTGCGCCGCGATCTCGCCGTCT
This sequence comes from Actinomycetes bacterium, assembly GCA_023417985.1. Lineage (GTDB taxonomy): Bacteria > Actinomycetota > Actinomycetes > Mycobacteriales > Mycobacteriaceae > Rhodococcus. The sequence goes on along the minus strand of JAEZDV010000369.1, from coordinate 3,301 downwards.
AGCGGGAGGCCGGAGAACGCAATAACAGCGCCTCTGCGACGGCGAGATTCTCGATCTCCGACGGGTCGACGCTCTCGTTCGGTGCGTGGATGACGCAGCGCGGCTCCTCGACGCCGATGAGAGCGATCTCCGCACCCGGCACCGCGCGTTGCAGCGCGGTGCACAGCGGGATCGATCCGCCCTGACCGGCCGTGCCGACCTCCCGGCCGTACGCGGTCTCCAGAGCGTCGCGCAGGGCCGCGTACCCCGGTCCGTCGGTCGACGCACGGAACGGTTCGCCGACGACTTCGCGTTCGACGCGCATATGCGCACCCCACGGCACGTGCGCTTCGAGATGGGCGACGAGGGCGTCCTGCGCGGTCATCGCGTCGACTCCCGGCGGTACCCGGAGATTCAGGCGGGCCGACGCCCGCGGCACGATCGCAGCCGCCGACCCGACGACGGGCGGGGCGTCGATACCGAGCACGGTGAGCGCGGGCCGCGCCCACACAGCGTCGGCCACGGTGGCGGAAGTCGGCAGCGACACTCCGTCGAGCACCCCGGCGTCGCCGCGGAACCGCTCTTCCGGGTACGGCACACCGTCCCACGTGGCGGTGGCGTCGAGGCCGTCGACGACGGTGTTTCCGTCTTCGTCGCGCAGGGTACCGAGGAGTCGTATCAACGCGGCCAGCGCATCGGGGGCGCCTCCGCCGTACATCCCGGAGTGGACCGGACCCGCGAGGGTTTCGAGGTGCACGACGACGTTCGCCGTCCCGCGCAAGGTGGTGGTGAGTGTGGGCCGGCCGACTTCGGCGTTGCCGCTGTCGGCGATCACTATCAGATCGGCGGCGAACAACTCGGGCCGCTCGGCGACGAGGTGTTCGAGACCTTCACCGCCCATCTCCTCGGAACCTTCGATGACGATGCGCACGCCGACGGGCAGCGGGCCGTCGGCGAGGAGTGCGCGCAGGGCGAGCAGATGCATCACGATGTTGCCCTTGCAGTCCGCGGCGCCTCGTCCGTACCAGCGGCCGTCGCGTTCGGTGAGCACGAACGGGGGGCTTTCCCACTTCGATTCGTCACCGGGGGGTTGCACGTCGTAGTGGCTGTAGAGCAGGACGGTCGGAGCACCGGCGGGCGCCGGCGTGTGGCCGACCACGGCAAGTGACCCGTCGACGGTCTCGACGAGTTCCGTCTGCTCGATGCCGGCACCGGCGAATGCATCGCGCACCCATCGAGCGGCCGCAACGCATTCCTCGGCGGGATACTGCCGCGGGTCGGCGACCGAACGGAACGCGACGAGCGTTTCGAGGTCGTCCCGGGCGGTTGCCATGGATCCCCGCACCCGGTCGCGCATCTGCTGGACGGTGTCTTCGTCGCTCATCGTTTTCTCCTCGATTGGTCGGATGTGGACCGTCGTCGTCGGGCAACCCGATCCGGGCCGATGACCGGAGTCATAGCTCTCGAGCCTGCGAGTTCCCATGCGAACGCGCCCGGCTCGTCGGGCGAGCGGAACGCTCGGAGCCGCTCGAACTCTCACCCCTTCGTCGCTGCCCGGATCACCGTCGTCGCACCGACGGCGGTTGCGGCATCGCCGGCCGAGACAGGACATCGTCTCGGTCCCCGGTCCTGGATCGGTCGGTCGCTTGCCGCAATCCTAGGACGACGCGCCCGGTGCACGCGGGTGTACGTCCGAGCCGTGCGCTCAGCCCGGGTTTACCGGCGCCCTAGAGCATCCGGGCCGCACAACTCGAGTTATTGGCACTCGCGTACACAGCAAGTACTCGGTATTCGCGGGCGCTCCGGCTAGCCTGGGCGGGTGGAGTCAGCATCGAACAGCCGCCGCACCCCTCGCCGGATCGACCCGGCGCTCGAGGTTCAGACGGAACCACAAGAGCTGGTGCCCCGGCGACGCCCCACCCAGGAACGCAGCCGACGCAAGTTCGACGCGCTTCTCGCCGCCTCGCGGGAGTTGCTGACGGAGGTCGGATTCGAGTCGTTCACGTGCGAGGAAGTGGCGGCGCGTGCAGACGTCCCGATCGGCACGCTGTACCAGTTCTTCGCCAACAAATACGTGATCGTGTGCGAGCTCAACCGTCAGGATCTCGTCGGTGTCCAGGACGAACTCGCCAAGTTCAACGGCGAGATCCCGTCGGTCGACTGGTTGCGGTTTCTCAACAGCTTCGTCGATCACATGGCGGGGTTGTGGGCCACCGACCCCTCGCGGCGGGAGGTGTGGCTGGCCATGCAGTCCACCCCCTCCACCCGGGCCACCGGTGCGATCCACGAGCGGGAATTCGCCGAGCAGGTCACGAGGATGCTCGCACCCCTCACACCCGACACTCCGCGCCCGCGCCGCAAACTCATGGCCGAGGTGCTCGTCCACGTCGTGTACTCGATGCTGAACTTCTCCGTGCAGGACGATCAGACGCACGCTGAGGCGGTGGCCGAACTCAAACGCATCATGATCGCGTATCTCCAAGTGGCCGAGCGTGATTCACGAATGCAGGCAGCCAAGCGCAAACGACGCGCAGAGTCCGAGCGGACCCGGGAACCCCAGCACGCCGGTGCGCACCGCGCCGACCCTGCTTCTCCCCCGCACCCCTGACTCGCGGACCTTCACAGCTTTTCGCCGTCCTCCGAATCGAGCACCACGAATGCGCCGGCCATGTCGCCGTCATGGGTCAACGACACGTGGATCCGCATTCCCCCCAGGTGCTCGGCCACCTGCCGATGCAAGCGGATACTCGGCCGTCCCCACGCATCCGAGACCACCTCGATCTGCTGATGGATGGTCTCCGGCAGGACCGGCGGGCGGCCGAACATCGCGGCCGACCACGCCTTGATCACTGCTTCCTTCGCCGCCCACCGGGCGGCGAAATGCCGGGCAGGATCGGAGCTGCGGGTATTCGCATCACGTCGCTCCCCCGGCGTGAAGTTCGCCAGCATCGTCGTGCCGCAACGGCTCAACTGCTCCGCGAACTCGGGCACCGACACGAGGTCGAACCCGATACCCGCAACTCCCATCCTTCTGTACCCGTCCCTTCGATTGCCCGGCGCTACTTGCAGCCGGGCAGTGCCGAGCGGTACACGTCGTCGTCGCCGAGCCGTGCGTCCGCGTCGAGCAGCACGTCCGCCTCGAGCTGCCGGGCAGCGGCGGCCGGCACCGCGTCGCCACCGAACCGGCGATCGGCCGGCCGCTGGTACAGGGCTGCGCCGCCGGTCATGGCAGCGGCCAGACGGCGCTTACCCGTGACGGTCCGGGCTGCCGCCGCGGTCCGGTACTCCTCACGCCGGTCCGCGGGGATCGCCTCGACGAACG
>JAEZDV010000353.1 GCA_023417985.1 Actinomycetes bacterium | reverse complement strand
ACCGCCACTTCGTCGCCGACAGCCTTGAGCCACCGGGTGACGGTGCCTTCGGTGACGGACTCGCCCAGTGCGGGCATGGTGACGGGGGTGCCTTCGCCGCTGCCACCGGACTTCGCCGGGGCAGACTCCGCGGGAGCTTCCTCTGCTGCCGGTTCTTCGGCGGGCTGTTCTTCGGCGGACTCTTCTGCAGGTGCGGCGTCGTCGGCGGACTCGCCGGCGTCACCGATCACAGCGAGTTCGCCGCCGATCTCGACCGTGTCGTCTTCCTGAGCGACGATCTTGACCAGGACGCCTGCTGCGGGCGAGGGGATCTCGGTGTCGACCTTGTCAGTGGAGACTTCGAGCAAGGGCTCGTCGACATCGACCGTGTCTCCTTCCTGCTTGAGCCATCGCGTGACAGTTCCCTCGGTGACGCTTTCACCAAGCGCTGGCATCTGGACGGAGAAGGCCATGTCTGTTGACTCCTCGACGGTTGTGTTCGTGTGTGTTGAGTTGTACCGACTCGTGGTCGACAACCATTGTGTGGTCGTCACCATTGTGCTCGAGGCCGGGGACTCGTGCGGGTGCTTCAGGGGTAGACGGACCGCTGCCCAAGCGAGGCATGGCCGTATCCATCCTTGCACTCATCGCCTGGAAGCGTTCGAGGAGGGGGAGGCCGTCCCACCCCTCGGACGGTGCGCGCCCGGCTCTTCGCGGATGGTGCCGCGGGGAGCAGGGCGCGCCCGGTGCGGGTCAGCCGCGTTCGGCGATGTCCTCGATGACGGTGATCATCGTGCGCACCGGCACCCCGGTTCCGCCCTTTCCGACGTACCCGAAGGGACCGCCGGTGTTGAACGCCGGACCGGCCACGTCGATGTGAGCCCACTGCACGCCCTCGGCGACGAACTCCTTCAGGAACAGCCCGGCGGCGAGCATCCCGCCCCACCGGTGCGGAGTGACGTTCGCGAGATCCGCGACCCGCGATTCGAGGTCGCCGCGCAGTTCTGCCGGCAACGGCATCGGCCAGCCGTTCTCCCCGACCTCCTGGGACAGTGCCGCGACCCGGTCGCGGAACTCCTCGGTGCCCATCACGCCGGGGGTGCGGTTACCCAGGGCGACCATCTGGGCGCCGGTGAGCGTCGCGGTGTCGATGAGGTAGTCGGGTCCGTCCTCGCACGCACGCACGATCGCGTCGGCGAGGATCAGGCGACCCTCGGCGTCGGTGTTGATGACCTCGACGGTGGTTCCGCCGTACTGGGTCAGCACGTCGCCGGGGCGCTGCGCGGTCGAAGACGGCATGTTCTCGGCCATCGGGACGGTAGCGACGACATCTGCGGCTACACCGAGTTTCGCGGCGAGCACCACGGTGGCGACAACCGCGGCGGCACCGGCCATGTCGGAGGTCATCGCTTCCATGCCGGCGGCGGGCTTGATGGAGATGCCACCGGTGTCGAACGTGACGCCCTTGCCCACGAGGGCGATCTTCGGCGCCTTGCGCTTCTTCGCGGAGTACGACAACCGCACCAGGCGCGGCGGACGCGAGGACCCCTTGCCGACGCCGACGATCCCGCCGAAACCCTGCTTCTCGAGGGCCTTCTCGTCGAGCACCTCGACCTTGAGTCCGGCGGCTTCACCGAGCGCCTTCGCGCGTGCGGCGAACTCGGCCGGGTAGAGGTGGCTCGGCGGGGTGTTGACGAACTCGCGGGCGGTAGCGACGGCCTCGGCGATCGCGGTGGCCCGGGCGAGGGTCGCCTTCGCGGCCCGGTCCCGCACGGACGGAACGAGCAGTTCGATCCGGGTCGCGTGGCGGGCGTCGTCCTTCGGAGCGGACTTCGCCGAGCGGAACTCGGTGAACGTGTACGAGCCCAGCGCGAATCCTTCCGCAGCGGCACCGAGATCGACCGACGACAACGTGGTCGCGACCGTGCTCACGCCGGTCAGTGCTCGGGCGGCCGCACCCGCGGAGCGTCGCACCTGCTCGGCGTCGATGCGGTCCGCGGCTCCGAGGCCGACGGCGAGCACGCTCGCGACGGGAAGCCCGGCCGGTGCCGGGACCCGGGTGAGTTCCTCGCTGCGTCCGGTGGCGCCGACAGCCTGCAGCGCGTCGAGCAGTTCGCCGAGCACCGATTCGTCGACGGGTGCGTCGCCCGAGAGGATCTCGGCACCGTTGTCGGACGAGGTGAGGCCGATGACGAGAACGTCGGCTCGCTTGGAGACCGAACCGGCGAGTGCGAGTTCGGGAAGTACGGGGGTCGGTGTGCTCACAGGCAACTCCTAGGAAGCGGGGGTGATGGTTCGATGCTAGTGACCACCGCCCGGACGGTGGCAGCGGTGGGATAGCGTCGGCACCATGAGTGACGAGGAACTGCAGCAGGGGCCCATCCATGCCGTCCATGTCGAACTCGGCGCCACCTTCGCGCCGTTCGGTGGGTGGGAGATGCCCGTGTCGTACGCCGGGACGGTGGCCGAGCACACCGCGGTTCGCGAGGCCGTGGGCCTGTTCGATGTCAGCCACCTGGGCAAGGCCCTGGTGACCGGTCCGGGCGCCGCCGATTTCGTCAATTCCGCGTTGACCAACGATCTCGGCAAGATCGGCCCCGGCAGGGCGCAGTACACCCTGTGCTGCACCGAGACCGGCGGAGTCACCGACGATCTCATCGTCTACTACGTTTCGGACGAAGAACTGTTCCTCGTTCCCAACGCGGCGAACACCGCTGCGGTCGTCGCGGCACTCTCCGCTGCGGCACCGGACGGCGTGGCCGTGATGGACCAGCATCGCGACTACGCAGTGTTCGCCGTGCAGGGGCCGCGGTCCGAGGAGGTGCTCGCCGGTCTCGGGTTGCCCACCGAGATCGACTACATGGGCTTCGTGGACGCCGACTACCAGGGCGCGCCGGTGCGGGTGTGCCGCAGCGGCTACACCGGTGAGCGCGGCTACGAGGTGCTGCCGCGATGGGACGATGCGGAAACCCTGTTCCGGGCGCTCGTCGAGGCGGTCCGGAACGCCGGCGGTCAGGTCGCCGGGCTCGGCGCCCGCGACACGCTGCGCACCGAGATGGGCTACGCCTTGCACGGGCACGAGTTGTCGCTCGACATCTCGCCTGTCCAGGCCCGGGTGGGTTGGGCAGTCGGATGGAAGAAGCCGCAGTTCTGGGGCCGCGACGCGCTCCTGGCCGAGAAGGAATCCGGCCCGGCCCGGCGCTTGTGGGGGCTCCGCGCCCTCGACCGTGGGGTGCTGCGGCAGGGGCTGACCGTCTCGAACGACGGGCAACCGATCGGCGAGACCACGTCCGGGACCTTCTCGCCCACGCTCAAGGTCGGGATCGCGCTCGCTCTGCTCGACACCGCGCCGGGAATCGCCGCCGGAGACGAGGTCACCGTGGACGTGCGAGGCCGGAAGTTGCGGGCCGAGGTTGTGAGCCCGCCGTTCGTGGAAGACCACACCAAGTAGGGCTCTTCCGCCCGATTGTTAGGATTGTCGGTCATGACAGGTGTCCTCGAATTCGTCCGCTTCCCGCATCCTTCTCCGAGCACCGCGGAGCGGCGACAGGAGATCCTGTCCGAGCCCGGTTTCGGGCAGTACTTCACCGACCACATGGTGTCGATCACCTATACCGACGGTGTGGGCTGGCATGACGCGAAAGTCGAGCCGTACGCCCCGATCCAGATCGATCCGGCGGCGATGGTGCTGCACTACGGGCAGGCGATATTCGAAGGGCTCAAGGCGTATCGGCAGGCGGACGGCAGCATCTCGTCGTTCCGGGTGGATGCCAACGCGGCGCGGATGAACCGGTCTGCCGAACGACTGGCGATGCCGGAACTGCCGACGGAGTTGTTCGAGCAGTCGATCCGCGAACTGCTCGCCGTCGACCACGAGTGGGTTCCCGCTGCGGGCGGGGAGGAGTCGCTGTACCTGCGGCCCTTCATGTTCGCGACCGAACCCGCACTCGGCGTGCGGCCCGCCAAGGAGTACCGCTACCTCCTCATCGCCTCGCCCGCCGGCGCATACTTCCCGCGCGGCGTCCGGCCGGTGAGCGTGTGGCTCTCGCGTGAATACGTGCGCGCTGCGCCCGGAGGCACCGGTGCCGCCAAGTTCGCCGGCAACTACGCGGCCTCGCTCGTCGCGCAGGCACACGCCGCCGAACAGGGCTGTGACCAGGTGGTGTGGCTCGACGCGATCGAACGCAAGTACGTCGAGGAGATGGGCGGGATGAACCTGTACTTCGTGTACGGGTCCGGCGCGGATGCCCGCCTCGTCACCCCGGAACTGTCGGGATCGTTGCTGCCCGGCATCACCCGTGACTCGTTGCTGACCCTCGCCAAGGATTCCGGCCTCGTCGTCGACGAGCAGCGGATCAGCACCGACGAGTGGCGGGAGAAGGCCGCGACCGGCGAGATCACCGAGGTGTTCGCGTGCGGAACCGCGGCCGTCATCACCCCGGTCGGCCGGATCAAGGACGACGAAGGCGAGTTCGTCATCGGCGATGGGGAGCCCGGAGAGGTGACGATGGCGCTGCGCGACACGCTGACCGGCATCCAGCGCGGCACCTTCGCCGACACGCACGGCTGGATGACGACGCTGCACGCGTAGTTGCGGCACGCACAGTCGTCGTAACCAGAAAAGGGGCCGCAACCGTCACGACGGT
>JAEZDV010000348.1 GCA_023417985.1 Actinomycetes bacterium | reverse complement strand
CCCCCCCCCCCCGCCCCCCCCCCCCCGCCCCCCCCCCCCCCGGCCGGGGCCCCGGGGCCGGATTGCGCTGTGCGCTGACAGATTCCAGCGTTTCGCGCTACCAGCTCCCGGTGCGCAGGGCGATCGCCGACGCGAACTCCGCCGCGGCACGTCCAGGCACGTCGTCGATGCCGCCGAGGTCGACCACGCGGAACTCGCCGGTGACGTACCGCATCGACGCATCCGCTTCCGGCATGCGGGCCGGATCTCCGACCACGATGGTGGTGGGTACTTCGGCGACCGGCGCCGACGAATCACGCACGGTGCCGTCGGCCATCGGGACGACGGGATGACCGCGGTCCGCGACGACGAGACTCGCGAACCTGCCGAAACGGCCCGCGGCGACTGCCCACGCGAGTTCGGCGCCTGCGCCGGTGCCGGCGAGATGCACCCACGGCAGGGCGAGATGATCGAGTACTGCGAAGACGTCGTCCGGATTCAGGCCGTCCAGGCGCTCCGGCACGACCGTACGCAAATCGGAGTTGTGCAGGCGTTCACACACCGCATCGAACACATCGGCGCCCTGCCCCGCGTCGGGCAGCAGCAGCACGGTGTGCCTGCTCTCGGGGCCGTCGATGCGCACCTCGAACGAACCCGAATCCGTGGTCACCGTCGTCGATTCCATGCCCCGAAACGGTACACGCTCCCGAGCGACCGACCTGTCGCGTCCAGTGGGAACAACCGGCCGGCGTCCGGCCGCGCAGCCGTCTCCACGATGGCCGGTGACCACACACTCTTGCGAACGGTGACGTCTGGGCCATCACCGTCGTCACCTGGATTTCTTCGCCCCGACCTTCCGCACCCCCGCAGCCTGTATCGCGGGCGAGGCACATCATGCGACGGTGAGGATCTCCGCACCGTTGTCGGTCACGACCAGAGTGTGCTCGAACTGAGCACTCCACTTGCGGTCCTTGGTGACCACCGTCCAGCCGTCGTCCCAGATCTCGTAATCCGGAGTGCCGAGGTTGATCATCGGCTCGATGGTGAAGACCATTCCCGGCTCGAGAACCGTCTCGATGTCCGGGCGGTCGTAGTGGAAGACGACCAGGCCGTTGTGGAAGGTCTCGCCGATCCCGTGGCCGGTGAAATCGCGTACCACGCCGTACCCGAACCGGTTCGCGTACGACTCGATGACGCGGCCGACCACGTTGAGCGCCCGGCCCGGCGCCACGGCCTTGATCGCGCGGGCCGTCGCCTCACGCGTGCGTTCGACGAGAAGCCGTGCCTCCTCGGAGACGTCGCCCGCGAAGAACGTCGCGTTGGTATCCCCGTGAACCCCGTGGATGTACGCGGTCACATCGATGTTCACGATGTCGCCGTCCTCGATCACCGTGGTGTCGGGGATCCCGTGGCAGATCACCTCGTTGAGCGACACGCACACCGACTTCGGGAAGCCCCGGTACCCGAGATCCGACGGATACGCGCCGTGATCGCACATGTACTCGTGCGCGATGCGGTCGATCTCGTCGGTGGTGACTCCCGGCGCGACAGCTTTACCCGCCTCGATCAGTGCCTGCGCAGCGATTTTCGATGCGATCCGCACCTTGTCGATCGTCTCGGGGGTTTGCACCCACGGCTCGTTTCCTTCGTTCGCGGTCGGCTTCCACACGTATTCGGGACGCTCGATCGACTTGGGAACCTCACGGATCGGTGTCGCGGTACCGGGGACGAGCGGGGCGCGGGTAGGCATGAAATCAGATTAACCCCCGCGCCCCGCCCGTACCGACACCCCGGCCGAGCCCGGTGTGTGCGCTACGACGTGGCGCCGTGCTCCCGGCGCAGAATGTAGCGCTGCACCTTGCCACTGGGAGTCTTGGGCAGGTGCGGCACGAAGTGAACGGTCCGTGGGTAGGCGTGGGCCGCGAACTTCTTCTTCACCAGTTGCTGAAGGTCGCGTTCGAGAGCGTCGTCTCCCGCGACACCCTCGCGCACCACCACGAACGCTTCGAGGACCTCACCGCGCAGGGTGTCGGGCACCCCCACCACGGCTGCTTCCACCACGTCGGGGTGCATCACGAGAACCGATTCCACATCGAAGGGGCCGATGCGGTACCCGGCCATGATGATGACGTCGTCGTCCCGGGACGAGAAGTAGAAGAACCCGTTCTCGTCGACCTTGCCGGCGTCGCCGGTGAGGTACCACCGGCCGTCGTCGGAGAACCGGTCGGCGGTCTTCTCGGGTGCGTCGACGTACCCGGTGAACCACACGAGGGGGCTGGCGTGAACGTCGATCGCGACTCTGCCGATTTCGCCCGGAGCGGCGACTTCGTCGCTGTCGTCGCGCAGTACCGCGCACGTCCATCCGGGGAGCGGCTTGCCCATCGACTGCGGCGGAACCTGTTCGCGCAGTCCGTCCGCCCATGCGTCGACGACGAACATACCGTGTTCGGTCTGCCCGTACTGATCCCGCACGACCACACCGAGTGTCGCCGACGACCATGCCAGAACGTCGGGGGTGAGCGGCTCGCCCGCCGAGGAAGCGCGGCGCAGCGAGACCGCGGGGTGCGGCGCGGTATCGGCCCGCAGGCTGCGGTACACCGTGGGCGCAGCAGCGAAGTTGGTGACTCCGAAACGATCGAGGATCTGCCACGTCAGAGCGGGCGAGAATCCCGCGTGCAGAAGGATGCTCCGCCGTCCGGCGGCGAGCGGGCCGAGCAGCGCGTAGTACAGCCCGTACGCCCACCCCGGATCCGCCGCGTTCCAGAACACGTCGTCCTCACGGACGTCGAGGCCGAACTCGAGGTACGCGTGGAACGATGCGAGCGCCTTCACCGGTACCGGTACGCCCTTCGGGGTCCCGGTCGTGCCGGAGGTGAACAGCTGAACCAGACCACCGGCAGATCCGACCGCGACTGCAGCGGCACGCGGGTCGTCGGCGGAGTGGGATGCGAGAAGGTCCGCGAAACGTAGACCGACCCCGCTGCTCTCCCCCGCGACCACGACCTCCCACGGAGCGTCGTCGGGCATGTCCTCGCCCGGCGCGAGTTTGCCCACCTGGTCGGCGTCCGCGACGACGACACGGGCACCGCTGGCCTGCAAGCGGAAGGAGATGGCGGGAGGAGCGAACGCGGTGAACAGCGGAACATGTACCGCGCCGCGACGCCAGATGCCCAGCACCGCAACCACCAGGTCGGCGGACTTGCCCATCAGCGTGGCGACGTGATCACCGGGATCGACACCGAGGTGCGCCAGCGCCGCGGCGAATCGCTCCGAGCGTTCCCGCAGTTCGCCGTAGGTCAGGTCGACGGAAGTGAGATCGGGGTCGATCACGGTGAACGCAACCGCATCGGCGGGATGGTCGTCGCAGAGCAGCTGTGCGGCGCACGCATCGGGAGTGTCGTAACGGTCCAGCAGTTCCCGAACTCGGGTCGCTGTGTCGACCATGGGGTCCGTCCTCTCGTTGTGTCACGCGGCGAGCCGATGTCCACGTGCTCGCCTTACCGCTCTATGATCCGAGTCACACAATGGTTCCGATACCCCCGGAAAGGGGTGGCCCAGGTGCCGGTCGTCTCCTCACCGCTGCTCCGTCCCCGCGACGCCGACGCGCTACGCCTCGAGCTGCGTCGCACCGCCTCGCAGGCACAGCTACCGGTCGTGTTCGCCGGCGAGGTCCGGCACGACAATCTGCACCTGAGCGAATTCTTCGGTACTCGCACCAACGGTCTCGCCGGTGTCGTCGTGCCGCCGCGTGCCGGTCTCGGCGGCCGGGTGCTGTCGGAGGGCCGGCCGGTCACCGTGGCGGACTACGGCAGGTCGTCGTCGATCACTCATCACTTCGACCGTCCCGTGCTCGGTGAGGGGCTCCGGTCGATCGTCGCGGTGCCGGTGAGCGTCGGCGGGGTGGCGCGTGCTGTGTTGTACGGCGCCGCACGGTAAAGCGGCCCGCTCGGCGAGCGGGCCGTCAACGCCTTCGTGCAGACC
>JAEZDV010000309.1 GCA_023417985.1 Actinomycetes bacterium | reverse complement strand
GGCCCGGACTCCATCGAGTCCGGGCCCACGATCTGTTCCTGTCGGCCTAGTCGCGCGGCGCGGCACCGAGACGCGTGGTCACGTCGGCCCACGCGCGCAGGACCGCGGCGGCCCGGCCGCCGTCGATCGCGGCGGCCGCGGCTTCGAGTCCGTCCGCCAGCGATTCTTCGAGACTGCCGTCGATACCGCGGAACGCAGCGATCGCACCGGCCGCATTGAGAAGGACAGCGTCCCGTACCGGACCGGTCTCTCCCGCCAGCACGTCACGCGCGATGGCGGCATTCTTCTCTGCGTCGCCCCCGCGCAGCGCTTCGAGCGGAACGCGGGCGATTCCGAGGTCGGTGGGGTCGAGGGTCACGACGCTGACCTCTCCGTCCCGCACGATGTGCACGGTCGACGTGGTCGAGGTGGTGAGTTCGTCGAGGCCGTCGTCGCCGCGGACGACCAGCGCCGAGGTGCCGCGCTGGGCGAGCACACCGGCTACGGTGCCGATGAGTTTCTCGAATGCGCATCCGATCAGTCCCGCGCGCGGGCGCGCGGGGTTCGTGAGCGGCCCGAGCACGTTGAACGCCGTCGGGATGCCTATCTGTTTGCGCGGGGCCGCAGCGAAACGGAGCGCTGGGTGGTAGACCGGCGCGAAGCAGAACCCGATTCCCGCTTCGGCGACCGACTGCGCCACCTGCTCCGGCCCGAGGTCGATGTGCACGCCGAGTGCCTCGAGCACGTCGGCGCCACCACTCTTCGACGACGCAGCCCGGTTTCCGTGCTTGACGACGCGGATCCCGGCCGCCGCGACCACGATCGATGCCATCGTCGAGATGTTCACGGTGTCGGCGCGGTCCCCGCCGGTGCCCACCACATCGACCACGTCGTTGTCGACGGGCACGAGTCGCGCGTACCCGAGCATGGTGTCGGCCCGCGCGCGCAACTCTTCGGGGGTTTCCCCGTTCATCTTCAACGCGACGCCGAAGGCGGCGATCTGCGCAGCCGTCGCGTTGTCGGAGAAGATCTCCTCCATCGCCCACTGCGCTTGTTCACGGGAAAGATCGTGTCCGGCGGTCAGGGCGCCGAGGACCGACGGCCAGGTGGTCACCACCTCGTCCGCCACTCGCGTCGCGTTCATCGCACCTGCCCTCGCCGCATTCCGCTCCCTACCGGGCACCGGCGTGCCCTCCGCCCGGAAGCTTAGCCAGCGGTGCGAGGGGGCTGTAGTGCGTCCCACCCGTGCGCGGTGCCGCCGAGTCGCTGCGCGAGCGAGACCATCCGCGACTTCTCCTGCGCGCAGTGCATGGCGTCGAGAATCTGAACGCGTTGCAGCACCAGGGCCCTGTGGTGGCCGTCCGCAGCGGTGGGCGTGTCGGCCGACGCGACAGCGACCGTGTACCCGTCCTGCGCGGCGAGCTCGACAGCCCGGTCGACGCCGTCCGCCGGAATCGTCAGGTGGTGACGCAGCACCGCCTCCTCCGATTCGGACCAATACGGCTCCGATTCGGTGCCTCGCGCCAGAGCCGACGAGCATGCTTCGGCGTCGTCGAACGAGGACACCACCACTACGAGGTCCGGGCGGTCCCGATCGAGGGGCTCCCGGCGACGGGAGACCATTGCGCGAATCCGGTCCCACATGCCACTTACGGTGCTCATCGCACCACGATTGCACGTCTCCGCAGACCCCGCACGACCACCCCACCAGGGGAATTATCGGTCTGCCACCAGCACTGACGCGCCGATTTCGGCCCCGATTGCCCAAGACGTACTACGACGGGTCATACTAGCCAGCGTGACGAGCGCAGTAGGGACTTCAGGATCTGCAATCACACAGCGCGTGCACTCGTTGAACCGGCCCAACCTGGTCAGCGTCGGCACCATCGTGTGGTTGTCCAGCGAGCTCATGTTTTTCGCAGGGCTCTTCGCCATGTACTTCGTGGCACGGGCACAGGCGCCGGAAGGCATGTGGCCCCCGCCGCCCACCCACTTGAACCTGTGGCTGGCGGTTCCGATCACCACAGTGCTGATCGCTTCCTCCTTCACATGCCAGATGGGCGTCTTCGCAGCGGAACGCGGCGACGTCTTCGGGCTGCGACGGTGGTACCTCATCACCCTCGCCATGGGCACCTTCTTCGTGCTCGGGCAGGGCTACGAATACATCACGCTGGTCGAGCACGGAACGAGCATCTCCAGCAGCGTGTACGGCTCGGTGTTCTACATCACCACCGGCTTCCACGGCCTCCACGTGATCGGCGGCCTCGTCGCCTTCGTGTTCCTGCTGATCCGTACCCGAGTCAGCAAGTTCACGCCCGCGCAGGCCACCGCAGCCATCGTCGTTTCGTATTACTGGCACTTTGTCGACATCGTGTGGATCGCACTGTTTGCCACGATCTATTTCATCCGTTAGCCAGCTGAACGCACAGGCAGCCCCCTGACGTCCAGTCCGTCCCAAAACCAAAAAGGGATACAGATGAGTTCATCCCCACCTCTCGGTTCCGAGGGTGACATGCCCGGTCGATCCTCGACAGCTTCCGCTGCCAAGTCCCGTCGCCAGCGTAAATTCCGCCGGCGCGTCACGGGCGCCCTGGTCCTGGCGGTCGGCCTGCTCAGCGCCGGCTTCCTCGCCTCCGCGTTGACCCCTGCCCCGCAGGTGGCCACTGCGCAGGACGATCAGAGCGCACTGATCCGCGAAGGCAAGCAGCTCTACGAGACCTCCTGCGTGACCTGCCACGGCATCAACCTGCAAGGTGTGCAGGACCGCGGCCCCACCCTGATCGGTGTCGGCGAAGCAGCCGTGTACTTCCAGGTCTCCTCCGGTCGCATGCCGGCCTCGCGCAACGAGGCCCAGGCGCTCCGCAAGGAGCCGAAGTTCAATGCGGCGCAGACCGACGCCCTCGGTGCCTACATCCAGGCGAACGGTGGCGGTCCGACCGTCATTCGTGACGAGAACGGCGAGATCGCCCAGTCGTCGCTGCGCGGCAACGACATCGGTCGCGGTTCCGAGCTGTTCCGTCAGAACTGCGCCTCATGCCACAACTTCACCGGACGCGGCGGCGCGCTGTCGTCCGGTAAGTTCGCGCCGAATCTCGATCCGGCGAACGAACAGCAGATCTACACGGCCATGCTCACCGGGCCGCAGAACATGCCGAAGTTCTCCGACCGTCAGCTGACGGTCGAGGAGAAGCAGGACATCATCGCGTACGTCAAGGCATCCAGCGAGACGACCAACCCCGGCGGTTACGGATTGGGCGGGTTCGGCCCGGCATCCGAAGGCCCGACGATGTGGGTTATCGGCATTGTTGCCGTCGTCGGCGCTGCACTGTGGATCGGAGCAAGGTCATGAGTGGCGGCGAAACGCCGGCTAACAAGCATTCCGTCGAGAACCTCGACCAGATGAGCCGGGACGACCTCGTCGCGCTCGGCACGAATCTCGACGGCGTCGACGTCGCTTTCCGCAAGGATCGGTGGCCCGTCGAGGGCACCCGCGCGGAGAAGCGCGCCGAGCGGAGCGTCGCATTCTGGTTCGCACTCGCGGGTATCGCCGGTATCGCGTTCATCGCGGTCTACCTGTTCTGGCCGTGGGAGTACCAGGCTCCGGGCGAGGAGAACTACACCCTCTACAACCTGTACACGCCGCTCCTCGGACTGACCCTGGGTCTTTCGATCCTCGGCATCGGCGTCGGCGCCGTGCAGTTCACGAAGAAGTTCATCCCCGAAGAGGTGTCGATCCAGGATCGTCACGACGGCCCCTCGCCGGAGGTCGATCGCAGGACGATCGTCGCGGAGCTGTCCGATTCGCTCGAGACATCGACGCTCCCGCGCCGCAAGCTCATCAAGCGCACCGCGATCTTCGGTGGTGGCGCGCTCGGTGTCGGCCTGATCATGCCTCTCGGCGGCCTGATCAAGAATCCGTGGGCGCAGGGCGACAAGTCGCCCCTGTGGGTGTCGGGCTGGACTCCGAACTACGAGGGCGAGACCATCTATCTGCGCCGCGACACGGGCCGGCCCCAGGACATCGTCCTGGTGCGCCCGGAGGACCTCGACGCCGGCGGCATGGAGACGGTCTTTCCGTTCCGCGAGTCGGACCGTGGCGACGACCACGCCCTGCTGCAGAGCCTCCGCGGCATCCGTAACGCCGTCATGCTCATCCGTCTGCGTACGGAGGATGCCGAGCGCGTCATCAAGCGCAAGGGCCAGGAGAGCTTCAACTACGGCGACTACTTCGCCTTCTCGAAGATCTGCACCCACCTCGGTTGCCCGACGTCACTGTACGAGCAGCAGAGCAATCGCATCCTCTGCCCCTGCCACCAGTCGCAGTTCAACGCGCTCGAATACGGCAAGCCGGTCTTCGGTCCCGCCGCTCGTGCTCTGCCGCAGCTACCTATTACAGTGAACGAAGAGGGCTTCCTGGTCGCCAACGGTGACTTCATCGAGGCACTCGGCCCGGCATTTTGGGAGCGTCGCCCGTGAGTACTGCAACTCAATCCCACGCCGCCAAGGCGGCCGAGAACATCGATTCCCGGTATCACCCGGCGGCAGGCCTCCGTCGGCAGATCAACAAGGTCTTCCCGACCCACTGGTCCTTCCTGCTGGGCGAGATCGCGCTCTACGCGTTCATCATCCTGCTGATCTCCGGTGTGTACCTGACCCTGTTCTTCGACCCTTCGATGGCGCACGTCGTGTACGACGGGGTGTACCAGCCGCTCCGCGGCGTCGGCATGTCCCGCGCCTACGAGACCACCCTGAACCTGTCCTTCGAGGTTCGTGGCGGCCTGTTCGTCCGGCAGATCCACCACTGGGCCGCACTGATGTTCGCCGCGTCCATCGTGGTGCACCTGCTGCGCATCTTCTTCACCGGTGCGTTCCGGCGTCCCCGTGAGGCCAACTGGGTGATCGGCTCGCTGCTGCTCATCCTGGCGATGTTCGAGGGCTTCTTCGGTTACTCGCTCCCCGACGACCTGCTCTCCGGCACCGGCCTCCGCGCCGCGTTCTCCGGCATCACGCTGAGCATCCCGGTCATCGGCACCTGGATGCACTGGGCACTGTTCGGCGGCGACTTCCCGGGTGACCTCATCATCCCGCGCTTCTACGTCCTGCACGTACTGCTGGTGCCGGGCATCATCCTCGCGCTCATCGCCGCGCACCTCGCTCTGGTGTGGTACCAGAAGCACACGCAGTTCCCCGGCCCCGGCCGCACCGAGCAGAACGTCGTCGGCGTGCGCATCCTCCCGGTCTTCGCGGTGAAGTCCGGCGCGTTCTTCGCGATGACCTTCGCGGTTCTCGCGCTGATGTCCGGCCTGCTCCAGATCAACCCGGTCTGGAACATCGGCCCGTACAACCCGTCGCAAGTCTCCGCAGGTTCCCAGCCCGACATCTACATGATGTGGACGGACGGCATGGCCCGTATCTGGCCGGCATGGGAGCTGTACCTCTTCGACCGCTACACGATCCCGCAGCCCTTCTGGATCGCCCTGATCATGGGCCTGGTGTTCGTGCTCCTGACGATCTACCCGTGGATCGAGAAGAGGTTCACCAAGGACGACGCGCACCACAACCTGCTCCAGCGTCCGCGCGACGTGCCGGTCCGTACCGCCATCGGCGCAATGGCCCTGGCCTTCTACGCGGTCGCGACCATCATGTGCGTCAACGACATCATCGCGTACAAGTTCGACATCTCGATCAACGCGACGACGTGGATGGGTCGTATCGGCCTGGTTGTGCTGCCGCCGCTCGCGTACTACATCGCCTACCGGTTCTGCCTGGGCCTCCAGCGCAGCGACCGTCAGGTTCTCGAGCACGGCATCGAGACGGGCATCGTCCGGCGCCTGCCGCACGGTGAGTACGTCGAGATCCATCAGCCGCTCGGCCCGGTCGACGAGCACGGCCACCCGGTGCCGCTCGAGTACCAGGGCGCCGCGATTCCGAAGACGATGAACCGTCTCGGTACCGCTGGTAAGCCCGGTGCCGGTAGCTGGTGGCGACCGGACCCCGCGGAGGAGACGGCTGCTCTCGAAGCCGCTCACCACGAGGCCGAGGCCGAACTGCGCAACACGCTCCGCGAGTACCAGGAGCGCGTGCACGGTGAGTCGAACGGATCCGACGCGAACCTGCCCGATACGAAGCACTGACATCGGCAGTTCAGAACAACGAGCGAGGCCCCGAACCTTCCGAGGTTCGGGGC
>JAEZDV010000288.1 GCA_023417985.1 Actinomycetes bacterium | reverse complement strand
CGACCCGCAGCACCCGTACACGCGCGAACTTCTCATGTCCGGCATGGGGCGGGGCGCGGACCTGCTCGGGACCAGGGCACCGGTGCCCGGCAGAACCGAACCGAAGGAGACCGATCGATGACGACGGTGAAACACGACCCCGCGACCGTCGTCGCCGGGGCGCCGAGCTGCGCGGTTTCCCTCCGAAACGTGACCAAGCGTTACCGGAAGGGCAACCGGGACGTGGTGGCGCTCGACCGGGTGAACCTGACGATCCGCGCGGGGGAGCGGCTGGCGCTCATCGGTGAGAGTGGGTCGGGGAAATCCACCATCGGCAAGCTCGTCCTAGGGCAGATCGGGTCGGACGAGGGAGAGGTGGACGTCCTCGGAACCGGAACGCTCACCGGCAAGCCCAATTTCCGGGAGCTGGCCCGTCGCGTGGGATTCGTCTTCCAGCAACCGTTCGACTCACTCGACCCCCGGATGAAGGTCGGCTCGTCTCTATCCGAACCTCTGCGCATCCACCGGCGCGACCTGTCGAAGGCCGAGATCACCGAGCGGGTGTCGGACGGACTCTCTGCCGTGGGACTCCCCCGCGAGTTCGCCCTCCGCTATCCGGGACAACTGAGCGGCGGTCAGGCGCAACGCGTGTGCATCGCACGGGCGTTGATGTTGCAGCCCGATCTGCTCGTCCTCGACGAACCGACATCGGCGCTGGACGCGACGAGCCAACGCGAGGTCCTCCGCCTCCTGTGCGATCTGCACAGCGCACGAGAGATCGCGTGGTTGTTCATCACCCACGACCTGCGTGTCGCCGAGGCGATCACCGACACGACGGCCGTCCTGCGACACGGCGTCATGGTCGAATACGGTCCGACGGTAGACGTGCTGGGAAGTCCCTCCACCGATTACGCTCGTCGGCTGATCGACGCCAGCCTCGGATCCGATCTCCACGCGCTGGAGTCCGCTCCCGCGGTACACGAAAGGGTGGCGCGGTGACGGCACAGGAGACGAATTGGGTGCCGGGAGGCACTCGGGTGTGTTACGACGCGAATGTGGCCGGACGCGCCGCCCTGCCGGGCGGTGACGGATCGTGGACGGTGCTCCGTCGATCCTCGGACGGAGCTGTGCTGTCGGCGATCGTGCACCTTGCACCCGGATTCACTCGCTCCCTCCGGATGCGCAAGGGAGAACTGCCGATGATCGGCTACATCCTCGGGGGCACTATCGGGGTCAAGGGAACGGAGTGCCGTCGCGGCACGATGGTGGCGCTGCGCCCCAGCTGCGACGAAGAACTCACCGTTACCAGCTACGACGGCGCAACCGTAGTGCTCATCCGCCGACTCGACCACGGGGCTTCCCCGGGGCTCGCCGACCGGGGGGAGACCGTGCTGGTGGCGACGCCGGAAGATATGCCGGTGGTCGAGTCGGTCGTGGCCGGGAAGAAGACGGGTATCACGCGCAGAGTCATGTGGGAGGACTCCACCCTTGGAGGCGACATCCGCGAGCTGACCGTACCGCCCGGATTCGTCGGAGCCGGCCGCGGCCATCATCCTTGTGGCGAGGAGATCCTCTGCCTCGGTGGCGCGATCACCGCGGACGAACGACACGAGATGAAACAGGGTTGGTATCTGTACAACCCCGCCGGGTACGTGCACGGCGGGCACGAGTTCTCCGAACACGGAGCGAAACTGCTCGAATGGCACGACGGCGCTTGGGATCTGATCCTCGACCCCGCGTGATCGGTGATCGCGGCGACCGCACCGAACCGGAAGGGCGATGTGCGGGGCGCGACGCGAAGAGCATCGGCACACATTTCGTAAGCGACGTGGAGGAGTGCACATGGTGACGAGGAACGTCGACATACAGAATACCGGTAAGCCGTCACGAACGTCCGGGAGCGGATCCGAGAGCCACCGCCGCCGACTGGGCGTACTGCTCGGTTTCACCGAGGAACTCCATACCCAGACGGTCCACGAGATCGCTGCGCGCGTTGATATCCCGGTCAGCTCGGCATACCGCTACGTCAGTCAGCTCCGAGCGGTCGGCCTGCTGGAGGAAGCCGAATTCGGCGGTTATCGGGTCTCCTTGCGGGCTGTCGAGCTCGCCCGCGCGGCGCGGGCCGGCTCCGCAGGTATCGTCGACGTGACCCGGCCGGTGCTTGAGCGTTTGACCCGCGACCACGGTGAAACCTCGCTCCTCATCAGGCGATTGGGCCATGCCGTCGTCGCTGTGGACATGGAGGAGACCCGGTCCTCGGTGCGGTTGGCGTTCGAACGAGGGCGGCTCATGCCCCTGCACCAGGGTGCCGCGGCCCGCGTGCTGCTCGCGGCCATGAAGCCGAAGGAACGTGCCGAGTACTACGCGTCGATCTACTCCTTCAGCGCGACACCGGATCTACCCGGCGACACCGAACTCGCCGAGATCGGCGAGCAGGGCTGGGCCGAGAGCTTCGGCCAGATCGAGGAAGGTATCTGGGGATGTGCCTCTGTCATCAGGGCGCGTCGCCAGGTCGTCGCCGCGCTGAGCATGGCCGGACCCATCTATCGACTGGACGCGACCCGTCGCGACCAGGTGAAGGCTGCGGTGAAAGAGGCCGCGGACGAGATCAACGCACATCTGGCGCGTATCGCCTTCTGAAGGTCGGGCCGGGAACATCCCGTCGCTCGATCACTCGATGAATTATCTGCACACGAATCTAGGGGTACCAATGGGATTGGATGTCACCGGCTACCGAGCGAAGATCGGAGTGGTGGTTCCTTCGACGAACACCGTCGTCGAACACGATTGCGCCATGTTGGCGCCGCACGGAGTGTCCTTCCATGTAGGCCGGTCGTACGTGGAGCACCCTGCGATGGACGACCACGAGACATTCATGGGCCTCCAGAAGCAGATCAACGACTCGACCACCGTTGCCTTGCGTGACGTGATGACGGCCGAACCCACCCACATCATGATGGGTATGTCGGCCCCCACCTTCTGCAACGGTGTGGCCGGGAACGAGGAGTTCCGTCGTCGGGTCACCGAGCATGTGGGAGGCCTTCCGGTCACGACGGGCGCCTCCGCCTGCCGCGCCGCGCTCGAAGCACTCGAGGTCAAGCGGATCGCGGTGTTCTCGCCCTACCAGCCGGTCGCCGACGAATGGGTCGACCAGTACTTCGGGGAGGCGGGATTCGACGTTCTCCACGTGACGGGTCTGCGCATCCCGTCGGCCACGGCGATCGCCGAGGTGGGGCCGGAACAGGTCGTCGATGTGCTTCGGCGGATCGACGGACCGGAGGTCGAGGCGATTGTCCAAGTGGGAACAAACCTCTCGATGATCCGTGTCGCGGATCAGGCGGAGCATTGGCTCGGTAAGCCGGTGATCGCGATCAATGCGGCCACAATCTGGCACACGCTGCGGACGGCAGGGTTCGACGACACCTGGGGTGACGCTGGGACATTGCTGCGGCACCACTGACGGATTATCTCTCGAAGGAGCTCGACAGAATGATGCAGGATACGAATTCGGCAGTACTCGATGCCGACGTCATCGTGGTGGGGGGCGGCCCCGTGGGGACCACCACCGCGCTCAAGCTGACCAGCGGAGGGTTGCGCGTGATCGTGCTGGAGGCACGGGAAGCGAACCTCCTGGAGGGACGGGCCACCACCTTCCACCCTCCGACACTGGAGATGCTCGAATCCATCGGCCTCACCGAAGAACTCGTGCGGCGAGGCCTCAAGGCACCGCACTATCAGTTTCGCGACGCGAAACTGGGCAAGATCGTCGAACTCGATTTCGGCGTGCTGCACGAGGACACGCGTTACCCGTACCGGCTGCAGCTCGAGCAGAGCCATCTCACGCAGCTCGCCGTCGAGGCGTTGAAAGCGCATCCGCTCGCCGATTTCCGGACCGGGGCCCGTGTGGAGTCCGTGACGCAATTGTCAGGCAGTGTCGAGGTGCGCGTCGAGGGTGACGAGGTCCTCCGGGCGCGCTACGTCGTCGCGGCCGACGGTATGCGCAGCGTGGTGCGGACCGGTCTCGGGCTCGACTTCAGCGGACACACCTACCCGGAGAGATATCTGGTGCTCTCCACGACCCTGCCCCTGCACGAGATGCTGGACGATCTCGCTTCGGTCAACTACGTCGCGGATCCGGAGTCCTGGCACGTCCTTCTCCGTAACCCGGCGGGGTGGCGGATCCTTTTCCCGGCTCCGCCCAGCGCAGGAACCGACGCGGAGGTGCTCGCCGACGCCTACGTCCACCGTGAACTCCGGCGCGTCCTTCCGGAGGCCGACCTGCACGACCTCGAGCGTGTGACGCTGTACGAGGTCCACCGTAAGGTCGCCGAACGATTTCGGGTCGGGGATATCTTCCTTGTGGGCGACGCCGCGCACGTCAACAACCCACTCGGGGGCATGGGCATGAACAGCGGCATCCACGACGGCATGCTGCTCGCCGAGGTGTTGCTCGCCGGAGCCGACTGCCAGGCCTTGGACCGGTGGGCAGATAGCCGGCGTGCGGTTGCGCTCGAATTCGTCGGTGAGGAGACCGAGGGCAACTGGGAGGCGCTCCGCGAGGACGACGAGGAACGCCGGGCGGAGAAGCGGAAGGAATGGCGCGCGCTCGAAGCGGACCAGACCGCTCAGCGGGAGTTCCTGCTG
>JAEZDV010000278.1 GCA_023417985.1 Actinomycetes bacterium | reverse complement strand
TTCGCTCAGAGCCCTTTGGGTCAGATATTATCTCGCCCTGGCTAGCCAACCTCCTGCCTGAAGAGCGCCAGTTGGCTATTTTGACCAAGAGCCTTGGTCTGGACCGGGCCGACACTCTTGCCCTGCTGGAAGCCATCGGGGGCGATACAGCGGGTGCCCTGTCCGTTGGTCAGCCTCCTTCACAGGCTGACTGGGACTATGTGACCTTGACCGAGTTTTATGGCCTTGATGATCCCGAGGCCGCTTTAGAGCGTCATTTCAAAGATCTTGAGAACCGGCCCTTCCTTGCGGGAGAGAAGGGGGTGCGCCTCTCCTTGGCAGGGGGGCAGAAAAAGACGGCGCTTGCCCTGCTCGACGCGGATGGACATCCGGTCTTGCGCCTGCCGCAGGCGGGGGATGTGCTGGCTATTCCTCGCAACGGCGCTCCCTCTAGTCTGATCCTCAAGCCGGACAATGAGAACTTGCCGGGGATAGTCGAGAACGAGGCCTATTGTCTGGCCCTGGCCCGCGCCGTGGGCATTGAGGCCGCGCAGGCGACGATTGCTCCGGCCGGTAACCGTAAGGCGCTGTGCGTCCTTCGTTATGACCGACGCCTAAGCGAGCAGGGCAGGGTGCAGCGGCTCCATCAGGAGGACTTTGCTCAAGCCAATGGCGTGCCGCCGGGCCGAAAATACGAACATGGCACACTGGCTGGGCCGAGCTTGGCTCAGATACTTGCCACCGGACATCGCCTGCCACCCAAGGATGCCTTGGCACTTTTGGATCAGGTGCTGTTCAACATCTTGGTGGCCAATACTGATGCCCACGCCAAGAACTATTCCATCCTGCGGCCGGTCGGCGGAGGAATCCATCTGGCCCCTCTCTATGATGTTTCAACCGTTCTGGCTTGGGACCACGTCGTTCAAACCTTAGCTCAGAAGATTGCCGGCAAAAGGCGTAGGCCCGCCGATATCGCAGCCCGTCACTGGGATGTTATTGCGGCCGATGCCAACTATCGGCCGGCAGACCTGCGCAAGCGCGTGCAGGAACTGATCGACGCCTTTGTCGCCAAGCGGGTTGAGGTCACACGTGCCGTCTGTGAGCTTGAGGGCGCTGCACCTGGCTATGTTGAACAGGCGGGAGCGCTCGTCGAAGCCAATGCGTTGCGGATTGGCGGGCGGCTACGGGGCGATAACGTCTAAACCCCCGACTGGGCCGCATTCCGACCGCGTCGGGCGAGGTGGATCTCAGTCACAGCATCGACAACGAGCACTACTGTCTCGGCCTCATGCGGGCCGTCGGTCTGACCATGTGTCGGCTAGCGCGTCGCCACACTACTGGATCGATGACGTCCTCGGTCGCTTTTTCATCCAGAAGGCCAAGGCTGGTCCTTCTGCATCTGAAGGACCGAATATAGGCCAGCGAGAATGGTCCAGTGGTCCGAAGTACCGAATTCAGAGCGCCGAACCGGCCCTACTGCATCTAAAGTACCGAAACTAGGCCAGCGAGAAGGGTCCAGTGCATCCGATGTACGGATTTCAGAGCACCAGACCGGCCCTTCTGCATCTGAAGTACCGAATCTAGGCCAGCGAGAATGGCCCAGTGCGTCCGAAGTACCGATCTCAGAGCTCCAAACCGGCCCTTCTGCATCTGAAGTACCGAATCTGGGCCTGCAAGAAGGAGCCAGTGCATCCGAAGTACCGAATTCAGAGCGCCAAACCGGCCCCTCTGCATCTGAACCACCAACCTAATCCTAAGATAATGACCGTTCGTGACTCATAGCGGCGGTTGAGATGGTCCGCCTTTGGGGCGGGCGGCCTGACACCCCTTGGCTGCTGTACCCAAACGTCTTCGGTCGATGATTGAGAGCAGGTTTGCACGCCGATAGGATGTCATCCCTGTGGGCGGCTCCTATTCCTTCACCGCCATCTCCGCGAGTGTCATTCGGCGGCCGCCGGCTGACTCGGGCTTCTTGATGGAAGCCTTCGGCAGCCTGTGTTCGACCTCGACTTCAGCCGATCTTGTGACTTAGGCTTCGGCGTCGTCTTGCATTGCAGGATTTCGATGAAGAGCCGAGAATTGGCGGGCGAGACGGTTGTCGATGTCCACAGTGCCCTCCCAATCCTCTTCCCAAACGGCATCATCAAGCTCCGGGCCGTGCACCTCTCTTAGTTGGGCGTAGACAAGATTGGGATCGAGCAGATCGGCCATGGCCGAGTACGTGGCGCGAGTAAAGTCGCTGAACCCGATGATGCCGGAACCGCCTTGTGACCCTCCGGTAAACGCGCGCAGGAACTGGCCCGCGTTAATTGGGGCTGCAATCAACGTCTCGGCCAAGTAGCTTCGAAGCTCGGCGGTCGTGTTGGCGTTCCCGGTCGTTTCGATGGAATAGACAACTCGTCCAAGCTGATCTCCCGCAGCCGCGAATAGACCCACCTCGGCCGCCTTTTCCTTCAGGCGCCTCAGCAGAATGGCGGCCAGCGCATGAAGGCGGTCTGGCTCCAGGAAACCATAAGCCTCACCCCGATTAGATGTTCTCGCACGGGCGGAACTGATCACTTGCTGAACGAAATGAAGCGTGTCCGCTTGCTCCGCGACATCCGTCATAAGGGCGTCCTGCTCGGCGCGGTCCAGGCGCGCAGCCAGCTTCGAAATCAGCGTGGCTCCTTGGGTCAGCGTGAAGTTACCCAGAAAAATGTCGTTCGTGACCGGGAAGCGGGACGCTCGCGTAGCGAGGGCAAGCGACAAGCCTCGCGCCGCTCTCGCATCCAGAGTTTCTTCGCGTGATCGCAGCTTGCGAATGAGAAGGCCCACGGCATCCCGATCAAACGCAGAATCCACGATAGCCGCGACAGATGCCTCGTCGCCCTCAGTTGCCTTGGTCACAACCTCCTCGACGGATTGGTCCGAAAAATCGCCCGCGGGCACCGCATAAGTAAAATAACGGTCGAAATAATCACGGCTGCAGACGCGCTTCTCAGCCGCCCATGATTGATCCCAATCCGGACCGTAATTCATCCGGCCGAGACGGGGAAACAGGTGCTCCAGCAGGCTGCGGACTTGAGCTCTCTCCGTTTCGACGACGCTCAGCGCGTCTATCGCCGCATCGATGGGTGATTGCGGTAGGGGCTGTTGTCCATGCCGCTCCGGAGTTGAAAGCACCTTGGTGGGATAGCTGCGAACCGCCTGGTAGATGGTGGGATAGAAGATTCTGATCGCCTCGATGAGTATCTGGTCGACAAGCCGGACCTCTCCCTTGAGCAGGGGGATGGCGAAGGTGACAGCGTTGTCGAACAGCTTCGTTTGGCGGGGCGTCTTGAGGGCCGCGCCCACGCCTTCGACCAGATTGTTACCGAGCTCGAAATTCTGGCCGTCGGCAAGCTCCAAGCCGTTCGCGCGGATGGCCCGATCACACGCCGAGAACATAAGCTGTCGCAGCTTTTCCGGGTTGGCGGGCGGCAAGTGAAGGGGGACCTGGACGATTTTTTCCAAGAACCTACGACCAGCAACAGGGTCGCCCGACCCGTAGGC
>JAEZDV010000141.1 GCA_023417985.1 Actinomycetes bacterium | reverse complement strand
GGCGCCCCCCCCGGGCATGTCGTAGGAGGACCTCAGGAGGAAGTCCCCTCCGTGTCGTCGAAGAAGTGCCATGCACCGTCCTCATCGTTCCGGGCTTCCATTCGCCAGCCGAGTTCGCTGTTGTCGGCTCGCTTGTCGACGAACCATGCGTGCGCATCCTCCGCGCTGGCGATTTCCGTGGTCTCGACTACGTCGCCCTTGGGATCGATCACTCTGTAAGTTGCCATGCCCGAGTACTTCCCGGCGAATACCCCGCCCCAAACCTTCGCTTCCCCCGACGCACTGTGACCAGCGAGGCCGTGTCACACCGTCCGTTGTGCGGACCAGGGGTGTAGGGTGAAGAAATCGTACGGTTCACAGCCTCCGAGCCATTCTCTTCGGACGAGCCTCGATGATCTTCTTCGATCTGCACCCGAGTATCCGCGCACACACTGCGCGACCTCGTCGTTTGCACTTCGTCGCTTCCCTTCGGCCGGAGTTGTCCGTGCCGAACCCGAAAGGACCACCAATGAGCAGCTACACCGAAGCCAACAACCCCTTGTTCCTGCAGCCCGTCAACCCGAACGAGCCCGAGCAGGTCGAGCCGGTCGCACAGGCTACCCAGTCCGGCCCCTACGACTACAATTCGATCTTCTCCGGTCGTCCCTGAGCGGATCTACGGTGTCGCGAACTCCACAAGAGCTCGCGACACCGCTTCACCGCGTCCGTCGTTCTGAACTGCGGCGGCAGTGAGAACGTCGATGTGGTTGTACCCGGGAAGGGTGATCAGCACGGCGTTCGGATGCTCTGTCGTCGACGGGAGCGTTATCCCACCGCCTGCCTGTACCGTGAGCACCGGGTTCCGTGCGATCCCGTCCCGGTGCAGGTGATGCGCCGCGAGCGACGGCGAGGAACTCTGAGCGAGATCCGACGGTAGCCGTGTCGGGAAATACCATTCGGCGAAGTCCAGCGGAGGCTCGGAGAGATTCCGCGCGAGTTCGTCGATCGAGGTCACTTCCCCGGTCCGCGAGGTGTATCGGCTCTCCTCCGGCAGCGACGCTTCCGTACCGACCTCGTCGTAATCCAGCCACCGGTAGACCACCTGCGGGTCGCCGTACACGGCCGGAGATGCCTTCGGGGCATCTCCGAAGGATCCCGACTCGAGCGTCTCCGGGGTCGAAGGAAGCGGGAACACCTTGTCCTGCACCGGCCCTCCGGTCATGAACCCCACACTCGCCTGCAGGAACCCCAGCGGTTGCGAGTTGTCGTCCAGGATGGCACCGAGCACGGCTTCATTGGTTGCGTTGAGCGACCGCACATCGGGTGTCCCGGTCGCAAACATCGCCGGATCCCTTGCCAGCAAGGTGCGCAGGGTCCAGTTCACATTCGCGTTGTCCGGCATCCGCGACACGAGGTCGTTGACTCCGTCCGGATCGAGCCGGGCCGCAAGTCCGGTCAGCGCAAGAATATTCGTGGTTTCAGGATTGATCACCGCCGGCAGCGCCAGCACCGGACTCGCTGTGGAGATCGCCCCGGTGAGTACCTCGAGGGGCGCCGCCAGCGCGTCCGGAAGTTCCGGCTGCATGCCGGAACTCGGGAACGGCGCACCGGCACGAATGACGGTGTCGAGCGCGAAGTATCCGGAACACTGGTTGTAACCCGCGTCGTCGATGGTCGCCGGATCGCCGTCGAAATCCCATTCGGCGAAGTAACCGGTGATGAAGCCGCCCATCGAATGCCCGCCACAGAGCACCTTCTCCTTGCGGACCTTCTGATCCGGAAACTCGTGGCGCAGAAGGTCGTACTGATCTCGCAGGGTCTGTTCGAGCCCGACCTGAGCAAGCCACGCTACGTCGGAACCCGACGCGTAACCGTCGAAACGTTGTCCGTCGACCTCCCGGCCGTGGAAGTAGTAGTCGGTGGCTGTGTCGAGGTTGCCTGTCGCAAGAGCAGCCTGCGTCCCGGCATGGTCTTCGAGGCAGTTGGAGCGTCGGTCGAGCGCCCAGAACTCGACGTACATGCCGTTTGCCGCGGCCGCGATCACGGTGTTGCGGGCCACGCTCTCGAATGCACCTGCGCCCTCGAAGATTCCGGGCTGCGCCACAAAAACCCGGTCGGCATCCGCAGAGTCCGCCGGGCCGTCGACCGACCGCCAGCGGAGATACGACAATCGATCGCACTCGGGCGGGTGCGGCCCCACCTCGGGTGGCAGCGGCGCGAAGACGGACACGACCGAGCCCGCTACCTGCGCGGCGAGCGGAGAGGTGGAGGCGTAGGGGATCTCCGTGCGGTCACCGGGTTGCCCTCCCGCGACCCCCGGGAGAACCACCATTGCGGCGACGGCTGTCACCGTCGCCAGAACCGCCGTCGAAACCCGCGCAACTGCGTGCACGATGTCCATGCATCCCCCCACCGATTGCCATCGATCGAACAGCACCGGACGGTGTACGGCAAGCCTGCGGTCCGGATTCCATAGATTTCACCACGGCGAGTTGGGCGAAGGGCCGGATATCTGCTTTCCGGGAGCCTGCGCCGAGCAGGGGGCTTCTGGCTGTTTCCGGAGAACGAATCCATTCTTCCTTGCATGCACTCGGTCCTGTGGGCGTTCGTCGCCTGGGTGGCGGTGTCGGTGAGGACAGCACTGCTCGTGGGGCGCGTGATCGCGACCTGCGACCGACGAGAGGCGCCCTCACCCGCCGGGAACGACGACCGGCACAAAGCTCCGGCCGTGTGACGCGGCGCGGGAAACAGGATGCGCCGCGATCGTCAAGGCCCGTGTGCGCGAGCGCGAATGTGCCGAACGTCTCCACCTATAGGGACATTCGACCCCAGATCTTCACGACTTCGGACCTTCCCGGCGGTCTTATCGCTGCCGGCGGTGACCCGTTCCGTAGAACGGGTCACCGGCAGCGTTGGGGCTGCCGACCTCACTCGGCGTCGCCGGGATGACGTCGGTCACTTGCGGCGATCACGCCGCTTCCGAAGGAAGTTCGACACTCCGGACAGCAGTTTCGACGTCTTCGTAGGTCGTCCCTTCTTGCGTTGCAACGCGTCGGCGAGGAGCGACAAACCCCCCGCGACCAGCGGAACTGCGAGCGACAGCAGCAACCATCGACGGAGAGGTTTACTCAGCAGGGCCCACATGTGATGTCCTTCCACCCCATACGGCCGTCGCCCCGGTCGAAGCGACGGTGATTCGGTCCACGGGATGACAGACGCCTTCCCCTCCTATCTATGCCCCCACTTCCCCTCACCTATTCCCGCTGCACCGATGAAGATCATCTGGCACAACGCGATCGGGCCCGCCACGGAAACCACTCGCTTCCCCGGCTGGAAGCCTCCCGCCAGGGCCGCGGGCAGGCGTGGAAGGTCGGATCGCTCGGGTACGATCCTTCGGGGTTAAAGAGAAGCCCTTGATCGTCTATCGTGTCCGCGGTATCGAGTACGTGTTGTCGAGCCGGCGGGATCGGGTCTGTTTCAGGAGAAACCCTTCAATGAGAGTTGTTCCCGCGTCGATTACTCGACCGGTCCCCCCACCCCACAGTCTCGGGGGAATCGAGACTCCGGATCGCCGTTCCTCGCGGTACCGGTCGTACTCGTCGAGTGGATCCCGCGGAGAATCGTCTTCGGTTGAACCGGAACCCTTCCCGGCTTCCCACAGTGGCTCGCGCCGCGTTCTCGGCCGACCGGTGGTCTGCGCATGACACAAAACGACCAGGACGGATGCACCACAGTCACCCCCGCGTCGAACGGCGCCGATCCGGCGACGGTTTTCACGGCTCTGGCCGAGATCCTGTACGGCGGAGCCGATGCCTCGGAGGTGTACTCGGCGATCTGTGTGGCCGCTACCCTGCTTGTGCCCGGGTGTGATCACGCGAGCGTCATGCTGCGCCGCAACGGGGAATTCGTGCTCGTCGCCGCAAGCGACGAAGTCGCTGCCGCGATCGACGCCCACGAGAGACACCTGGGCCAGGGCCCGTGTCTGGACGCGATCGAGGAAGAGATTCCGCAGATCGAAGCGGATCTGCGGACCGGATCGTCGTGGCCCGCACTGGCCCGGGCAGTGGTCGAATCGACGCCGGTGCGAGGGGCGATGGGATTCCGCCTTCTGATCGACCATCGTAAGGTGGGAGCACTGAATCTGTTCTCGGACACTCCCGGTGCGTTCACGTCGGCGGCAGCCGAGCACGCCAGCATGCTGGCGGCGTTCGCGTCGGTGACAGCGACCGCGATCGGACGGGGTGAGGACATCGATTCGCTCCGGAGCGGACTGGTGAGCAACCGGGAGATCGGCAAAGCTGTCGGTCTCGTGATGGCGGCGCAGAACCTGTCCGCAGACGAGGCCTTCGACCTGCTGAGGCGCACGTCCCAGCAGGTCAATCTGAAGGTGGCCGATTTGGCCCGTACCGTCGTCGAGAATCACTCCGTTCGCCAAGACCCCTGATCCCTGTAACCCGGATCCCTGTAACCCTGATCCCTGTGACGGCGGCGTGAGCTACGGCTCTGAACCCACGCCGCCTGAGTCCGACAACCCGCCCGGGCAGATGCCAAACCTCACCATGCGTTACCCCACGGCAGCCGTCCGGAAACCCCGCGAAGATCATCGGATTTCCGGCGTCGCGCCCTGAGCCGAGGGCCCCTCCGCTCACACCGGGTGGGGCCGCTCGCCTCAGCCGGAACTACGCCGAAGCACTCACGGCTCGGTCGTCGATCGGTGGGCTCGGTTCCGACTGGGGTTTGGCACCCACCAGGGTGAAGCAGACGCGGGTGCCCTCGTCGACGCTGGTGTCGATCCAGATGTTGCCGCCGTGGTAGTCCACGATCTTCCTGCACACTGCGAGACCGATGCCCGTACCCGTGTAGACGTCACGAGCGTGCAGACGCTGGAAGATGACGAAAACCTTCTCGGCGAATTCGGCGGGGATACCGATGCCGTTGTCACTGACGGTGAACTTCCACCGGGCACCGTCCTCCCCTTCCGCCTTCTCGCACTTGATCCGCACGACCGGAACCCGGTCGGGATGACGGAACTTGATCGCATTGGCCAGCAGGTTCTGCCACAGCATCGTCAGAAGCGTCGGGTCACCGGTCAGTTCGGGCATGTCGTCCGGGCGTTCGATCCTCGCCTGCGATTCGTCGATCATGATGGCGAGATTGGATTGCGCCTTGTCCAGCGTCCTGCCCAGATCGACACGCAGCCGGGCGTCGTTGACTCGTCCCACACGCGAGAATGCCAGCAGATCGTTGATGAGGACCTGCATACGTTTCGCGCCGTCGACCGCGAACGCGATGTACTGGACTCCCCGGTCGTCGAGCTTGTCTCCGTACCGCTTCTCGAGAAGCTGGCAGAAGGAGGCCACCTTGCGTAGCGGCTCCTGCAGGTCGTGCGAGGCCACATAGGCGAACTGTTCGAGTTCGGTATTGGAACGGCGAAGCTCGTCCGCCTGGGCGTCGAGATCGGCAGTCTGCCGGACGAGCTTGTCCTGTTGCTGTCGTGCATCGGTCAGCGCTTGGGCGATGTGCTCGCGCATCGCCTCGACATCGCCCGCGAGGTGCCGGATGTCCTTCGGGCCCTGGGGGTAGATGTGCTGATAGAAGTTCCCGTCGCCGGCGACCCGCCGTGCCGCCTCCCTCAGACGGACGAGCGGTGTGGCGACAAGGTTGTGGACGAGCACCACCATGAGTGCGCCGGTGGCCAGGAACCCCACCACCATCGCCACGAGAACCGAGTTGCGGACCGTACGGGCTTGCACGAGTCCCTCGTAGCCGTCCTCCTGGGCCTGGACGAGGATCGCGTTCTGGTCCTCGAACTGGGCGCGCAGCACGTCGAACGCGGCACGTCCGCGTTCGATCTCCTCGATGTCGGTTCGCTCCGTCCCGCTCGGCGGGGCGTCCACGAGCGGATCTGCGTACTCGGCGCGCCATGCCGCCGCGTTCGACGTGATGGCATCGAGGTTGGCGAGCAACCCGCTGTGGCCGGCCATCAGGGTGCGCAGCCGCTCCACGGAGTTCTGCTCTGCTTCGAGGCCGGTGAGATACGGCTCGAGGAACCCCGGGTCGCCGGTGAGCGCGTACCCGCGAGCCCCGGTCTCCTGGTTCAGGAGTGCCGACTGGAACCGGTATGCCTCTACCTGCGCGGGTTGGATCTCGACGACCAATTCGTCGGTGATCCGGGCCGTGCGGTCGATAAAGTATGTTCCGATGACCGTTCCTACCAGCAGGAACATCGCCATCGCGGCGAAGGCCACCTGGAACCACCCCTGGACGGTCATCCGCGAGCGGATCTGTTCGCTCTTGGGTTCGGGTAACGAGGGATCTCTCATGCTCGCTCAGGTCCTCTTCTTGTTACTTCGCACGGCACACCGCTCCGATGCCCGCGTACGTTCCGGTCCGAGAGTGACGGCACGACCCTGTCGGCCGGGGTACCCGATCGAGACACCGCCGTAGCGTACTGGGATGAATCGGACACCGGTAATCACGCGACCCTCCACTCGGCGCCCTACATCCCGCCTCACGCCCGGTGAAGAAGCTGCGTCGTTGACACGACTGGCACCTGCGCGTTCACTGAGTGGTACCACGCAGGCCCGGAGGCCACCATGCTCATCTTCATCGGACTCGTTCTCCTTGTCGCCGCGGTCGTCGTCGGGGTCGTGGGCGTATTGACCAACAGCGGCGACGAACATGCGCTCACCGACGGCTTCTCCGTGTTCGACTACCACGTCACGGGATCGACCGGAAACCTGTTTCTCTACGGCATCGTCGTGGGTGCGGTCGGACTGCTCGGACTGGCGTTGCTCTTCGCAGGCGCGCGGCGTTCCTCCCGGAAGGCCAGAAACGCCCGCCGCGAGACGAAGGACGCTCGCAAGCAGGCGGCCGACGCGCAGCACGAACGAGACCGCCTCGCGGAACAGAACAGCACGCTCGCTTCGCAGACCGATGCCGGGGCGCCCGCAGCGCGGAACGCACCCGTATCCCACGACCCGCCGGGTCCCGGCTCCGGTGCAACCTCGTACGGAGCCCACGAGCGCGGTACGCCGCCGCGGGACGAACGACTCTGACAACGACCGTCTCATCCGGTTGTTCATCGAAGGACTTCGGAATACGTGATTGTCACCGGGCTGCCTGCGTATTGCATGTACCGATCCGCCTAGTGCTCTGTGCCCCCAGTCGGACTCGAACCGACACTTGGCGGATTTTAAGTCCGCTGCCTCTGCCAATTGGGCTATAGGGGCCGTCCGGATCACCCTAACGCGGGACGGACCGTGCGATCCCGTCCAGGATGTCGTGTTCGCTCACCACGAGTTCGGTGATGCCCGCGCGACGTTCGAGTTCATCGGCCAGCACGCTGGTGACGATTGCGCCGCCGCCGATGACGTCCACCCGACCGGGGTGCATCGGCCCGAGCACAGCGCGTTCCTCGCGCGTGGCAGCGAGGAGGCCGTCGCACACCTCCCGCAGACGATCGAACCCGACGGTCGAGAGATGAACCCTGTCCGGGTCGTACGTCTCGAGTTCGTTGCCGAGCGCGGCGAGTGTGGTCATGGTGCCCGCGACCCCGACCCACGTGCGCGCCTGCTCGACAGGCACGTTCGCGAGAGCCTCGGCGATCTTCTCCCCCGCGATCCTCCGGGCCTCCGCGATCTGGTCGGCGGTCGGCGGATCGTCGTGCAGGCATCGCTCGGTGAGGCGCACACACCCGATGTCCGTGGAATACGCTGCGTGAACGCCTTTTTCGTCGCCGAGCACGACTTCGGTGGAGCCGCCACCGAGATCGACCACGACGAAAGGCCCACGAGCAGCGTCGAGTTCGCCGACGGCACCGGCGAAGGACAGGCGTGCTTCTTCGTCACCGGTGATGACTTCGGCTTCGGCGCCGGGGATCACGGCGCCGAGCACTTCCCGGGTCATGGAGAAGAAGTCTTCGCGATTCTGCGCGTCGCGGGTCGCCGAGGTGGCGACCATACGCGCGCCGGTCGCGCCAGTGTCGCGGATGATCCCGGCGTACTCGGTGAGCGCGACACGAGTGCGCTCGATCGCTTCGGGGGTGAGGCGACCCGTCGCGTCGACACCTTGTCCGAGCCGCACGACCCGCATCAGGCGGGTGACATCGGTGAGGGTGCCGTCGTCGGCGATATCCGCGACCAGCAGGCGAATGGAGTTGGTACCGCAGTCGATGCCCGCTACCCGGGAAACGCTCACTGCTGCTCTCCGCGCAGTTCGGCGTAGGTGGGCCAGTCCTCGGGGACAGCGGTGCCGCGCAGTCCGGCATCTGCGGCGAGCGCGACGGCTTCGTCACCGAGCAGGTTGAGGCCCGGGCCCTTCGCGAGCGAATGTGCGATCAGCACGTGCAGGCACTTGACGCGGTCGGGCATTCCTCCGCCCGTGAAATCGGTTCCCAGTGACTCGATCGCGTCACGCTCGGCGAGGTACGACTCGTGGGCACGCCGGTAC
Organism: Actinomycetes bacterium; assembly: GCA_023417985.1. GTDB lineage: Bacteria > Actinomycetota > Actinomycetes > Mycobacteriales > Mycobacteriaceae > Rhodococcus. The sequence goes on along the minus strand of JAEZDV010000141.1, from coordinate 726 downwards.
GACGCCGCGAGTCCGGGATCGGTGCCGAGCCGTTCGGTCATCTCCCGCATGACACCCGCAGACTCCTGCCGGCTCGCCTCCGCGGTGAGCCGCGGGTCGGTGAGGTAGTAGAGCGTCGGGAACGGTGTGCCGTCGGGCAGTTTCGGGGCGGTCTTGACCACTCCGGGCACGCCGTCGGGGCAACGGTAGGCGATGGCCAGGACGCCGCGGGGTTCGCGCCCGAGCTGTGCTGCGACGGCGTCGAGGTCTTCCTGCGTCACTGAATCGGTCACCCGGGGATATCTCCTGGTTCTGGGGGTGCCACAGGCATCGGCTGCGGCAGTGGATCGGTCTCGGGCTCGGGTGGCGGTTCGGCCACCGAGAGCCACAGGTCGCTGTACCAGGCGCCGGTGGTCGGCGACTCCGGTTCTTGTTCTTCGTATTCGGGCGGCACGTCGCCCGGCAACTGGACCATGTAGGGAATGTCGCCGGGCATGACGAAGCGAAGCCGCTCCCGCGCTTGCGCCCGGATCCAGGCGGGGTCCTGGATGTGGGCTTTCTGTTCTTCGAGCGCGGCGATCTCCGTCTCGAGCTGTTCGCGTTCGCGCGCAAGCTGTTCGGCTTCGGAACGCTGGCTCACGTAGGTACGCAGCGGCACCGCGAGAGTCAACGCGAGCGCACAGACAACGAGCGCGAGGATGACCGCGCGACCTGTGGACAGGCCCAAGAAGGTGCGTTCTTCCCGGG
>JAEZDV010000220.1 GCA_023417985.1 Actinomycetes bacterium | reverse complement strand
CGCGAGCAGGACCCGCGGAACTCTACGCGATCCTGCTCGGCGGCGCGGCCGCCCCCGCGCCGGTGCTGCGGCGCGCGCTCGACGCCGGACTGAACATCGTGCGCACCTACGGGATGAGCGAGACGTGCGGGGGCTGCGTGTACGACGGTGTCGCTCTCCCCGGGGTGCGGGTGCGTGTCGGGGAGGATTCACGGATCTGGCTCGGTGGAGCGACTCTCGCGTCCGGTTATCGCGGGCTGCCCGACCATCCCGCCTTCGCGGTCCCGGGCTGGTTCCGCACCGACGACGCGGGGGTGCTCGACGGCGGAGTTCTCCGGGTGCTGGGCCGGCTCGACGAGGCCATCTCGACCGGGGGGCTGACCGTCGTGCCGCAGGTCGTGGAGGCCGTCCTGACGGAACACCCTTCGGTGCGGGAGGTCGCGGTGATCGGCCTGCCCGACGAGCGGCTCGGACAGCGGGTGACCGCGGTCGTCGTCGCCACGGACGGTGCGGTCCCCACGCTGGAGGCGCTGCGTGAGCACACTGCGGCGTCCCTCGACCCGACGGCGGCACCACGGGAACTGCACGTCGTCGACGCGCTTCCCGTTCGTGGTCCCGGCAAGGTGGATCGCCGGGCACTCGTCACACGCTTTTCGTAGCGACGTTCCTCACCGCACGACGGGTGGTGAAACCGGCCCGCGCCGAAGTGCGAAGATCGAGGCATGGCAACTGCTGGTCACTGGATCGAAGGCGCTCGTCCGCGCACCCTCCCGAACGCGATCGCACCCGTCTTCGCGGGCACGGGCGCAGCCGCCGCTCTCGGCGAGGCGGTGTGGTGGAAAGCGTTGCTCGCGCTCGTGGTCGCGCTCGCATTCGTGATCGGCGTCAACTTCGCCAACGATTACTCCGACGGTGTTCGCGGTACGGACGACGACCGCGTGGGCCCGGTGCGACTCGTCGGATCGGGCCTTGTAGCGCCCGCCCTGGTCAAACGGGCGGCATTCGCGTGCTTCGGAATCGGTGCGGTAGCGGGAATCGCGTTGGCGCTGACGAGTGCGTGGTGGCTGATCGTCGTCGGAGCGCTGTGCATCGCCGGTGCATGGTTCTACACCGGCGGTCGCACTCCGTACGGCTACAACGGTCTGGGTGAAGTCGCGGTCTTCGTCTTCTTCGGTCTGGTCGCGGTGCTGGGCACGCAGTTCGTGCAGGCGGGCCGCGTCGACTGGGCGGGACTGGCGTGCGCGGTGGCCGTCGGTTCCTTCTCCAGTGCCGTTCTGGTGTCGAACAACCTCCGCGATATCCCCACCGACACCGTGACGGGCAAGCGCACGCTCGCCGTGCGACTCGGCGATGCCCGCACCCGCGTACTGCATCTCGTTCTCGTGGCGGTGCCGTTCGTGATGTCGGTGGCGCTCGTGGCAGCGACGCCGTGGGCACTCGCCGGCCTGCTCGCCGCTCCGTTCGCCGTGCGCGCCAACGCGCCCGTCAGGTCCGGGGCGTCCGGGCTCGACCTGGTGCCGGCTCTGCGCGACTCCGGTTTGGCGATGCTGGTGTGGGCGGCCGCGACCGGACTGGCGCTCGCCTTGGGCTGAGCGCCGTTCCGGGCGGTCGCGTGACCGCCCGGAACTAGTCTGCTCAGTTGCGGTCGGGTACGGCCAGGCCGAGGACGAAGTTGACGAGCGAGATGATGATCGCGCCCCAGAATGCGGCCCAGAATCCTGCGATGGTCAGCCCGTAGTCGGTGAATCCGCTGAGCCATGCGGTGAGCCAGAGCATCAGGGCGTTGACGACGAGAGTGAACAGTCCGAGGGTCAGGATCACCAGGGGAAGCGACAGCATCTTCACCAAGGGCTTGACCAGCGCGTTCACCGCCGTGAATATCGCCGCGAGGACGACGAGCGCGATGATCGTCCCGAGGTCCGTCTCGGACACACCTCCGGGTTCCGTGATCGAGATGCCGTCGACGAGTTGGCCGGCAAGCCAGAGGCCGATCGCGTTGATGATCAACCGCAGTACGAGTGAAATCATGCAGTCACTGTGGCACACCGGCGACGGGGCGGCCGCTGAGGTTTCAGGCAGCGGCGTCGAGATGGTCGGTGACGCGTTGCCGCAGTTCGTCACGGTCGATGTGCGGTGTCACCATAGCGGCGACCGACGGGTCGTCGCCGCGGAGCAGTCCGAGCAGAACGTGCTCCGCGCGGATGACCCGATCGTGCCGGGCGACTGCTTCCCGCAGGGACTGTTCGAGCGCCTTCTTGGCGCCTTTGTCGAACGGGATGTGGCCCAGGCGGCCCCAGAGGTTCTTACGTCCCGCACCTTCGGATCCGGCCGGATCGGGGTCGAGAACCCCTTCGCCGAACGTCTCCTCGAGCCGCGACTTCACCGCGTCGAGATCGATGCCGATCGCGTCGAGTGCGGCGGCATCGTCGGCACCGAGCGCGTCGCCGGATATCTGTGCGGCACAGTCGGATCGGAGCGAGTCGACGGTGATCCCGGCGTCGGCCAGCAGGATGCGCAGAGGTTCCTCCGCGCTGACGGCGGTTCCGAGGAGCAGGTGCGACGCGTGGATGCGTGGTTCGCCCAGCCGTTTCGCCTCGGATTGCGCGGCGACAACCGCGGACCGGGCGCTGTCTGCGAATTTCTCGAACATGACGATTACCTGCGCTTCCGGTTGTGCTTCTGGTGGACGGCCTGCCTGCTCACTTCGAGTTCGTCGGCGATGGCCTGCCAGGACCATCCCTGATTCCGCGCGTTCTCGACCTGGACCGTCTCGAGGCGCTCGAGAAGTCGTCGTAGTGCACGGACGGCTCGAAGGCCCACCTTCGGATCGGGGCTCGCGGCGGATGCTGCGAGATCGGTGGTTTCGGTCATGTTGTCAATCTAGGTTGACAACACGGGCACGTCAATAGACGTTGACACACTCGAGGAGAATCGCCGAGGTCCGTCGCTCGGTCACACGCCCGAGGCGGGGCTCCAGGATCCGGTGGCGAAGAACTTGTCGAGCACGGCACCCGGTTCCGCAAGGTCGAGTGACTGCGCGGCGACCCAGTCGTCGGAGAAATACGTGTCGCTGTAGCGCTCGCCGCCGTCGCACAGCAGCGTCACCACGCTCCCCCGGCGGCCCTCGGCGAGCATTTCCGCCAGCAGCCCGAACGCTCCCCACAGGTTGGTTCCCGTGGACCCGCCGACGCGTCGCCCGAGCGTGTCGCTCGCGTGCCGCATCGCGGCGATCGAGGCCGCGTCGGGGACCCGGATCATCCGGTCCACCACCTGCGGGACGAACGAGGGTTCCACCCGCGGCCTGCCGATTCCTTCGATGCGCGACGACATGCCGGTGGCGTAGTCGGACGACCCGGACTCGTAGCCGCCGAAAAACGCGGAGTTCTCCGGATCGACCACCGCGAGCCGGGTCCGGTGCCGGCGATACCGGATGTATCGGCCCAGCGTCGCACTGGTGCCGCCGGTGCCCGCACCCACGACGATCCAGTCGGGAACCGGATGCTGCTCGAGTCGCAACTGGGAGTAGATGCTCTCGGCGATGTTGTTGTTCCCGCGCCAGTCGGTCACCCGTTCGGCGTTCGTGAACTGATCCATGAAACATCCGCCGAGTTCGTCCGCGAGGCGGCGCGCCTCGCTGTACATCTCGGGCGGGCTGTCGATGTAGTGGCAGCGGCCGCCGTGTGCCTCGATCAGCGCGACCTTGGCCGGCGACGTGGTGCGCGGCATCACCGCGACGAAGTCGAGACCCAGCAGTTTTGCGAAGTAGGCCTCGCTGACCGCGGTCGACCCGGACGACGCCTCGACGATCGCCGTGCCCTGCCTGATCCATCCGTTGCACAGGCCGTACAGGAACAGCGACCGCGCCAGACGATGCTTGAGGCTGCCGGTGATGTGGGTCGACTCGTCCTTGAGATACAGCTGGACGTCCCATTCGACAGGAAGGGGATATCGCAGGAGATGGGTGTCGGCGCTGCGCTGGGCGTCGGCCTCGATCAACCGGACAGCGTTGTCCACCCAGTCACGCGACTCGCTGCGGTCGACGACTGCGACGCCCGGATCTGTCACCGCCGTCCCTCACCGCGAAGCCGGTTCTCCAGATCCTCCCGGTCGGTTCGGCGACGTTCGTCGACGGCGGCGATGCCTTCGTTGACGCGGCGACGGAGCGACTTGAAGAGCACCAGCGACAACGGAAGCGCGATCAGCACTGCGAACAGCGCGGCGACCAGCAGCGGGATCTCGACCCCGAAGACACGCGGGACGTACAGGATCACCAGGGCGAGCACCACGACGAGCCCGAGACGCGCGAGCGAATACAACGCCACGTCGCGGACGAGGCTACCCGTTCCGGACGCTCGGGCCGCGCCGGCCACGCGGTCTCCGGACGCGGGGTGTGAAGCGCCTTCGGAGCGGTTATCCGAGGGTGAGTCGTGTTCCGGGGAATGCTTTCGGCGTTCGTCGTTCACCTGACCAGGGTAACCGCCAGCGCCGGAGGGCCTCGGCACTCGGACTCCTGGTAGCCCGTCCGCTCGTCCGTTTTGTCTATTACTTCCGCTTTACCAACGGCTGACCGTTCGAGCAACCAGGGGTTCCGGTGCAACCATGTCCTAGGACAACACGATCGAACACCTCGATCACGGCAATCCAACCGGGAGGATTTCAACATGAGTGCACCCACTTTCAACGGCGCCAAAGAATCCCTGCTTACTCCGGGCCAGGTGGCAGCACTGTTCCACGTGGACCCGAAGACGGTCACGCGCTGGGCACATGCGGGTCGTCTGGGGTCACTCCGGACACCCGGAGGGCATCGCCGCTTCCGCGAGTCCGAAGTGCTCACGTTGCTTCGCTCTCTGACGACCGAAGCCACACGCTGAACCTGCGTCGCTGAAAACCCCGCAGGTTCACCGTCGCAGCGGACCCGACCGCTGCTCCGAATCTGCGGTCTGCGCACCACCACCCGGATTACGGCCTCCACCGGGCCACCACCCGTCACAGCGGGCACAACTCCGGGGCGCATAGACTGTGGGAACGTAGGACTGCCGGCACCGGATCCCCCCGACGGTGCCGCCCACGGCAAGGAGGTGCGTAGTGCTCTACCTGTTGGCCCTCATCGGCGCAGTTACGCTGGCCGTTCTGCTGTGGAAGGCATACGGGCCCCGCTCTTCGGCTCCCACCCGGGTCGTCGGTCCCGACGACGACCCCGAGTTTCTCTGGAAGGTCGACCGCGAAGTGCGCCGCCGCCCGCCGGACGATTCCGCGCAGGACACCGGCGAAACCGGGAAGTGACGATCCCCCGGTAGTACGAGTCGCCCACCGTTACGGTGTCCCGCCCGATCCGGAACGTGATCCGGACGAGGCGAATCCGGCAGCGACGTCCGCTGCGAGTTCGAGCAGAGCCTGCCTGGTTCCGTCCTGCAGACGCCCCAGGTCGATATCCGCGCCTTCCTCGAGATGCGGATCGAACGGCAGCACGTGCACCGCGCGGCACCGCAGTGCGAAATGTCCCACGAGCCGGTCCAGATCGACTTTGCCCGAACGTGGCCGCACCGCGTTGACCACCGCGACGGATCCCGCGACCAGATCCCGGTAACCGTGCGCCTCGAGCCAGTCGAGCGTCGCCGAGGCACTCTGTGCGCCGTCCACCGATCCCGAACTGATGACGATCATGGTGTCCGCATTTCCGAGGATCGAGCTCATCGCCGAATGCATGAGGCCGGTTCCGCAATCGGTGAGCACGATGCTGTAGAAGCGTTCGAGGACGGCAAGCGTGCGCTCGTAGTCTTCTCCGCTGAACGCTTCCGACACCGCCGGATCCGCATCCGAAGCGAGCACCTCGAGGCGATGCGCGTTCTGGGACATGTACTCGCGGACATCGGCGTAGGTGACCAGCCGCTGCTCGTCGCGCAGCAGGGTCCGGACAGTGGCGGTGGTCTCGCCGGCGACCTTCTGGCTGAGCGTCCCGCGGTCGGGGTTCGCGTCCACCGCGACAACCCGGTCCCCGCGCAGCGCCGCGAACGTCGATCCGAGAGTGACCGTGGTGGTCGTCTTTCCGACGCCGCCCTTGAGACTCAGCAACGCGATCCGGGAACAGCCGTGCGACGGCGTACGCGCTCTTTCGACGAGCTCACGGCGGCGCTGCTCCCGGGGGCTGTCACCGATCGTCAGCAGCCCGCCGCTTGCCCGGAACACCGCACGACGCCACCCCTTGCGCGGCGGCGAAGCCACCGGGCGAACGAGAAGCGATGCGTCGAGATCCAGTGCGGTCGGCCGCTCCGCCTCCGGCAACTGCGTTCCGTCCCCCACCGCGTCTCCCCCCGCCGTTCCTGTGCGACGGCGAGACGATAGCAGGGTCGGGTCAGTTCAGCCCGGCGTACGAGTGCAGGCCCGAGACCACCATGTTGATGATGAACAGGTTGAACAGCATCGCCACGAAGCCCGCGACGTTGATCCACGCCGCGCGGGTGTTGCGCCAGCCCGAGGTGGCACGCGCGTGGAGGTACGCGGCGTAGATGACCCAGGTGATGAACGAGACGGTTTCCTTCGGGTCCCAGCCCCAGAACCGGCCCCAGGCCGCTTCCGCCCAGATCGCACCCAGGATGATCCCGGCACCGAAGAGCGGGAAGCCGATGATCGTGGTGCGGTAGGCGAGTCGGTCGAGCGTCTGCGCGTCGGGAAGACGCTGAGCGATCGCGGCGAACGCCCCGCTGTGCGATTCACCCTTCGGGAACCGGATACGCAGCAGGAACAGCAGGCTCGCGACGCCGGAGACGAGGAAGATGCCGCTGCCGACGCTGATGATCGTCACGTGGATCGGCAGCCAGAACGACCGCAGTGCGGGGACGACCGGTGCGGCGTCGGCGTACAGCACGGTTGCGGCGAGGAACATGAGGATCAGCACCGGGACCAGCACGTACACCCACATGATCCGGTACGAGGGCTTCCGGAGCACGACGAGACCGAAGACGATCGCGGTGGCACACGCCATCGCGACGAACTCGTACATGTTGCCGAGCGGGAACCGCTCGGTTGCCAGGCCGCGCAACACGATGGACGCGATCTGGAGACCCGCGACCACGACGACGAGCGCACGTCCCATGTTGCCGAGGCGCTGGGAGAGCGGGCGGGCATTCGACTCGGGAACCCGGCCCGGCCCGTCGACGGGAGCATTACCCGAGGGGACCAGCGCACGTTCGCGCTCGCGCTCGGCGACGGCGTCGGCACGGTACGTCGCGTACTCGGCCACCAGCAGGATCAGTGCGAGTACCAGCACCGCGAACGCGGACTCGAAGGCCCAGTCGCTGTACTGCCCGAGTGTCTCGTTGAGTGTCATGCCTTTTTCTCCTGTGCCGCCGAGGCGGAGGCGATGTCGTGTGCAGCGTTGACGTGCGTGGGGGGATGCCCGAGGAGGCGCTCGACCAGGCGGTCGAACTCGTCGCCCCATCCGGCCTGGTCGGTGCGCGCCAGCCCACCGACCTCTACTACGGTTCGTCGTTTACCGTCTGTCACTGTACCGGCCGGATACACCCGGACCCAGACTCTCCGCCGTTTCACCACCAGGGAGACCAGCAGGCCGGCCATCATCGTGATCGCGGCCACCAGCACCCACTGCTGCGCGGGGTCGTGCGAGACCTGCAGGTTCACGAAGTCGACGGCACCGTCGAAGCGCACTTCCGTGCCGTCCGCCAGGGTCACGCTCTCGCCCGGCATGAGGTTGACGCGATCCTGCTTGACGAGGCGGCCCTGGTTGATCAGTTCCTTGTTGAGGGAGAACAACGACTGGGGGCTACCGGTATCGAGGCCGGCTTCGCCCTTGTAGACGTCGATCGCGACCGCGGGATCGAGCATCGCGGGGAACACCGACGACAACAGCGTGCCGTGGAACGACGCGGTGGGCGCGAACAGTCCCTCGACGGCGATCTGGTTCTTCCGGCGCTCCTCCGGATCGGTGAACATGTCACCGGGCGGGTCGAAGCGCATCGCACCGCTGCTCAGGAAGGTCGTGGGATCTTCCGGCGCCCACTGGAGCGTCTCGGTCCTGGTCTCGCCGTTGGGCCAGGTCAGGGTGAACGTCGGTGCGTAACCGTGGCCCTGGAGGTACACGCGGTCGCTGCCGACGCGCAGCGGATGGTTGACCTTCAACTGGGCGTCACGCCAGGTGTCGGATGCGAGGTCGTCACCGTACTGGTACTCGATGTTCGAGGTGAACATCTCGGCCTGACCGTTGTCGAGGTAGTCGGCCGAGAAGTCGTTCACGCGCAGGCACATCGGGTTGAGCCCGGTGCCGTCGAGATTCACGCCCGCGATGAACGAGTCGAAGGCCGCGGGCGAGGTCGTGCAGAATTCCTCGCCGTTCGCGACGAGGATGCGCTGACCCTCGTAACCGAGCAGCTTGCCGATCGCGACTGCCGCGAGCAACGCGACGAGCGAGATGTGGAAGACCAGGTTCCCGACTTCCCGGAGATACCCCTTCTCCGCCGAGAGGGTCAGCTCGCCCTCCCGCGCGCGGGGGCCGCCGTCGCGCCGCTCGACCTTCCACCCGCGCAACTGGCCGCGCATCTGCTCGAGCACCGCGTCGGGCGCGTCGTCGACGGTCGTCTCGGCGTGGTGGGGCAGGCGGGCGAAGTTGCGCGGTGCCGGAACGGGCGGGGTGCGCAGGGCGCGATAGTGCGCCACACAGCGAGGCAGGATGCATCCGACGAGCGAGACGAACAGCAGCACGTAGATCGCGGTGAACCAGAAGCTGCCGAACACGTCGAACAGTTCGAGCCGGTCCATGAGCGGGCCGAGCGTCGGACGGGCGGCGATGTATTCGTCGACCTTGCCGGCATTGAGACTGCGCTGCGGCAACAGCGCGCCGGGAATCGCGGCGAGCGCGAGCAGGAACAACAGCACCAGCGCCGTCCGCATGGAGGTCAGTCCGCGCCAGGTGTTGCGTACGAAAGCGAACGCCTTCCCGGCGGGGCTCTGGCGCGGCGGTGCGGGCTTAGGCGCGGGAGCGGACGTGTCTGTAGCGGTCATACTGGCAAGATCACTTCCGAGATGAAGGCGTCACGAACCCAGGACACGAATACGTCCCACGCCCCGGTGACGAGAGCGATTCCGACGACGATGAGCAGCACGCCACCGACGATTTGCACGGTACGCGCATGTGTACGCAACCAGCCCACTCCGCGCAGGGCTCTGGCCGACCCGAGCGCGAGGACGATGAACGGCAGACCCAAGCCGAGGCAGTAGGCCACGATCAGGGTCACACCGCGGGCCGCGGTGGTGCCCTCGGTCCCTGCTGCCAGCGAGATCACGCCGGCGAGCGTCGGACCGAGGCACGGAGTCCAGCCGAGCGCGAACACCGCGCCGAGAAGCGGAGCGCCGGCCAGACTGGAGATGCGCCGGGGCTCGGGACGGGTGTCGCGCTGGAGCGCCGGGATGAGTCCGATGAACACCAGTCCCATGACGATGGTGACGACGCCACCGATGCGCATGAGCAGTTCGCGGTTGACGGCCAGCGCCGAGATCGCCCCGAAGACCGACGCCGTCGCCAGGACGAAGACCACAGTGAAACCCAGGACGAACAGTGCGGCAGCACCGGCGACACGCAAGCGGCCGTCGTCACGGACCTTGGTGGTGCGTGCACCCGCCTGGTCCGCTGTGACGGCCGGCGCCTCGGCGCCGACCACACCCGCGAGATACGACAGATAGCCCGGGACGAGGGGAACCACGCACGGCGACGCGAACGACACGAGACCGGCGAGCATGCACGCTCCGATGGCGAGCAGAAGCGGCCCGGAAAGCGCGGTGTTCTGGAAAGTTTCGCCGACACCGGAAGCCAGTACCACCTCAGCAGTACCCCGCCACAGCACGTCCGCGCCCGCTGCCCCGCTCACAGCTACCCTTCGTCCGATTCGGCCGCGACCCGTTCGACGACGGGTTGCAGGTCGCTCGCCAGCAGTTCGGTGAGGAACACGGCCGCGACTCGGTGGTCGCGGTCGAGGACGCCGGTGGTCGGCACGACGGAGGTCGGATAGTTCCGCCCGAGCGCGAGGAGCGAGCGCATCGACGGGTCGTAGATCGACGGGTAGCCGACCTGCTGGGACACCACGAAATCTTGGGCCTTGTCGCGCTGGTTGTCGCGGACGTTGATGCCGAGGAACTCGACCCCGAGATCCTTGGTCTGCTCGTAGACCTCTTCCAGGTCGTCGGCTTCGTTACGACACGGCGCGCACCACTGGCCCCACACGTTGAGCACGACGACCTGCCCTGCGAAGTCCTCGAGGGAGATCGTGGTGCCCTCGTTCATGAGGTCGTCGCCGGACAGTTCCCCGAGGGTCCCGCGCTCGGCGGGCGGGTCGTAGAAGATGCGGGTCTGCCCGCCCGGCGAGACGAAGTCGAACGTGCCGCCGGTTGCGACGGCATCGTCTCCGGTCGCGCACGACGAGAGAAGCCCGGCACCCAGCAGTGCCGCGCAGAACGCCACGAACGCTTTTCTCATGCGCCGTGGACAGTCGGGTCGGATGCGCCGGCCGGCTCGGAGTAGACGAGATCGACCAGGGTGTCGCCCTCGTAGACGAGCGAGGTAAGCGAGGCGAGGGAGCACTGGCGGTGACGCGGGTCGTGCCACAGGCGTTCGCCCTCGAGGAACCGACGCAGCGTCCACACCGGCAACTGGTGGCTCACACACACGGCTTCGCGACCGGCGGCGGCAACGCGGGCGGCATTGACCGCCGCGAGCATGCGATGCGCGATCTGCAGGTAGGGCTCGCCCCACGACGGGGTGAACGGATCGCGGAGCTTCCACCAATGCCGGGGCTTGCCCAGCGCACCGTCGCCCACCGACACCTTGAGGCCCTCGAAGTCGTTAGCGGCTTCGATGAGGTTCTCGTCGGTGCGGATGGTGAGTCCGTGCTTTTCCGCGATGGGACCGGCTGTCTGCTGCGCACGCTCGAGCGGCGACGCCACCACGTGCGCGATGTCGTGGTCGGCGAGGGATGCCGCGACGGCCCGGGCCTGCGCCTCACCGGTCGTCGACAGCCGGAATCCGGGGAGACGGCCGTACAGAATGCCGTCGGGGTTGTGCACCTCACCGTGCCGGAGCACGTGCACGATGGTGCGGGTCTCGGACTGGGCGGCTTCGGTCACGTGAGTATTCCTCGGGGTGATGGGCGGAGTGAGCGGGCGGGTGGGTCGTTCTACGGGCGGGTCGTCTTCGGGTCGGTCATCCGGCGGTAGTCACGGTGCGGTCGCGGCGGCGGCTGCGCGCGCCGCGTACGGCAGCGCATCGGCGATCCGGGAGAACGCATCATCGTCGAGAGCGGACGAGACGAACCATGTCTCGAACGCGCTCGGTGGGGCGTACACGCCGTGCTCGAGCAGGGAGTGGAAGAACGCGGGGAACCGCCACGTCTGTGCGGCTTTGGCCTCGTCATAGTTCGTCACCGGGTCGTCGGTGAAGAACACGCTGAGCAGGGTGCCCGCATTCTGGATGCGGTGCGGTACGCCTTCGGCGGCGAGTGCGTCGCCGAGCAGGCGGCCGAGCGTCGCGGCGTTGCGATCGAGCGTCGCGTAGACCTCGGCGTCCGCTGCGCGCAGGCTCGCGAGACCGGCGGCGACGGCCACCGGGTTACCGGAGAGCGTGCCGGCCTGATACACAGCACCGGCCGGCGCGAGGTGCGCCATGACGTCGGCGCGGCCACCGAAGGCCGCGGCCGGCAGCCCGCCACTCATCACCTTGCCGAACGTCATCAGGTCGCCCGCGACCCCGTCGATGCCGTACCAGCCGGTGGAACTCGCGCGGAAACCCGTCATCACCTCGTCCATGATCAGCAGCGCGCCGTGCTCACGGGTCAGCGCCCGCAGTCCCTCGTTGAAGCCGGGGAGCGGGGGCACGGTGCCCATGTTGCCGGCGGCTGCCTCGGTGATGACCGCGGCGATCTCACCGCGGTTCGCCTCGAACACGGCGCGCGCGGCGTCGAGATCGTTGTAAGGGACCACGAGTGTGTCGCCCGCCTGCGCTCCGGTCACGCCGGGCGAGGTCGGCAAGCCGAAGGTGGCGAGTCCGGAGCCGGCGTCGGCGAGGAGGGCATCCACGTGACCGTGATAACAGCCGGCGAACTTCACAATTTTGGATCGGCCGGTGAATCCGCGCGCCAGACGCACCGCACTCATGGTGGCTTCGGTACCGGAGTTGACGAGCCGGACCTCTTCGACGGGAGCAATCCGGGCGACGATTTCTTCGGCGAGTTCGACCTCGCCGGCGGTGGGCGCACCGAACGACAGGCCGGATCCGGCGGTCGTGCGCACGGCTTCGACGACGGCCGGATGAGCGTGTCCGAGGATCATCGGCCCCCAGGAACACACCAGGTCGACGTAGGTATTGCCGTCGACGTCGGTGAGAGTGCAACCCGAACCCGAGGCGATGAAGCGAGGCGTGCCGCCCACTGATCCGAAGGCGCGGACGGGAGAATTGACACCGCCGGGAGTGACCTTCGATGCCCGCTGGAAGAGTGCGGCTGATCGGGTGTCGCGGGCGGGCGAGGCATCGGGGGTCGCAGTCACGACTTCCAGTGTCCCAGTTTCGCCGGATTTGCCAAAAAACCGGTCGCCCAAACCTGGTGTGTTTCTTCTCCCTGACCGTAGGAAAAGGGTGCCTTTTCGAGGTCGGATCATCCTATGGTCGAGGCCATGCCGACCACAGCCGAACACCTCCGCACCGCGCTCGACGGCGCGTGGCACGAAGCCCGTGACCGCGCCCGCAACGATCTCGCCCACGACTCGTTCGCGCCGCATTACACGCCGGACCTTCAGGAGGCCCGCGCCATCACGCTCGAGCAGATGAAGATTCTGGCCGAGCGCGGGTACGCGGCGTCGGGCTTCTCCGTCGAGTCGGGTGGAACCGGCGACCCGGGCGGTGCGGTCGCGTCGATCGAAATGCTCGCCATGTCGGACCTGTCCCTCATGGTCAAAGCAGGAGTTCAGTGGGGTCTGTTCGGCGGCGCGATCGAGAACCTCGGCAGCGAGCGCCACCACGAGAAGTACATCCGGCCGCTGATCGATCTCGACCTGCTCGGGTGCTTCGCGATGACCGAGACCGGGCACGGCAGCGACGTCCAGGCTCTGGAGACTACGGCGACGTACGACCCCGAGACCCAGGAATTCGTCATCCACTCCCCCACTCCGTCGTCCCGCAAGGACTACATCGGCGGTGCCGCGCAGCACGCGAAGGTGGCGGCGGTGTTCGCGCAACTGATCACGCAGGGTGAGTCCCAGGGCGTCCACTGCTTCGTGGTTCCGATCCGCGACGACAACGGCAACGACCTGCCCGGAGTGACGACGTCGGACTGTGGTCACAAGGGCGGGCTGCCCGGTGTGGACAACGGCCGGATCATGTTCGACTCCGTGCGGATCCCCCGCGAGAACCTTCTCAACAAGTACTCGGATGTCGAGCCGGACGGCACCTACGTATCCGCGATCGACAATCCGAGCCGCCGGTTCTTCACGATGGTGGGCACGCTGGTGCGCGGACGTGTCACCGTCGGCGGATCCGCCGGCGCGGCCGCGCGGGTCGCATTGACCATCGCGACGAAGTACGCGGAGAAGCGCCGGCAGTTCGACGCGCCCGGTCGCGATGCCGAGGTGCCCATCATGGACTACCTGGTCCATCAGCGCCGGCTGCTGCCGCTCATCGCCCGGGCGTACGCGCTGGGGTTCGCGCAGAACGAACTGCTCGGCACGATGAACCGGCTGCAGTCGATGTCGCTGGAGGATCTCGATCCGCAGGAGCAACGCGAACTCGAGGGTCGCGCGGCGGGCTTGAAGGTCGCCAACACCTGGCACGCGTCGCGGGCGATCCAGGAGTGCCGCGAAGCCTGCGGCGGGGCGGGTTACATGGCGGAGAACCGACTGACCGCACTGCGCGCGGACGTCGACGTGTTCACGACGTTCGAGGGTGACAACCATGTCCTCACCCAGCTCGTGGCCAAGGAACTGCTCACCTCCTACGCCGACGAGGTCCAGGGCATGAGCCCGGTGGACTGGATGCGCTTCGCCGCGACGACGATCTCCGACGTGGTCAAGAAGCGCACCGCCGCGCAGCAGATCATCCAGACCTTCGTCGACACCCGGCAGGACAACGAGGAGGACGGCAGCCTCTTCAACCGGGGTACACAGCTGACGATGTTCGAGGACCGAGAGCAGTATCTGATCTCGACCGCGGCGCGGCGTCTCCAGGCGGCGATGAACCGGGAGGAGAACGCGTTCGACGCGTTCAACTTCGTTCAGGATCACGTTCTGCACGCCGCCGAGGCGCACATCGATCGCGTGGTGCTCGAAGCGTTCGTCGCGGCTATCGGCGATTGCACGGACGAAACGGCATGCGGACTGCTGTCGGAGTTGTGCGACCTCTACGCGCTCAGTGTCATCGACGGCGACAAGGCGTGGTTCATGGAGCACCGGCACTTGTCCGTCGAGCGTGCGAAGGCCGTCACGCGCGGTATCAACGAGCGGTGCCGCACCCTGCGTCCGCATGCGCTGACCCTGGCCGAGGGGCTGGGCGTGCCGGACCATTTGCTCGGTTCGGCGATGCTCGATCGCGAGGGTGCGGTGGTTCCGCTTCAGGGCGCGAGCGTGTAACCCGCTTCGTCGACGGCGGCGGCGACGGCATCCCGATCCGGTTCGTCGCCGCTGTCGACCACGAGCCGTCCGGTTTCCAGGTCGGCCTTCGCGGCGGTGACGCCGTCGAGCGCGCCGACCTCTTCTTCGACTGCGGCGACGCAGTGCCCGCAGGTCATGCCCTCGACGCGGTAGGTGGTCTGCATGTGAATTCCTTTCGGCAGGGGACCCAGCCGAATATACCCCTAGGGGGTACCCGGCGCAGAAACGAGATCCTCGAGTCGCGCACGCAGTCCGTCCGCATCCTTCGCCCACGCGCGGACCGATCCGCCCCCGCGCAACCGCAGGCCGACGGCCGTGCGGCCCCGCGGCACCCCGGAGAGTTCGCCGAGCGTGCGGGCCGACTCCCACCGGTCGGGCTTCCACGGATCCGCCGACGGAGGCAGCACGGCTTCGATTTCGTCCACCGGGAGTTCCTCGGTGCCCTGCCGCAGCATCGCGGGAGTGAGTTCGACGCTGACGTGCCGCTTGGCGGCGACCACCATCGGATAGACGAACCCTGCGAGCAGAACGGCGATCACCGGCAGCGCGACCCAATGCACGACCGGTCCCGTCGCGATCTCGACGACCAGACCCACCGCACACAACAGCGGGCCGTAGGCCACCGTCCTCCAGCGACCACCGGGCTCGTAGAACAACGGCGCAGTGACGTCCCCGGCCGCGGAGGGGCCACTCAAGCTGCGAGCACTCCGGGTATGAGGATCAGCAATGTGGTGACCACGCCGAGGACACCGATCAGTGCGATCAGGACCAGTTCGCGTCGACGCCCGTAGGGCCGCGGTTCCACTTGCATGACATCCTCGAGGTCGACGGGAGACGGCCGGTCCGGCCGTCGATGCCAGCGCTCACCGTACTACCCCGAGCCTGATTCGCACCTGGTGACATGTCCTAATTTTCGGGCAGTCGGAGGAAGAAAAGGTTCGATTCCTTCCGGTGCATCAGCACGATCGCACCGACCGTGAGCACGGCTTGCACGATGCCGACGAAACCGAGTATCCAGCCGACGGTTCCACCTCCGACTCCGACACCGAACACCGTCGGGAGCGTGGACAGCGACATGAACACGCCGAGCAGCGTCAGCAGCATTCGCGCCCAGTTCTTCGCGCGCCGTATCTGCCTGACCACCAGATACAGCAGGCCGATGACCGCGAGACCGAGCGCGGCGGTGAGCCCGACGAGCAACGGAACCGCAGATTCCAGTTGCTCGGTGGAGACACCTTCGAACGCCGGATCCTGAGCCATCTCCACCATGAGATCCACCAGTTCGGTGCGCCTGGAGACCATGTCGGCAAGGCTGGCGACGAGAGTCACTACGGCGAGTCCGAGTACTCCACACCACAATTGATAGGCCGTCGTGATGTCGGTGGGCACAGGGCGCTGCGACGGCCGTACCGACATCGGGGGCGGAACGGGAAAGCTCACGACAACCGACCCGCGACCTCTGCGGCCCAGTACGTGAGCACGATGTCCGCACCCGCCCGTCGGATCCCGACGAGCGACTCGAGGATCGCGGCATCGCGATCGATCCATCCGTTGGCGGCAGCCGCGGAGATCATCGAGTACTCCCCCGAGATCTGGTACGCGGCAACAGGCACCGGCGAACGGTCGGCGACTTCCCGAAGTACATCGAGGTACGACATCGCGGGCTTGACCATGACCATGTCGGCGCCTTCGGCGAGATCGAGGTCGACCTCGTAGAGCGACTCACGCCGATTCGCCGGGTCCTGCTGGTACGTCCTGCGGTCCCCTTCGAGCGACGAGCCGACCGCCTCGCGGAACGGACCGTAGAAAGCGGACGCGTACTTCGCGGCGTAGGCAAGCTGGCCCACGTCCTTGTATCCCGCGTCGTCGAGCGCCTCACGGATCGCGGCGACCTGCCCGTCCATCATGCCGCTCGGTCCGAGCAGGTGGGCACCGGACTCCGCTTGGACCACTGCCATTTCCGCGTACCGCTCGAGTGTCGCGTCGTTGTCGACGGCACCCGAGTCGGTCAGTACTCCGCAGTGACCGTGGTCGGTGAACTCGTCGAGACAGGTGTCGGCCATCAGCACCGTCGCATCACCGAGTTCGCTGCGCAGCGATCGCAGAGCACGGTTGAGGACACCGTTCTCGTCGGTCGCGCACGAGCCGCGAGCATCCTTGTCCTCGGGGCGGGGCACACCGAAGAGCATGAGACCACCCACGCCCGCCTCGACCGCGGCGGACGCCGCCGAGATCAGCGACTCCGCCGTGTGCTGGTACACCCCGGGCATCGACGTGATCTCACGAGCTTCCGATATTCCGTCGGCTACGAACATCGGCAGCACGAGATGCCGGGGTTCCAAAGAGGTTTCGGCGACCAGCCGGCGCAACGCCGGTGTGCTGCGCAACCTGCGCGGACGGATCTCGGGAATCATCGGACGACATCACCTTCCAGGACGGACAGCACGGCGCACACGGATCAGCGTCGGGCTCGGGACTTCTTCCGCGGCGGGGGCAGCGCACCTTCGGAGCGCAACCGGGCCGCGTGTTCCGCCAGAGCCTCGACCAACGGCCCCACCTGCGCCGTCTCGGGCTGCACGTCGACGCGCAGTCCGAACTCGATCGCAGTCTCCGCCGTCTTCGGGCCGATGCACGCGACGATGGTGCGCGCGTGCGGCTTTCCGGCGATACCCACGAGGTTGCGGACCGTGGACGACGAAGTGAAGCACACCGCGTCGAACCCGCCGGTCTTGATCATCTCGCGGGTCGACGCCGGCGGCGGCGCCGCCCGCACGGTGCGGTAGGCCGTGACGTCGTCGATCTCCCAGCCGCGTTCGCGAAGACCCTCGGCGAGGGTTTCGGTCGCAATGTCGGCCCGAGGCAGGAGCACCCGGTTCACGGGGTCGAACACGTCGTCGTAGGGCGCGAACTCGGCCAGCAGACCCTCGCTGGACTGCTCACCGCTCGGTACCAGTTCGGGGATGATGCCGAACGAGCGCACCTTGTCGGCGGTCGCCTGACCGACACACGCGATCTTCACACCCGAGAACGCGCGCGCGTCGAGGCCGAACGCCTCGAACTTCTCCCACACCGCGCGCACCGCGTTGGTCGAGGTGAACACCACCCACTGGTAGCGGCCGTCGACGAGTCCCTTGACCGCGCGTTCCATCTGCGCGGGGCTGCGCGGCGGCTCGACCGCGATCGTCGGGACCTCCATCGGAATGGCGCCGTGGGTGACGAGGCGATCGCTCATCTCCCCGGCCTGTTCCTTGGTACGCGGCACCAGCACGGTCCAGCCGTACAGGGCACGCGACTCCCACCACGACATCTTGTTGCGCTGCGAG
Source organism: Actinomycetes bacterium (assembly GCA_023417985.1). Taxonomy (GTDB): domain Bacteria; phylum Actinomycetota; class Actinomycetes; order Mycobacteriales; family Mycobacteriaceae; genus Rhodococcus. Next base: position 10,161 of record JAEZDV010000220.1, on the reverse strand, counting down.
ACCACCTTGCCGACGGTCACCACGAGCGACCCGACGAGTTCGGAACCCGCGTCGTTGAGAGTCGCGAGTGTCGCCTCGACGGTGCGCTGCTGACGCGTGGTGCCGCGCACCGTGATGGCAGCCGGTGTCTGCGGCGCCAGCCCGTGCTCGACGAGCGCGCTCGCGGTCTCGGCCAGATGACCCGACGTGGCGTGCAGCACGAGCGGACCGGGGGCCGCGGCGAGCGCGGCCCAGTCGACCTCGCCACGCACGTCGACCTCGGTGTGGCACGACCCCAGGGCCATGCCCGCGTAGCTCGGCACCGACGACCCGGCGGGCAGACCCGGCAGGACCTCGAACACGACCTGGGTGCGAGCAACCGCATTGACCTCGGCGATCACCGAATCGGTCGTCAGCGGATCGCCGGCGACCAGGCGCACGACGTCACGTCCCGCCTTGGCCTCCGCGACAAGCGTCTTCGCGACCTCGGCCGGTTCACCCAGGGCGGGCCGGACCTCGGCGATCGGCTCGCCGGTCTCCGGATCGTTGCCGTGATCGGTCCCGACGAGCGCGACGACGCCCTTGTCGACGTCGGGGTCGGTGAAGGCGATGGTGGCACCCGTGAGCACGTCGTGCGCGCGCACGGTGAGCAGTGCCGGATCGCCCGGTCCCGATCCCACGAACAGGATCCGTCCGGGAGTGTTCTTACGGACTCGGCTCATCGGTCATTCTCCAGTGCGGTCAAATCTGCGGTAAGGGAAAAATGGGGGGACAACACGGCCACGTCAATCATCCGCCGTGGCCTGTTCGGGAACTATGCCGTCTGCGGCCATCAGGCCCTTGGCACCGAGGTCGAGCAACTCGCGCGCCACCGCGCGACCGAGTTCCTCGGCACGCTCGGGTGCGCCGACCGCGCTCGCGCGCAACACGTCGGATCCGTCGAGTGCGGCGGCGCAACCACGCACCGACAACTCCTCGAACACGCGTCCGTCGTCGTCGAGCGACGAGACCACTTCGGCGAGCGCCCCGACGGGCGCCGTGCAACCGGCTTCCAGCTCGGCGAGCAGGGAGCGTTCCGCGATCACCGCGGCATGGCTCGCCGTGTCGTCGAGGGGCGCGACCAGCGCGATGGTCTCGGCGTCGTCGGCGCGGCATTCCACTGCGAGAGCGCCCTGCGACGGCGCGGGCAGCATCTGTACCGGTTCGAGTGCCTCGGTGACCCGGTCCAGCCGGCCGATCCGTGACAGGCCGGCGCGCGCGATAACGATGGCGTCGAGCTCACCGGAATCGACCTTGCCGATGCGGGTGTCGATGTTGCCGCGCAGCGGCTCGAGTTCGAGACCCAGTCCGAGTGCGGCAAGCTGCGCGCGGCGGCGCGGTGCCGACGTGCCGACCTTCGATCCGGGCGGCAGCTCACCGAGCACGAGTCCGTCGCGCGCGACGAGCGCGTCGCGGGGATCCTCACGCGGTGGCACCGCCGCGACGACGAGCCGGGGGTCCTGGAACGTCGGCAGGTCCTTGTAGGAGTGGACCGCGATGTCGACATCGCCGGCCAGCAGGGCTTCGCGCAGCTCGGCGGTGAACACGCCGACGCCGATGCGCTGGACCGGTCCGGGCGTGACATCACCCTTCGTCGTGATGACGACGAGTTCGGCGGGATGCCCGGCGGCTACCAGCGCGTCGCGCACCGTTCCGGCCTGGGTGGTGGCGAGCACACTGCCGCGGGTGCCGATCCGCAAGGTGCGGCGTGGCCCGGTTGCGTCGATCCGGGTTGCCGATGCGGCTTCGGTGCTCATGCCTTGCCGTCCTTTCGTGGAGCCTGCAGCTCCGTGGTGAGAGCAGGATCGAGTGCGGCGGACAGGTCCGCCGCGGTGGTCGGGTCTGTGAGCGACCCGAGTTCCTTGGTGGGGGTGGCGACCGCATCGACCGCGCCGGGCCGCAGTTCGAACAGCTCACGCAGAGCCTCGGCGTACTGGTCGCCGCCGGGAGTCGATGCGAGTTGCTTGACCCGCACTGTCGGCGCGTGCAGAAGCTTGTCCACCACTCGCCGCACTGTGCGGGCGACCTCGTCGCGCTGGCTGTCTTCGAGATCCGGCAGGCGGGAGTCGAGGCGCATCAGTTCGCCCTCGACGACCTCGGCTGCGCGCTGGCGCAGCGCCGTGACCGTCGGTGTGACCTCGGCGAGGCGCTGGGCCGTGAGGTACTGCGACAGCTCGGCCGCGACGATCGCGCGGGCGGCCTCCGCATCGGAGGACGCGGCGCCGGCGGCAGGGTCGCGTTGCAGCGACTCCATGTCGAACACGGTGACGCCGGGAAGCCCGGCGACGGCCGGTTCCACGTCGCGGGGAAGACCGAGATCGCAGATGGCGAGCGGACGTTCGCCACGCCCGGGCTGGGCGAGCGCGCGGTGGGCGTCGGCGAGGGTGACCACCGTGCCGACCGCGCCGGTGCAGGTCACTGCCACATCGACCTGCGACAGCGCCGACGCGAGATCGTCGAACGCGACGACATCGGCTTCGACGCCGTTGGCACGGGCCGTCTCGGCCAGACGCTCGGCGCGTTCCCGGGTGCGGTTGGCGAGGACGATCCTGCCGATGCCGGAACGGGTGAGATGGGCGACGGCGAGGCCGCCCATCGCGCCGGCACCGATGACCGCCGCGGTACGGCCCTGCAGACCGCCGCCGAGGAAGGCCGATGCTTTGTCGAGGGCCACCGAGACCACCGAGGCACCGGCGGAGTCGATCCCGGTCTCGGTGTGCACCCGCTTGCCGACGCGGAGCGCCTGCTGGGCGAGTTCGTGCAAGGTGCGGCCCGCGGCCTGCTGCGCGTCGGCCGACGCGTAGGCGGTGCGGATCTGCCCGAGGATCTGCTGTTCGCCGACCACCATGGAGTCGAGTCCGCTCGCCACCGAGAACAGATGCTCGGCCGCCGCTTCGCTGTATCGGACGTAGGCGTGCTTCTGGAGTTCGTTCAGGTCGAGCCCCGAGTGCTCGGCGAGCAGTTCGCCGACCGTCGACAGCGCGCCGTGGAACGCATCGACGACGGTGTACACCTCGACCCGGTTGCAGGTCGAGACGATCATCGCCTCGGAAATGCGGCCCGACGCCATCATCTTGTCGGTGAGCTTGGGGCGGTCGGTGTCTGCGACGGCCACCTTTTCGAGAATCGAGACCGGAGCACTCCGGTGCGAAATCCCGACGAGGAGAACACTCACGGGGCGATCACCGATCCGTTTCTGGTCACAGCCGGCCCGAGCGGGCCCGCCTTACCTGTTTGGGTTCGCCGGGCGGACCTCTGTGTGGACACTCGCGCCAGACCGGACGCCCGGGTGCCGTCGGCGGTCCGGACGAGTTCGTCGTGACGGGTGCTGTTGAACGAGAGCACCTGCATCTCCACGGCGAGGTCGACCCGACGCACCTCGACGTGGGCGGGGACAGCAAGTTCGATCGGAGCGAAGCTCAGCACGCTCCGCACCCCGGAGCGCACGAGCAGGTCGCACACGTGCTGGGCGACCTCTTCGGGCGTCGCGACGACGCCGATGGTGGCCCCGAGTTCGCGGGCGTCCTCTTCGAGCACGTCGACGTGCCGGACGACGAGGTCGCCGACGCGGGTTCCGACGATCGTGGGATCGGCGTCGAACAGACCCGCCATGGTGAATCCGCGACGGTCGAAGCCGGGGTACCGGGCGAGCGCGCGGCCCAGGTTGCCGACGCCGACCAGCACCACACGGTGACCGCGATCGAGGCCGAGAGCGTTTTCGATCCGGGATTGGAGACGAAGCACGTCGTATCCGACGCCCCGCACCCCGTTCGGTCCGAGGAACGACAGATCCTTGCGCAACTTGGCCGAGCCCACCCCCGCGGCGGACGCGAGTTCCTCACTCGACACGATGAGAGTGCCCGCCTCGGCGAGCGCTCCGAGGACCCGCAGATAAGTCGCGAGACGCGTCACAGTAGCCTGGGGTATATCCCTCACCGGGACAACGGGAGCGGCACCCCCGCCGGAGTCGGCGGTACCGCGGGCGTCCTCGCCCTGCGGTGGGTGCAACTGCGTCACGTTGTGGCTCCTCGTCCGGCCTGTGGACACACGTCTGGCCTCACGGTGATCCGGGGATTTCGTTCACCCCACGGTAACCGCTTGTGAAGCCATGCACAAAGTTGCTCGAAGGCCCCCGAATGTGCTTCTCACCTGCGTGACGGCCGACGGCGGTCCGGTCAGCGGGCGAGATCGGCGCGCAGTCGCTCCTCGTCGACCTCCCAATAACTGTGCTCACGCCCGTCCAGCAGAACCACGGGTAGACGGTCACCGTATTCGGCACGAAGTTCGGGATCCCTTGCGGCGGCTTCGTCCACATCGATGCAGGTGACCTGCAGGCCGAACTCTTCACAGAGCTGTTCGAGCTGGGTTCGTGCCGGTCCGCACGCACCGCACCCGGCACGGACCAGAAGCGTGACGTCGTGGTGGAGGGCGGACGCGTCCGCGGCGCGAGAACGATCATCGGTCATTCGTCCACTGTGCGCCATCGACTGTCGAGATGAACGTCACACCCTCGTCACCGTGTTGTTCCCTCCGTGTTGTTCCCTACCCGGGTGCGGGTGACGTTCGGGCTACGCTGGGCGCGGGTCGCCCGTGATCATGGACGGGTGTGAGGGCCCGGCCGTCGCGACACCGGAGGTGCGAGTGCCAGCAGGTTCGTTTCCCTACGGTTGGGGCATGGGTGAAACATGGGCGCGGATCATCCGGCCCGGCCGGCGACTGTTGTCGCGGAAGTTCGGACCGAGCGAGGAAGAGGTCCGCGCCAATCTTGCGGGTGAGGCGAGCGCCGATGCCGCCCTCGCGATGCAGGAGTCCCGAACCGAACCCGAGCCCGATCTCGATGCCGCTCCGGTCCCCCGGGATCTCACGGCGGCCGCATTCTTCGACGTCGACAACACCATGGTGCAGGGCGCGTCGATCATCCACTTCGCCCGCGGACTCGTCGCGCGTGACTACTTCCGGAAGTCGGATCTGTTCGAGTTCGCCTGGCAGCAGGTCAAGTTCCGCCTCACCGGCAAGGAGAACCTCCACGACGTGGCGATCGGCCGCGACAAGGCGCTGTCCTTCGTCCAGGGCCGTTCCACCGAGGAGTTGCGACGGCTCGGCGAGGAGATCTACGACGAGATCATCGCCGACAAGATCTGGGCCGGCACCCGTGCGCTCGCACAGATGCATCTCGACGCCGGTCAGCAGGTGTGGCTGGTCACCGCGACCCCGGTCCAACTGGCCGACGTCATCGCGAAACGCCTCGGCCTGACCGGTGCCCTGGGCACGGTCGCGGAAGCGGAGAACGGCCGGTTCACGGGCCGCCTCGTCGGCGACATCCTGCACGGTCTCGGCAAGGCGCACGCGGTGCGCGCCCTCGCCATCGGCGAAGGTCTCAATCTCAAGCGGTGTACCGCCTACTCCGACAGCCACAACGACCTGCCCATGCTTACTGTCGTGGGCACCGCCGTCGCGATCAATCCCGATCCCGCTCTGCGGCAGGTCGCACGGACGCGAGGCTGGGAGATCCGGGATTTCCGCACGGGCCGCAAGGCCGCGAAAGTGGGAGTTCCCACTGCGCTGGGTCTGGGTGCCGCGGGCGGCGCGGTGGCCGTGATGGTCGGACGCCGCCGCGACCGCAGCTGACCGGGCCGTTCCCCGGCCGGGTCGACGGTGCCGCGATCCGGCCGGACGCTCAGCCGAGGAAGACGTTGCGGCGACGCGTGAGCAGTTTGTAGAGGGTCTGCTGGATGTTCTCCCGCACGTGGTCGGTGACCTCGAACAACACCATCGGATCGTCGGCGGCGACCTCGTCGTACACGTCGGTGGTGATCGGTGTGCCGAACTCGATGTACCACTTGGACGGCAACGGGACGAGCCCGAGCGGACCGAGCGCCGGGAACAGCGGCGTGACCGGTAAGTACGGCAGGCCGAGCAGACGCGCGAGCGACGACAGGTCGGCGATGTTGGGGTAGATCTCCTCCGAGCCCACGATGGAGCACGGCACGATCGGCGCGTGGGTCCGCAGCGCTGCGGACACGAACCCGCCGCGGCCGAAGCGCTGCAGCTTGTAGCGTTCCTTGAACGGCTTGCCGAGACCCTTGTAGCCCTCGGGGAAGACGGCGACCACCTGGTCCTCCCGCAGCAGGCGTTCGGCGTCGGGGTGGCATGCCAGGGTGTGGCCGGCTTTCCGTGCGACCGTCCCGACGACCGGGAGATCGAACGCGAGGTCGGCGGCGAGCATCCGCAACGGGCGGCCCGCGCGTTCCCGGACCGCGACCGAGGTCATCAGTGCGTCGAGGGGCAACGTGCCCGCGTGGTTGGCGACGACGAGAGCGCGTCCGTCGGCGGGGATGTTCTCGGCGCCGCGCACCTCGACGCGGAACCACTTCTCGAACAGTGGGCGCAGCATCGGCTGGACGACGTTGTCCGCGAAATGCGGGTCGAACCCGAAGTCGTCGACCTCGTAGTCGCCGACCATACGGCGACGCACGAATTCGGCGGTCCCGACGACCTGGCTGATGAGGGCATCTCTGAGGCCGTCGAGCACACCGCCGGAGTCGTGCGGGTGGGGTGGCCGGCCCGGGGACGCCGGCCGGTCCGGTGAACGCGGGGCGACGGGCTCGGACGTGCGTCCTCCCGCCGGACGCCGGGTTCCGGCGTGCAGCGGAATCACCTTGGCTACCTGTGTCATCGAACCTCCGTTCGCTCGCCCAGAGCGGAAAGCGCCATCGATTCGGCCCTGTCCACCCACTCGGTTCTCATCACCCGGGTGAGGTTGATTCCGCGCGCGAAGTCGTCGAGCGCTTCTCGGGTCGTCCAACGCGGCTCGTAGCCCAGTTCGGTGCGCATGCGCGTGGTGTCGAGCCCGCAACCGAAATGGAAGTAGTCGAGTTCTTCCTTGGTGAACGATTTCATCACCGAGCCCATGAGGGCGTGCCCGACGGTGCGGAACAACCCGTACGGCATCGGCACGGTCACGCCTCCGGCCCGGCGGACGGCCTGCGACATCATGACGATTCCGTCGCCCGCCACGTTGTACGTGCCGGACGGGCCTCCGACGACGGCGCGCTCGAGCGCACCGAGTGCGTCTTCCTCGTGCAGCAGTTGCAGTCGCGCGTCGCGGCCGAGCACGGTGGGGACGAGCGGCGAGGTGAGGTAGCTCGAGACCGAACCGGGCAACCGGTTACCGACCGTCGGCGCGAGCCGGAGGATCGTGGTCGCGATGTCGCTGCGGCGACGCGCCAGCCCCCGCAGGTAGCCTTCGATTTCGATCATGTCCGTGGCGAACGGGCCCGTGGGCCGGCGCCGGGCGCTCATTTCTTCGGTGAACTTCGCCGGGTCCTTCGCACTCGACCCGTACACGACCGACGACGACCGCAGGACCACCTTGCGCACCGAGGGCGCCTTCTGGCAGACGGCGAACAGTTGCATGGCGCCGAGGATGTTCATGTCCTTCATCGCCGCGCGACTGCCGGACTTCGGGGCTTTGGCGACGGCCGACGCATGCACGACCGTGTCCACGTCCATGTTGCGGATGACCTTGCCGAGAAGGGGGTTCCGGATGTCGGCGAGAACGAATTCCGCGCGGCCCATACGCCGGTGCATGTCCTTGGTCGGCGATTGCGTATCGACTGCGATGACCCGTTCGATATCCGGGTTCTGTGCGAGTCGCGTCACGAGGTAGCCGCCGAGAAACCTGCTGGCACCGGTCACCAGCACCACGCGTGACTGCTCTGTTTCCCGCCCCTGTGAACTCACATCCACCCCTGCCTGTGACACCAGCGAGCTCTCGACGCTGTCGCGGTCCTCACGGTATGCGGCCACAATACGGCGCGCACGTCAACTGCGCATTACACGCGGAGCGGCGCCGGGGGCCGCGTCCGCGAACGGAGGCGAAACGAGCGATGCCCGCCACCGGAAAGGAGGCGGGCATCGGCAAGCTCAGATCTACTTGCCGAGTTTGCGACGCTGCACGCGAGTGCGACGGAGCAACTTGCGGTGCTTCTTCTTGGACATGCGCTTGCGGCGCTTCTTGATCACAGAACCCATGTGGGCATCCCTCACGTTTCTTGTAGCGTTCCTACGCACGCCGGTGACGTACGCCTGATGTATGTCGACGCTGGCCCTCGTTGAGTTCAGCGCCTCACGACACCGGCCGCCGGTACGACGAAAAGCAATCGTACCGGGGCGGGTACGCCTTGGTGAAACCGAGGTCCGCTCCGTGACGCGACTGCCTTCGACGCCCCGTCATCCAACGTCGAAATACGATGTCTCCAGGTAGTCGTGAACGGCCTTCGCGTGCACCCGGAACGAACGTCCGACGCGCACTGCCGGCAGTTCACCGCTGTGAACCAACCTGTATACGGTCATCTTCGAAACCCGCATCAGCGCCGCCACTTCGGCGACGGTCAGGAATTGGGTACCGGCGAGAACCGATTGTCCGTCCTGGGGTTGCCCCTTCGACGGCGTGTTTCCTGTAACCATTACACACCTCCGGCACGTCCGCGCCGCCGGCTTCCCCTCCGGCGGAACAGACACGCACGTGCTGTTTCGAGCTTAGCGTGACGAATGGTTCCTGTGCGACGATGACGACCGGTATTTTCCCGACGACGAAACCGGTACACCCCATAATGGGTGGTTTACGCGGTGCCCGGGCTCGGTTCCGCGATGGTGCCGATCTGAACCGAGCGGGCGCGGGCGGCCTCGATCGCCTCGTAGAAGGCGGTGCGGACGCCGCCGCGCTCGAGTTCCCGGACCGCTGCCGCAGTGGTGCCACCGGGTGAGGTGACGGCGGCGCGCAGGTCCGCGGCGTTCTCTCCCGACTGCGCGAGCATCGCTGCCGACCCGGTCATCGTCTGGACGACGAGTTCGGTGGCGACCGCGCGGGTGAGCCCGACCGCCACTCCCGCGTCGATCATCGCCTCGGCGACCAGGAAGAAGTAGGCGGGACCCGACCCCGAGACGGCCGTGACCGCGTCGATCTGCGACTCCGGCACCACCGACACCGTGCCCACCGAGGCGAGGATCTCGCGGACGGTGTCGAGGTGCTGGGGCCGTGCATGCCGCCCGGCCGCGAGCACGCTGGCACCCTGTCCCACAAGCATCGGGGTATTGGGCATCACGCGGACGACGGGGAAACCTGCCGGGAGTTTCTTCTCGTAACGCGCTGTGGTGACCCCGGCGGCGAGGGACACCAGGATCTGCTCGTTCTCGCTGTCGAGGTCGGCCGACGCGAGCGCACCGATCACGGCATCGACGTCGTTCGGTTTGACCGCCACGACCACGACGTCGGCACCTTCGACAGCGTCGGAGGTGCTGTCGGTGACGCGAATGGAGTATTCCGAGGACAGTTCCGCCGCGCGATCGGGGTACTTCTCGGCCACGACGAGATCCTTCGTCGCGAATCCGTTGTGCAACAGTCCCGAGATCAGGGCCTCGCCGATCTTTCCGCCACCGATCACAGCAATTCTCGTCATGGGTGACAGCCTGCCACGACCCGTCGCCCGCCCGGTATCGCAGGCCGGGTGTCGTCGGACACCGGCGGCTGCGGGAGTCAGCGCGGCATCATCGCGAGCTGACGCGACTGCACGACGACGGTGCCCGTGGAGTCGACGACGGTGTGGTCCTCCTCGAACCACGTGCCGCCCAGCACGCTGCTCTCCGCCGTCACCCGCAGCCATCCCGGGGCGGGGATGTGCCGGAGGTACACGGTGAGCTGCACGGTGGGCGCCCACCCGAACATGCCGCGGTTCATGGTGACCGGCGCCGAGATGTCGCCTGCCATGAGTGCGAACAACACGGCGGTGTCGAGATCGGTCTCGTCGCCCGGGTGCGGGCGCGTCCACAGCGACACGGCCGGCTCCCCGACGCGACCGGACAGGAAGTGGGCGGTGGTCGGGTCGATGTGCAGACTCGCGGCCTCGGCGAACTTCACGATCTCGCCCATCGGATGGCCGGGCGTGACGGCCACGGCATCTGCGGCGGGCTCCACCGGCAGGGAAACGGTGCGGTGCGGCACGGTGTGGAGCGGTTCGCCCTTGTCCGGGGTTCCCAGGGTCACGCTCGCACGCACTGCGACGCGTCCACCCTGGGAGAGTTCGACGTCGACGACTCCGACCTGTCTGCCCTTCTTACGCAGAGTGGTGGTCAGCTCCACCT
>JAEZDV010000203.1 GCA_023417985.1 Actinomycetes bacterium | reverse complement strand
GGCTGGGGCTGGGGCTGGGGCTGGGGAGCGACTGTCGTCGGCAGCGGTGCCGCGGTGTCGGTTCCGGCAGAACCTGGCACGAGACCTGTGGCCGTGCCACCACATTCGGTGAGAATCCGGACCATCGCATCGTGTTCCGCCTGCGTCACCCACAACCGGTACTCGGCTTTGACCTGAACCTGGCGCGCGACATATGTGCAGCGGTACGGGCGGTGCGGCGGCAACCAGGTCGCAGCGTCGCCGTCACCCTTGCGAGAGTTGGTGGGACCGTCGACCGCCTGCAAGTTGCGCGGGTCGTTGGCCAGGTTCGCCCGTGTCTCCGGATCCAGTTGCTGCGCACCCTTCTGCCACGCATCCGACAACGCCACGACGTGGTCGATCTGCACCGCGGTGGAGGTGTCCTGGCCGCGAACGAACGCGATGGTGGTGCCGGTGTAGGCGTCGTGCAGCGTGCCGGAGGCGACGACGCAGTCGCGGGTGCCCGGCTTGTAGACAATATCGACGAGATCGCGCCGCAGGATGTCGTTGCGGGTGTCGCAGCCGTTGTGGCCCAACTCGACCGAGACGTCGTCACTCCATGCCTGACCGAACAGGCCGCGGTCGTAGCCGGTCTTCGGCGCACGCCCCTTGATGGGAACGGTGGTCAACCGCGAAAGTGCCGCCGACATCGACGAAACGTCCCCCGACACCGGCGGAGCGTCCGAGGACGCCGGCGGGACGTCTCCGGCCGCCACCTGTCGCGTAGAGGTGGTCGCGGTCGAAGCGGGAGTGGTACTCGACGCCGGTGCGGAGGTTTCGGTCGTCGCGGCAGCAGGGACGGCCGACGCGGTGTCGTCGTCCGCGCCCCCGCACCCCGCCAGAACGAACGCTGCGGCCGTCGCCGCGACAAGCGCGCGGAAGCCGGACGACGTGCGGGGTGATGCCATGCAGTAACTCCTGAGAACAGTGGGCCGGGTGCTGCCTGCTCATCGCCTGTCGGACGCTGTGCCGTTACAACGGCGACCCGGCGTCGACTTCGGCCCTACTATTGCCCCGTGCCCGAAAACAACAGAGAGCTGCAGGCACTCACGGTGGCCCTGTCGGCGCTCGCGGGTTTCGTCGATGCGCTCGGCTTCATCACCCTCGGTGGGGTTTTCGTGTCGTTCATGAGCGGCAACTCCACACGGTTCGCCGTCGAAACGTCCGACGCATCGTGGCGCACGGCCGCTCTCATCGGTGGCATCGTCGTGTTGTTCGTGATCGGCGTGATCTTGGGTGGAGTCATTGCAGAACTCAGCGATCGCGACCGCAGAACGCGGAAGACGGCGGTTCTCGTCGCCGTCGCGGTGCTGCTCGCCATCGGTTCGCTGAGCGCGATACCCGGGTGGATACCGGTGACCGTGACAGCGATGACGCTGGCGATGGGTGTCGAGAATTCTGTGTTCCGCCGAAAGGGCGAGGCAACTGTCGCACTGACCTATATGACGGGTGCGCTGGTGAAGATCGGCCACGAGGTAGCGTCCGCGTTCTTCGGAGGCCAGCGTTGGGGCTGGCTTCCCTACCTGGGCCGGTGGGCAGGTTTGGTGGTGGGCGGCTTGCTCGGTGCCCTCTCCTACCACCTGTTCGGGCTGCAATCGCTATGGATCGCGACCGGCGTCGCGGCTGCGCTCGCGGTGTGGGTCCGTTTCCTGCGTTCCCCCTCGCCGCAGAAGTCGGCGTGAGCGGCAGGTCCGTCGCTGTGCGGTGCGTCGTCCCCGTACGTTCGTACGGTCGTCGGCTCCGCTACGGTGCATCCATGCGCGCCCGCCCCTACGCCACCACCAGCCCCACCAGGCTCGCCGCGGCGCTCCTCGAAGTCGCCGCCCGCGGCGGACTCGAGACGGCGAGCGTGCGTGAGGTCGCCAACGAGGCCGGGGTGTCGATCGGCGCGGTACAGCATCATTTCCCCACCAAGGACGAGATGCTCGCCTACTCGTTCCGCGCCCTCTCCGACCGGGTGCTGACCCGCCTCGCCAACGTCGATCCGGACATCGATCCCGCACGTACGCTGTTCTCCGCGCTCAGCCAGTTGCTGCCTCTCGACGAGCAGCGCGGCAGCGAGGTCCATGTGATGGCCGCGTTCTCCGTCCGCGCGGTCACCTCCCCGTCGCTGAGTTCGATCCGCAGCGCGACGCTGTTCACCGTCCGCACAGGCATCGCAACCGTATTGATCCGCCTGGGCGCGCCCGACCCGGAGACGCGCGCGACGCTGCTCCTCGCCGCAGTGCACGGACTCGCACTCGACGCCGCGTCGAGTCCCGACCTCTATCCCCGCGAGTACCTCACGCACGCACTGCACACCCAGATCCAGCTTGCCCTGCACGGCGCGGACGCGCACTGAGCCGGCTCGGATCACGGATGCCGGACCTCGTCGCACCGCCGGACGCCACTGCAGGCGCCGGCCGCTTCGCGCCCAGCCCGTCGGGCGACCTGCACCTCGGCAACCTGCGCACGGCCGTCCTCGCGTGGTTGTTCGCGCGCTCGACGGGGCGGCGCTTCCTGTTGCGCGTCGAGGATCTCGACCGGGTGCGGCCCGGCGCCGAACAACGACAACTCGCGGATCTCGCGGCCCTCGGACTCGACTGGGACGA
>JAEZDV010000161.1 GCA_023417985.1 Actinomycetes bacterium | reverse complement strand
GGTCTGCCGACTCGTCAGCCCGGAGCGACCTCCGGACTTCCGCAGGCACCGCGCAGGATTCAGCCCGACGCCGCAGCCGCATTCGTCTCCGCGCTTCCCCCCCGTGGTCAGCACGGCCAGAACCGGTCGGCGCAGGACCGGGTGTGGCAGGACGAGCATGCTCGTCGACAGGAGCGGGAAGCTCAGGCCGAGCAGGAATCCCGTCATGAGCGGCCCCAGCAGGACGACCGCGACCGGCAGGCTCCGCGCGAGGACCGTCCGAGCGAGCGCACCGGAAGCCATTCCGCAAGTGAAGCGTTCGCGCAGCGGCAGCCGGAATCTGTTCGTGAACAGGGGTTGTCGAACCTTCCTCAGCGACGGCCGGGTAGCACGCCCGGTCTGCCGACTCGTTCGGCCCCTGCCTCGCAGGACCAGCCTTCGGACGGGCAGTCGGGTAGCCGGACGTCGGGCTTGCCGCAGCGGCAACCCGGCACGACGCCCGGTCTGCAGGGACGCGGTACGCCCCCGCCGGCTCCGTTGCCGCAACAGTCCCAGTCGCCGCAACAGGCGCCGCCGCCCCAGCCGGGTCAGCAGCGCGCGCCCCACCACTCGCAGGCCCAGCACTCGCAGGCCCAGCATTCTCGGGCGCAGGCCCCGCAGGGTCTTCGTCCGTCCCAGCAGCAGCCGCAGCCGGATGCTCCGATCGGGTTGCCGCAGCGTCGACCGGGAACCACCCCGGGTCCTGCCGGTGGGCCTGGTTCTCGTCCGGAAAATGCAGCGCCTGCAGGGCTTCCGCGGCGCCGACCCGGAGCGACCCCCGGTCTGCCCCCGCGTCCCGAGAGTGCGCCGGAGCCTTCGGCCGCTGTACTGTCGGGTCCGACCTCCATCCCGTCGGCGAGTATTGCCGACGGCGGCTCGGTCTCGCCGCAGAGCGAGGCACAGAACGCTGCTCGTCATCGCTACCGGACCAACTCGGCGAAGACAGCGTCGTTCTTCCAGCCGAGGCCGGACGCGGGTGGGCTCCGGCCGCAGCCCGCACCGCACACGCCGATCTTCTCGAACATGATGTCGGACTGGCTCGTCGATCCGACCAGTCTTCCGGAGGACCGCAGGAAGAAGGAATGGCGCTCGGCCGCCGACGCGGGATGGGAAGCAGCGCAGCGAGCAGCAGAAGTATCGGTGGAAGAGCACACCACGGCCGGCCTTCCGAGGCGCGAGCCTGGTCACCGCCTCGTGCCGGGCGCGGTGCGGGCACCCGCCACCGGGGAATTGTCCAAGACGATCCGACGCCGGGACCCGGAAGCCATTCGGGCCAACCTGAGTCGCCACCAGCAGGGCGTCCGTAACGGTCGCACCTCGGCGAATACCAGCAATCGCGAGAACAATGAACAGGGAGTTCGATGAACATTGATCATGGATCCGACGTGGCCCGTCCACTGGACTGGTTGGTTTCCAACTTTGCGCGCGAAGTTCCGGGTGTCTCGCATGCCGTACTCGTGTCCGCCGACGGCCTGCTGATGGCTGCCAGCGCACACCTTCCGGTCGACCGCGCCGAGCAGCTCGCTGCCGTCACCTCCGGGCTCGCGAGCCTTTCCAATGGTGTCTCACAGCTGTTCGACGGTGGGGGAGTCCTCCAGTCGGTCGTCGAGATGCAGCACGGTTACCTGCTACTGATGAGCGTCGGTGACGGATCGCATCTCGCGGCGCTGACGGCGTCGGAATGCGATATCGGACAGGTCGGCTACGAGATGGCGCTCCTGGTGGACCGGGTGGGTGCCTCGGTCGAGGCAACTCCGCGGGTCGGCCAGGGGTCCTGACGTCGAGGTGGCCATGGAATCGCGTAAGCCGGAGTCGGTGCCGGATCAGCCCAGCCTGGTGCGGCCCTACTCGCTGACTTCGGGACGTACGAGTCCTGCGGTCGAACTGGCGTTGGAGGCACTGATCCAGGCGATCCCGGGAACGGACCCTCGAGCCCGCGACCTGGACAACATCAATGCCACGATCTTGGAATTGTGCAAGGAGTCGCCCTCGGTTGCCGAGATCGCGGCGAGGGTGGGTGTGCCGCTTGGTGTGGCTCGCGTCCTCGTTGCCGATCTTGTCGAAGCCGGACATGTGCAAATCCTGGCCACGCTGAAAGACGATTCGAGCGACGCGGAGCGTCGTGAGCTGATTGAAAGGGTCCTCAGTGGACTTCGCGAACTCTAGCGCCACCAAGCGCGTGACCTCGACCAAGATCGTGATCGCCGGTGGCTTCGGTGTCGGCAAAACCACGCTGGTCGGGGCAGTGTCCGAAATTGTCCCCCTCCGAACCGAAGCGCTCGTGACGAACGCCAGCGACGGGGTCGACAACCTCACCGCGACGCCGCAGAAGGCGACGACGACGGTGGCGATGGACTTCGGCCGTATCAGTCTGGCCGAGGACCTGGTGCTGTACCTGTTCGGGACGCCGGGTCAGCATCGCTTCTGGTTCATGTGGGATGACCTCATCCGCGGTGCCATCGGTGCGATCGTGCTGATCGACACGCGTCGTCTGGACGAGAGTTTCGCGGCTGTCGACTTCTTCGAGGCGCGGAACCTGCCGTTCATCGTCGCGATCAACGAGTTCGACGACGCTCCGCGTTACCCGCTCGAGGACATCCGCCAGGCAATGGCGATCTCACCCGATGTCCCGATCGTGTCCATCGATGCACGTTCGCGTGAATCCGCCAAGCAGGCGTTGGTTACGGTCACGGAGTACGCGCTGCGAAAGCTCCACCAGCCGGTGGCCCCCTAGTGGTCGAGGGATTCCAGCTGTTCACCATGGGTCCATGGGTGATCATGCTGGCTTACCTCACCTCGGCGATCGGGGTGTTCGTCGGGGTCACCAGTGTCAGGAAGGTGCGTACCGCGCTGACGGACCGCGCCCGCAGTTTCTGGCTGGTGGTGTCATGTCTCGTCATCGGTGGTGTCGGGGTGTGGCTGGCGCAGTTCCTTCCCATGGCCGGTTTCGCGGTCGAGGGCGCCGTGGTCAGGTACGACCTCGTCACCATCGTGTTCTCGATGCTGCTCGCGCTGGTGACGGCGTTCGTCGCTCTCGTCGTCGCGTCGCCGTCGGACGGCGGTTCCGCGAAAACGGGACCGGCTGCGCTCGTCCTCGGCGCTGGGCTCGCGGCCGTTCCGTTCGCGATCATGTGGTCGGTCAGGACGCAGGGCGAAGTCTCGTTCAACGCGCTCTTCGTCGTGGGGGCGGTCCTCTTCGCTTTCGTGACCGCCGCAGGTTTCATGTGGCAGGTGCAGCAGGCGGATACCTGGCCGAAGCGATTCATCGGCGGCGCGCTGGTCGGCGCCGCGGTGATGGTCGTGCACTTCCTCGCCGCAGCATCCATCCAGGTGACGCCGGATGCGACGACGCCCGCACCGGCCGGCATCGAGGTGTTCTCGATCCTGTTCCCGCTGTTCGTCGCGGGTCTGCTCCTGCTCGTCGTTCCGATCGTCGCTGTGCTGCTCGCCCCGGATCGCGTCGCGGCCAAGCTCGAGCGTGAAGTCGACGAGTGGAACGCGGAAACGTTCCGATCGCCGAGTCGATAACTTCGGCGTGCAACTCTTCTCCATGGGGCCGTGGGTCTTCGTGCTGGCCTATGCGACGTCGGTGGCCGGGTCCTTCACCGGGCTGGCCTGTATGCGCCGGACGCGCGAGGAGAAGGGTCGCAGCGGGGGCAACTGGTGGTTGCTGATGGCGTCCCTTGCCATCGGCTGCGTGGGGATCTGGCTCATGCACTTTATCGGAATGATGGGGTTCTCCGTGCCGGGCACCGCCGTCCGGTACCAACTCGTCCCGACGGTCCTCTCGGTGCTCGTCGCGGTGGCGACGACCATGTTCGGCATCTGGTTCGTGACCGCGCGCTCCGCCCTGCTCGCGCGTCTTCCCCGGGGAGTTCGGCCGGGAGTCGGCGGTGCGGTAGTCGGCCTGGCGGTGTGTCTCATGCACTACATCGGGATGAGTGCGGTCAGAGTTCAGGGCACGATCCACCACGACATGCGGTTCGTCGTCGTCTCGATCGTCATCGGAGTGGTCGCGTCGACCGTTGCGCTCGCCCTCGCACGGGCAGCCGAGCAGTTCGTCGTCCGTCTGCTATCGGCGGTCGTCATGGCCGCTGCGGTCGTGGCTCTCCACTACACCGGTGTGGCCGGTGTCCACGTGGTCATCGATCCCGGGGCGCCCGAACCGAGCGGCATCGCCGTGCTGTCGCTTCTCTTCCCGGCCTTCATCCTCGGCATCATCGTGCTGGCCGCGCCGATCACCGCCTTGGTCCTCGCGCCCGAGAACGACGAGATCAGGAAGAACGAGATTTTCGACCCCCAGTCCGACGCGTCGATACGCACATGACGCGCCCCGTATCAGCCCTTCGAAGTGTGATCTCCCTCTCCCGGAGGCAGACGCCTGCGGAAAGTGCCTGTCCTTCGCGGCGTGGGGTGACCTGCACCTATAGACTCGGGTGGTTGCGAGACGTTCGTCGGACGGAAGACCGTGGGCGCACGTTCGAGCCGAGTAGAAGAAGGAGCTCATGACCGACACCACGTTGCCTCCGGAGGGGCCGGGGCACGACCGCATCGAGCCCGTCGACATCCAGCTGGAGATGCAGAACAGCTACATCGATTACGCGATGAGCGTGATCGTGGGGCGTGCGCTGCCCGACGTGCGTGACGGACTCAAACCAGTCCATCGTCGCGTGCTGTACGCCATGTTCGACAACGGTTTCCGGCCGGATCGCGGCTATGTGAAGTCGGCGCGTGCAGTGGCCGAGACGATGGGTAATTACCACCCGCACGGCGACTCGTCCATCTACGACACTCTGGTGCGCCTGGCGCAGCCGTGGGCGCTGCGGTATCCGCTTGTCGACGGGCAGGGCAACTTCGGTTCGCGCGGCAACGACGGTGCGGCCGCCATGCGATACACCGAGTGCCGGCTCACGCCGCTCGCGATGGAAATGCTGCGGGACATCGACCACGACACGGTCGACTTCCAGCCCAACTACGACGGCCGGACCCAGGAACCGACGGTTCTCCCCAGCCGTATCCCCAACCTGTTGATCAATGGTTCGGGTGGCATCGCGGTAGGCATGGCGACCAACATCCCGCCGCACAACCTTCGTGAGGTCGCAGACGCCATCTACTGGGCGCTCGACAATTTCGAAGCCGACGAGGAGACGACCCTCGCCGCGGTGATGGAGCGGATCAAGGGCCCCGACTTCCCGACGGCCGGCTTGATCACCGGATCGCAGGGCATCCACGACGCGTACACCACGGGTCGTGGGTCGGTGAAGATGCGCGGTGTCGTGGAGATCGAAGACGATCCGAAGGGCCGCACCACCATCGTGATCACCGAGTTGCCCTACATGGTCAACCCGGACAACCTCATCACGTCGATCGCCGAGCAGGTCCGCGACGGCAAGATCGCCGGCATCTCCGATATCCACGACGAGTCGTCGGATCGTGTCGGTATGCGGATCGTCGTGACCGTGCGTCGCGATGCGGTCGCCAAGGTCGTCCTCAACAACCTGTACAAGCACACCCAGCTCCAGACGAGCTTCGGCTGCAACATGCTGTCGATCGTCGACGGGGTGCCGCGCACGCTGCGCCTGGATCAGATGATCCGGCTGTACGTCGTCCACCAGGTCGAGGTCATCGTCCGGCGCACGCGGTATCTGCTGCGCAAGGCGGAGGAACGCGCCCATATCCTGCGCGGTCTGGTCAAGGCTCTCGATGCGCTCGACGACGTCATCGCACTGATCCGCCGGTCGGAGACCGTCGACGTCGCGCGTGGCGGCCTCATCGATCTGCTCCAGGTCGACGAGATCCAGGCCGACGCGATCCTCGCGATGCAGCTGCGTCGCCTCGCCGCTCTGGAACGTCAGAAGATCATCGACGATCTCGCCGAAATCGAGCGGGAGATCGAGGACTACAAGGACATCCTCGAGAAGCCGGAACGGCAGCGCGCCATCGTCCGTGAGGAACTCGCGGAGATCGCCGAGAAGTACGGCGACGACCGCCGGACCCGCATCGTCGCCGCCGACGGTGATGTCACGGACGAAGATCTGATCGCTCGCGAAGACGTGGTCGTCACGATCACCGAGACGGGCTATGCCAAGCGCACCCGCACCGATCTGTACCGGTCGCAGAAGCGTGGCGGTAAGGGTGTCAAGGGCGCCGAGCTCAAGCAGGACGACATCGTCAAGCACTTCTTCGTGACGTCCACGCACGACTGGCTGCTGTTCTTCACTACGAAGGGCCGTGTCTACCGCGCAAAGGCGTACGAGCTGCCGGAAGCCAACCGCACGGCCCGCGGGCAGCACGTCGCGAACCTGCTGGCCTTCCAGCCGGACGAGCGGATCCAGGGCGTCATCCGCCTGCAGAGCTACGAGGACGCGCCGTATCTGGTGCTCGCCACGCGCAACGGCCTGGTGAAGAAGTCGCGGCTGTCGGACTTCGACTCCAACCGCAGCGGCGGCATCGTCGCTATCAACCTGCGTGGTGACGACGAGATGGTGGGCGCGGTCCTTTGCTCCGCCGACGACGACCTGCTCCTCGTGTCGAAGCTTGGCCAGTCCATCCGATTCTCCGCGACCGACGAAGCGCTGCGCCCGATGGGACGCGCGACGTCCGGCGTGCAGGGGATGCGGTTCAACGGCGACGACAGCCTGCTGTCGCTCAATGTGGTCAAGGAAGGCACCTACCTGCTGGTCGCGACCTCCGGTGGTTACGCGAAGCGGACCCCCATGGAGGATTACCCGGTCCAGGGTCGCGGCGGCAAGGGCGTTTTGACCATCCAGTACGACCGTCGGCGTGGCACCCTGGTCGGTGCTCGGATCGTCGAGGACGATGACGAGCTGTATGCGATCACCTCGAACGGTGGCGTAATCCGTACTGTTGCCAAGCAGGTGCGCAAGGCCGGGCGGCAGACCAAGGGGGTGCGCCTGATGAACCTCGCCGAAGGCGACACGTTGTTGGCGATCGCGCGCAATGCCGACGAGCTGGACGACGCAGACGTATCCGGAGCTAAGGAGTCGTAAGTGAGCACTCCCCAGGGACCCAACGGAAACGGCCAGGGGAAACCCGGCCCGCGCCCCGAGGATCGCAATGGGCAGGAGGTGCCGTCCGGATCGTCCGGCGCGGCTCCTTCACAGGGGCCGGCTCCTCAGGGGGCGTCCTCGAAAGACCGCGCGCAGCAGGATCGGTCGCCACAGCAGGATCGGCCCGCGCAGAACGCGGCGCCGCAGAAGCCGGCGGGCCCTTCCCAGAAAGCCGGTGAGGCTGCGCCGAAAGCCGGCGATGCTGCGCCGACCGGTTCGCCGAAGCAGGTGAACGACGCTGCGAAGGCTGCACCGCCGAAGCAGGCGTCCGAAGCCGACCGGCAGACGACCGGTGCCCAGAAGGCTGCCCCGCCCGACAAGCAGGTGCGGAACGAGGGGCAGGGACAAGCAGAGGAGCCGGGGCGTCAGGCGTCGGCTTCGCCGAAGCCCGAGGTTCCGGTGGCGAACAACGGCGCGGCACCGTCGGGCGCCAAAGCACAGTCGTCGCAGGGCGCCGACCAGTCGCGCCCGGGGAT
>JAEZDV010000148.1 GCA_023417985.1 Actinomycetes bacterium | reverse complement strand
CCCATCGCGTCGCGGACCCGTCCCCGGAGCGCCGTACCCCATGAGCGGTGCGCCTTCCGAGACAGCCGTCACGATCCTCACCGAACCGGAGTGGACGGCCCGCCGCGACCGGCACCACGCCGCGGTGGACGAACTCCTCGCCGATCATCTACGGCGGCGCGCGGCGAACGAGACGCATCCGGTGCACGACTTCCTGTTCACCTACTACAACTACCGGCCCGGCAAATTGCGGTTCTGGCATCCGGGGTACGGCACGATCCTGCTCGGCGCCGCCACCCGCGATTATCGCGACCACCCCGGTTACGACCGCATCGCGGTGGACGGGGCACCGGCGGTGCGGGTAACCGACGCGGTCCTCGCCCAGCGTTCCGGCACCGTGGACTTCGTCCACCGTCTGCTCTCGGCCACGGCGTCCCGGACCGCCCAGCTCGGCTGCTTCGGCCTGCACGAATGGGCGATGGTGTATCGCACCGGCGACGAGGGCTTGCGGCATTCGTCGGTGCCGTTGCGGCTCGGTCACGACGGCACCGATCAGCTGGTGGAATCAATGCAGTTGCGATGCACCCATTACGACGCGTTCCGGTTCTTCACCCCCGACGCGGCACCCCGCAACGCCGCTCCCCTCACCCCCGACAGCCGGCTCGACCGGGAACAACCCGGTTGTCTCCACGCGGGGATGGACCTCTACAAGTGGTGCTTCAAGCTCTCCCCGCTCGTCGATTCCGACCTGCTGCTCGAGTGCTTCCGGCTGGCCTCGGCGGCGCGTGAACTGGACATGCGGGCCAGCCCGTATGATCTGAGCGACTACGGCTACACGCCCGTCGCCATCGAGACCGCCGCCGGACGCGCACAGTACGTCCGCGAGCAGTCGGCGCTCACCACCCGCGCCGCGGCTCTCCGAGAGGAACTGCTGAATCGATGCACCGCCCTGCGCGCGTGTCGACCCGACACCCCATTTGCTACCGGCGGGTAACATGACTGGAGTTTTTCGTGCAAGCATCCGTGGCGCTGCGCCGCGGACGCACCGCAACCGGAAAGAGTGAGGCTAATGACAGAACGCGTGCAAATCGGTGGACTCCATATCGCGAAGGTGCTCTACGACTTCGTCAACGACGAAGCGATCCCCGGCACGGGAATGGACGCAGCCGCGTTCTGGGACGGTGCAGACAAGATCATCCACGACCTCGCACCGAAGAACCGCGAACTGCTGGCCAAGCGCGACGATCTCCAGAGCCGCATCGACACCTGGCACCGCGACCGCGCCGGACAGCCCCACGACGCCGCCGCCTACAAGGCGTTCCTCGAAGAGATCGGGTACCTCGTTCCCGCTCCCGAGCCGTTCCAGATCACCACGGCGAACATCGACAGCGAGATCGCCACCACGGCCGGACCTCAGCTCGTCGTCCCCGTCCTCAACGCCCGCTTCGCCCTCAACGCCTCCAACGCCCGATGGGGCTCGCTGTACGACGCGCTGTACGGCACCGACGCGATCCCCGAGGACGACGGCGCAGAGAAGGGCACCGGCTACAACAAGGTCCGCGGCGACAAGGTGATCGCCTGGGCACGCGACTTCCTCGACAAGGCCGCACCCCTCGCCACCGGATCCCACACCGGCACCACCGCCTACGTCATCGACGGCGACTCCCTGAAGGTCACCCTCGCCGACGGCACCGTGACCGAACTCGCCCAGCCCGAGAAGCTCGTCGGCTACCTCGGCGACAAGGCCGCCCCCACCTCCGTCCTGCTGCGCAACAACGGACTGCACATCGAGATCCAGATCGATCCCGAATCCCCGATCGGCAGCACCGACGCAGCCGGCGTCAAGGACGTCGTCCTCGAGTCTGCCGTCACCACCATCATGGACTTCGAGGACTCCGTCGCCGCCGTCGACGCCGAAGACAAGGTCATCGGCTACCGCAACTGGCTCGGCCTCAACCGCGGCGACCTGTCCGAAGCATTCGAAAAGGGCGGCAAGACGCTCACCCGCACGCTGAACCCGAACCGCGTGTACACCGCGCTCGACGGCAGCGACCTCGAACTGCACGGACGTTCCCTGCTGTTCGTCCGCAACGTCGGTCACCTCATGACCAACCCCGCGATCCTCGACCGCGACGGCAACGAGGTGCCCGAAGGCATCCTCGACGCACTCGTCACCAGCCTGTGCGCCATTCACGGCCTCTACGGCGACGACGAACACGGACCGCTTCTCAACAGCCGCACCGGCTCGATCTACATCGTCAAGCCCAAGCAGCACGGCCCCGAAGAGTCCGCCTTCACCAGCGAACTGTTCGGCCGCGTCGAAGAGGTCCTCGGGCTGCCCGCCAACACGCTCAAGGTCGGCATCATGGACGAGGAGCGCCGCACGACGGTCAACCTCGCCGCCTGCATCCAGGCCGCATCCGAGCGCGTCGCCTTCATCAACACCGGCTTCCTCGACCGCACCGGCGACGAAATCCACACCTCCATGGAGGCAGGTCCGGTCGTCCGCAAAGCCGCGATGAAGCAGCAGAAGTGGATCGCCGCCTACGAGGACTGGAACGTCGACACCGGTCTCGCCGCCGGCCTGCAGGGCAAGGCCCAGATCGGCAAGGGCATGTGGGCCATGACCGACCTCATGCACGACATGCTCGTGCAGAAGATCGGCCAGCCCAAGGCCGGCGCCAACACCGCCTGGGTGCCGTCGCCCACCGGCGCCACCCTGCACGCCACCCACTACCACGAAGTCGACGTCTTCGCGGTCCAGGACGAGCTCAAGGGCAAGACCCGGGCCACCCTCGACGACATCCTCACCATCCCGCTCGCCGAGAACCCGAACTGGACCGACGCCGAGAAGCGCGAGGAACTCGACAACAACTGCCAGTCGATCCTCGGATACGTGGTGCGCTGGATCGACCACGGAGTCGGATGCTCCAAGGTCCCCGACATCCACGACGTGGCACTGATGGAAGACCGCGCCACCCTGCGCATCTCCAGCCAGCTGCTCGCCAACTGGATCCGCCACGGCGTCGTCGACGAAGCCGACGTCATCGCCTCCCTCGAGCGCATGGCCCCGGTCGTCGACCGCCAGAACGAAGGCGACGCGACCTACCGGCCGATGGGTCCGGACTTCGACAGCAACATCGCCTTCCAGGCGGCCAAGGAACTCATCCTCGAAGGCACCACGCAGCCCAGCGGCTACACCGAGCCGATCCTGCACCGCCGCCGCCGGGAGTACAAGGCCAAGTTCGCCTGATCCGAACACCACGTTCGCCGGCGCACCGACTCCGGCGCACCGCATGCACGCGGGGCCCCGCTCCGATCCGGACCGGGGCCCCGCCCCGGACAGACCTGCGGCGCGG
>JAEZDV010000075.1 GCA_023417985.1 Actinomycetes bacterium | reverse complement strand
GTGCCGACCGGCCGGAGCCGGTGGTCACCGCGACGTTCGTCGGGCTGCCCGCAATGTGCGAGTCGGTCAGACCGCGTGCTTCTGGACGAGGTCGCCCAGGCGGGGAAGAGCCTCGATGACGTGCTTCTTGGCCGAAGGACGCAGCGAGTCGTAGACCTTCTTCACAGCGGTCTTGGACGAGCCGGCGATCTTCTCGTCGGTCACTCCGAGCAGGGCGTCGGCGACCGCGTCACCGCGAGCGACGAGGAAGTCGGCGAACGAGCCGGCACCGGCGTATTCGTTCCAGAACGGCTGGAGCCGCTCGACGAAGTCGGGCAGCAGGCTCTCGATCGCGCCGGGCACGACGGACGGGCCGACCTTCTTCACTGCGGCGTACCCACCCTTGAGGGCGAGGCCCGAGGCACCCTTCTTGTCCGACACTTCTGCGTCGATCAGAGTTTCGACATCGGCCTTGACCGCCGGAAACTTGTCAGGTCCGAGCAGAGCATCGTGCAGAGCTGCAACCACTTTCACTGCCTCCGTAAATGTGACACTTGGGACTGTTGGGACTGGGGGAACGATATACGACTCTGTAGCAGGTACATACTCGGCGTTCAGCCCAGCAGGGCACGGCACCGTTTCAGGCGCTCGAACCACCACATCGCACGGTCCGGAGCAGCCCGAACCGTGTCGAGCATCGCCGGGTCCGGGACGACCGCTGCCACCTCGAGGGTTCCGCCGGACATGCGGCGCGGGACCGCGACATCCTCCGTGAAGAAGCCGCCGGTCCCGAGTCCGCACGCGAACGGCAGTTCCGGCAGGGCAGCCGCCGCCGCGAGTCCGGCACTCATCCCGACTGCGTAGTCGAGTGCGCTCGAAACCACCACGTCGACGCCCTGAGCTGTGAGTTCGTCGGCCAGCGTCAGCAGTCGCCGCACTCCGCCGAGCGGAGCGACCTTGACCACGGCGACATCAGCCCCGCCGGCCCGCACGACGCGCATCGGGTCCTCGGCCCTGCGGATGCTCTCGTCCGCAGCGATGCGCACGTCGGGAAGCCGCGTACGGACGGCGACGAGTTCGGGCACGGTCGCGCACGGTTGTTCGGCGTACTCGAGCGGCGCGTCCGCGGCGAGAGCCGTGAGCGCGGCGACGGCCTCGTCGACCGTCCATCCGCCGTTGGCGTCCACACGGACGCGAGGGACCAGTTCGCGGACCGCTCGCACCCGCGCGAGATCCTGGGCGAGATCCTGACCGGGTTCGGCGACCTTCACCTTTGCGGTCCGGGCGCCGGGGAACCGCGCGAGTACGTCGGGCACGCGGTCCGGACCGACGGCCGGGACGGTCGCGTTGACGGGGACCACGGACCGGACCGCCGGTGGGTAACCCTCCCATGCCGATTCGATCGCAGACCGCAGCCAATAGGTGGCCTCGTCGTCCTCGTATTCGGGGAAGGCCCCGAACTCCCCCCAGCCTGCGGGCCCGCGAAGCAACAGCACCTCGCGTCGGGTGATCCCGCGGAAGCGCACCCGCATGGGCAGCGAGACGACGACAGCGCTCTCGAGCAATTCGTCGACGGACGGGAGGGGTGGAGCGGTCACTGCTGGCCGGGTAGAAGCTGGATCATCAGGGCTTCGGAATCGGCGAGTAGGTTGCCGTCGAGATCGCGGAGTTCGGCCTTGCAGTAGGCCTTGCGGCCTTCGACCCGGTCCACCCATCCGTCGACCACGAGTTCCGTTTCGATAGGCGTGATCTTGCGGTAGTTGACGTGGAGGTATCCGGTGCGCGCGATCGGGCGTCCGTTGGCGTGGATCACCATGCCGAACAGATCGTCGAACAGCAGCGGAAGCGTGCCTCCGTGGGCTGCACCGTTCCCGCCGAGGTGATAGCGACGGAACATGCCGCGTTCGCGTACGCCGTCCTCGCCGAATTTCTCGATCTTCCAGGGCAGCAGCAACGCACTGCCCCGGCCGGGTAGCTCGACGTTGAAGCCCGCCGGCGACCTCCCCTCGGGCACCTCGTACGGCGCGAGGAGATCGACGAGCGCCTCGGTCTGCTCGATCGCCCGGTCGATCACGTCGTCGGGAGCGTGCGTCGAGACCATGAGGTCCTGGAGGCGACGGAACGTCTCGACGAACGTGGCGTAGTTCGGTCCGGCCTTCACCGGCTCGTAGACCGGGAAGCCTCCGTGGTGCTCGTAGTCGTCGCCTGCACCGTTGCCGCCGGCCCCTCGATCGACCCCGACGTCTCGGGTGGCGCTGAAGTTCCGGTCGGCGTCGTGGCCGGTCTGCTCGCTCATGTGATGCACGTTATCCGCCCCACGGTCCCGCCGTCCGTCGGCCCGGGCCTCTAAGGTGACGAGGTGACCTTCGATTCCCAGTTGTGGCGCCCGGTTCCCGGGTTCGAGAACCTGACCGACATCACCTACCACCGACATGTCACGCAGGGCACCGTCCGTGTCGCGTTCGACAGGCCGGAGGTACGCAACGCGTTCCGGCCGCACACCGTGGACGAGCTCTACCGTGCGCTCGACCACGCGCGGATGACGTCGGACGTCGGCGTCGTCCTGCTGACGGGCAACGGCCCGAGCCCCAAGGACGGCGGTTGGGCGTTCTGCTCCGGCGGAGATCAGCGCATCCGCGGACGCAGCGGCTACCGGTACGCGAGCGGGGAGACCGCGGACACGGTCGACAAGGCGCGGGCAGGCCGGCTGCACATCCTCGAGGTGCAGCGCCTCATCCGCTTCATGCCCAAGGTCGTCATCGCGCTCGTCAACGGATGGGCCGCCGGCGGTGGCCACAGCCTGCACGTGACATGCGACCTGACCCTGGCGTCGCGCGAGCACGCCCGCTTCAAGCAGACCGACGCCGACGTGGGCAGCTTCGACGGCGGTTACGGCAGCGCGTACCTCGCCAAGATGGTCGGGCAGAAGTTCGCCCGCGAGATCTTCTTCCTCGGCGACACCTACTCGGCCGACGACATGCACCACATGGGCGCGGTGAACCGGGTGGTCGCGCACGACGAGCTCGAGACCGTCGCGCTGGAATGGGCGGAGAAGATCAACGGCAAGTCGCCCCAGGCGCAGCGCATGCTCAAGTACGCGTTCAACCTCGCCGACGACGGTCTCGTGGGCCAGCAGTTGTTCGCGGGCGAGGCGACTCGCCTGGCGTACATGACGGACGAGGCCGTCGAGGGCCGCGACAGCTTCCTCGAGAAGCGTGATCCGGACTGGTCGCCGTACCCCTGGTACTACTGAGTCTTCGCGTTTCCGCAGTTCAGACTGGGTTTAGAGTCGCATAGTCCGTATCCAGTCCGCAAAAGTCCGAAAGATTTCGACGGAAGCCACCGATGACCTGGGGTACTCGTGCTTCCGGAGACCGATCTTCACCGGATCCGACTGTGGGCGCGTGAGCGCGTGCCGGAGCACCTCTGGGACGAGCTCGAAGTCGAGGCTGACGTCGCGGACCGGCGCGTCACCATCGTCGAGGTCCGGCCGCCTTGGGACGGCGTGGGCGAGCACACCCGGTTCCCGATCGCCCGCCTGCGCTACGCCAGGACGACCGGGCTGTGGTCGATCTACTGGCGCGGTCGCAACCTCGAGTTCGACGAGTACAAATGGAAGGAGCCGAGCCGGGACGCGCAGTCCCTGCTCGACCACATCGAGGACTCGGGCGACCCGATCTTCTGGGGTTGAGTCCGGTGCGTTACTCACCGACGATGCGGCAACTCTGCTTGCTGCTCTTCTTCGTCTTCTTCGTGCGCTCGGGAGCGACGTGTCCGTTTGTCACTTATCAAGACACAAACGGACAGCCGGCCACCTTGTCCGACACTGTAGGGCGCGGTCCCAGGTCGCCTTCGTGCTGCTCCAGTGGCCGAGGTTGTGGAGGACACCTCAGCGCGAGCTCGCCGAGGCAGCCGGCGTCTCCCTTGGACAAGCGAACGACGCCGTCAGGATGTTCCGGCAGTCCGGATTCGGACCAGGGGGGCATCGCAGTGACGCGGAGCTATTAGACCTCTGGGTCGCAGCGTTCCCGAAGGGCCTGGCAACGAAGCTCACGTTGGCGACCTATCGCGGCTCTGTCGAGGAGTTCAGAAAGGTGAACGCGGAAGACCCTGTCTTCCTCGCTGGCGCTGCGATCTCCGGAGAGTTCGCGGCGGACGACATGCTCAGACCTGCGGCGCTGACTATCCATGTGCCGAAGCTCGACCCGATGCTGCCGGTGAAGAACCGTTGGCGTTCGGAAGAAGACGGGAACATCACCGTCCGTCACCAGTTCTGGACAACGCCGAGCAGCGAGTCGCACGACTACGACGGTCCACTAGGTGGCAAACGTCCCGCGCCCGCCCTGCTGGTGTACGCCGACCTCATGGCGAGCGATGATCCGCGTGTTCGTGGCGTGGCTCCAGAGTGGAGGAGACGTCTTGATCGACACGAATCTGATCGCTGAGGGATTCCTCGACCCGATCATCCGCGTTGTCGAGCAGATGCTCGAGCAGGCACCGGAACTGGACCCGAATCAGGTCATGCTGGTGGGTGCGTGGTGCCGTGACACCCTGAGATCTTCAACAATGCGCGGCCACTGTCGCTCAACCCTGCCTCACAATCCGATGCCCGACGGTGCCCGGTTACACCGCGGCGAAGCTGGCCGCCTGGCTGGATCGATCCGCATGGGGTGAGCCGAAGGATGCCGATGAATTCGCATCGAGTGTGCATCGGTACAAAAAATCGTCGGCGGTCCAAGACCGGCTCTACGAGTCCGCGCAAGGTCAGGACATCCTGATCGCCGAAGAAACCGACATCCCGCTCGCAGCGGCTCGCCTGCTGGGCGTTGATGTCGCCGAACTCCTCGGGCCTGAGCGACTCGCCGAACTCCTCGGGCGGTGGCCGGGCAACATAGAGGCCGGGCAACATAGAGATGCTCGTCCGCAACTTCGTGATCCCGGCTGCAGCACTCGCCGCGCAGGAATCGCGCCGGTTGGAGATCATCCAGGCGCTCACGCGCGGCCTTGCGGAGCCGATCTGATCGGCGAATTGGACCTCACGTCTTCAGCGAGTCCTCATGAGATCCGCGGCGGCCGCTCGTGTCCTGTCCTCCGCGAGCATCGTCGAGCACTACCAGGGCCGAGGACTTCTGGACGCAAAGACGCGAGGCGGGCACCCCTTTCGTCGGGGG
>JAEZDV010000025.1 GCA_023417985.1 Actinomycetes bacterium | reverse complement strand
CCGCGCCGCTACGAGCGCGCCGCGAGCAGAAAAGGTCGTCGAGGGGTCGGGGCGGCCGGTCGAACGTGTCGGCGATCGTGAATGGAGGGTCGCGGCGACAGGATTCTGGCAGGCTCATCGCGGCGCTCCGGAGACCTATTCCGAGGTGGTCGCGCAGTGGGCGCAGGCCTCCGAGGGCAGCACCGTCTGGGATCTCTACGGCGGCGTCGGCGTGTTCGCGGCGGCACTCGCGGGACAGGTGGGCAGCCGGGGGAGCGTGGTGTCGGTCGAGTCGTCGCGCACCGCGGTGGAGGACGGGGCCGCGGCACTCGCGGATGTCGACCGGATCTCGTTCCGGCATGGGCGCGTGGAGCGCGTGATCGGTGACCTGCCGGCCCCGGAGGTCGTCGTTCTCGATCCGCCGCGTGCCGGCGCCGGCAAGGAGGTGGTGAGCGCCATCGCGCAAGCGGGTCCCCGCCGGATCGTGCATCTCGGGTGTGACCCCGCCTCGTTCGGCCGTGACGTGGGCCTGTACCGCGCACAGGGTTTCGAACTGGCGGACGTCCGGGCGTTCGCAGCGTTTCCGTCGACACACCATGTGGAGTGCCTGGCGCTGTTCACGCGCTGAGCGGGAAGCGTTCGAAAGCCGGTTCGACGGCGCGCAGTACGTCCGTTTCGCGAAGTATTTGGTTACAGCAAGCAACTATCTGTTATAGTTGCGTGTTGTAACCAAATAATTCGTTCTTCGGAGGTGCTCGTGTCCGTTCGGACCGAGACAGCGCACGAACTCGTAGACGCCATCTTTCTGCTGGGCCGGACGATTCGCTCGGCTATCGCACACAGCGAGACCGAGGTTCTTCCCAACGCGCTCACCGGGGTGCTGATCCTCCTCGCGCGGGCGGGGGAGTGCCGCCCCAGCGAACTTGCTGCGGAGATGTGCGTCAGCCAGTCGTCACTCAGCCGCCAGATCGGCGAACTCGTCGAGCGCGGCCTTGTCGAACGGCATCCCGATCCCGGCGACAAACGAGCCCACATCGTCAGATGCACGGCCGAAGGACTGGACGTTCTCGAAGCCGTCCGCGGACGGCGCACCGAGCGACTGTCCGCCGAACTCGGCGACTGGGATCAACAGCAGGCCGTCGACGCGATCGAAGTCCTGCGCCGTCTCGACGCTTCGCTGCTTCCGATAGCCACCGCCACAGCCCAAAGGACCTTCGCATGACCACTACCGACTCCAGGGCCGAGGCGTTTCCGCCAGGTTCCGACGCGGCGACCGACGCGCCGATGACCCACCGGGAAATCCTGGTCGTTCTCTCCGGCCTGCTCGCTGCCCTCTTCACCGCGCTGCTGAGCAGCACCATCGTCTCGACGGCACTGCCGACGATCATCGCGGACCTGAAGGGCACGCAGACCCAGTACGCGTGGGTGATCACCACCGCTCTGCTCGCGAACGCGGCGTCGACCCCGATCTGGGGCAAGTTCGCCGACCTGTTCAACAAGAAGCTTCTCGTCCAGCTGTCGATCCTGGTGTTCGTCGTCGGCTCGGTGCTGGCCGGCATCGCCCAGAACGTGCCGATCCTGCTCGCCGCGCGTGTGGTGCAGGGCATCGGGATGGGCGGGCTGACCGCACTCGTAGTCGCGATCATCGGCAGCATCATCCCGCCCCGTGAGCGCGGCCGTTATTCCGGCTACATGGGTGCCGTCATGGCCGTCGCGATGTCGGGCGGGCCGGTCCTCGGCGGCGTCATCGTCGATACCCTCGGCTGGCGTTGGTGCTTCTACGTGTGCGTCCCGATCGCAGTCGTCGCGCTCCTCCTGCTCCAGCGCACGCTGCACATCGACACGGTCCGCAAGCAGAACGTGAACATCGACTGGATCGGCGCGACTCTCATCACCGCTGCCGTGAGCGTCCTGCTGGTGTGGGTGTCCTTCGCCGGCAAGGCCGGGTACTACGACTGGATCTCCACCGAATCGGCTCTGTACGTCGGCGCAGGAGTTCTGCTGCTCATCGCGACCGTCATCGTAGAGACGAAGGTCGCCGACCCCATCATCC
Source organism: Actinomycetes bacterium (assembly GCA_023417985.1). Lineage (GTDB taxonomy): Bacteria > Actinomycetota > Actinomycetes > Mycobacteriales > Mycobacteriaceae > Rhodococcus. The sequence continues at coordinate 2,891 of JAEZDV010000025.1, read as the reverse complement.
CGCCGAAGATCGTCACCGAGCGCACCACCGCGCTGGCGATCATCGCGTCCGTCGCCGTCGGTGTCGGCCTGTTCGGTGCCACCACGTTCCTCGGTCAGTACTTCCAGACCGCCCGCGGATACAGCCCCACCGAGGCGGGTCTGCTCACCATTCCGATGGTTGCGGGCACCCTGGTGTCGTCGATGCTCTCGGGTCAGCTGATCACCCGGTTCGGCAAGTGGAAGGCATTCCTCGTCGGAGGCGCGGTCCTGCAGCTGGCGGGCTTCGCACTGCTCGGGACCATCGACCACACCACCTCCCTGCTCGTCATCAGCGGATACATCGCGATCGTCGGTCTGGGTACGGGCATGTTGATGCAGAACCTCGTCCTCGCGGTCCAGAACACCGTCAGCGTCCGCAACATCGGCGCGGCGAGTAGTTCGGTGGCGTTCTTCCGGACGTTCGGCGGCGCTATCGGCGTATCCGTCCTGGGATCCATCCTGGCCTCTCGCGTCGCGACGATCTCGGCCGAAGGTTTCGCACAACTCGGGATCGACTCGGGCGCGGGCGGCGGAGGAAGTCTCGATCTGGCAGCGCTTCCCGCCCCGGTCCTCGAGATCGTGCAGCACGCCTACGGTGACGCCACGGGCACGCTCTTCCTGGTCGCTGCCGGCTTCGCGGTGATCACCCTGCTCGCGGTGGCGGTCATCCCGAACAGGGAACTGCGCACCACCATCGACCTCGTCGAGAAGCCCTCCGGCGACGCGGATCCGAAGCCCTCGGCCGACGCGTGACGTAGGTCTCCATCGGGGCCCGATGTCGTGACGACCACGACTTCGGGCCCCGTGTCTACGGAGTGCGCTCACCCCCTACTCGCGATCGCTCCGTAGACTGGTTTCACTTGCTCGCGCGGCCTCGCGCGAATCCCGAGCCGGAGGGAGTTTCTCCAGGTGGGTGTCTTGTCCCGCATACAGTCCCCCGACGATCTTCGTCGGTTGACCCCCACCGAGATCACGCAGCTCGCGGGGGAAGTCCGTAATTTCCTGGTCGAGAAGGTCGCTGCGACCGGTGGACACCTCGGGCCCAATCTCGGCGTCGTGGAGCTGACCATCGCGCTGCATCGAGTCTTCGACTCGCCGCGCGACCCGATCCTCTTCGACACAGGCCACCAGGCCTACGTGCACAAGATCCTCACCGGACGCAGAGACCGGTTCGACACTCTGCGTCAGCGCGGCGGACTGTCGGGATACCCGTCCCGCTCGGAAAGCGAGCACGACTGGATCGAGTCGTCGCACGCGTCGGCAGCACTGTCCTACGCGGACGGGCTCGCGAAGGCCTTCGCGCTGACCGAGGAACGCGACCGCACCGTGGTCGCCGTCGTCGGCGACGGGGCGCTCACCGGCGGGATGTGCTGGGAGGCGCTCAACAACATCGCCGCCGGAGCCGACCGTTCCCTCGTGATCGTGGTCAACGACAACGGCCGTTCCTATGCGCCGACGATCGGCGGACTCGCAGATCGCCTCGCTGTGCTCCGCCTCAAGCCCGGTTACGAGCGGGCTCTCGACAACAGCCGCCGCATGGTCAAGCGTGTTCCGTGGGTCGGTTCGGCCGCATACTCGGTTCTGCACGGGATGAAGGCCGGCGTCAAGGACGCCGTCAGCCCGCAGGTCCTGTTCACCGATCTCGGGATCAAGTACCTCGGCCCGGTGGACGGCCACGACGAACCGGCCATGGAAGCGGCCCTGCGGCGCGCCAAGGCCTACGGCGGACCGGTCATCGTGCACGCGGTCACACGCAAGGGAGCGGGCTACGCACCGGCGGAGAATCATTTGGCGGATCTGATGCATGCCACTGGAGTCATGGACCCGCGCACCGGGCTGGCCACGTCCTCGTCGTCGTCACCGGACTGGACGTCGGTGTTCTCCGAGGAACTGATCGCCCAGGCCGAAGGGCGCAACGACGTCGTCGCCATCACCGCCGCGATGCCCGGTCCCACCGGCCTCGCGAAGTTCGCCGAGAGGTTCCCCGAGCGCACCTTCGATGTGGGCATCGCCGAGCAGCACGCGGTGACCTCGGCCGCGGGACTCGCGCTCGGCGGTCTCCACCCCGTCGTCGCCGTGTACTCGACCTTCCTGAACCGCGCCTTCGATCAGCTGCTCATGGACGTGGCGTTGCTGAAGCAGCCCGTCACGATGGTGCTCGATCGCGCGGGAGTGACCGGTTCGGATGGCGCGAGCCACAACGGGATGTGGGACTTTTCGCTCCTGGGCATCGTCCCGGGCATCCGCGTCGCCGCACCGCGTGACGCTGCCACGTTGCGGGAGGAACTCGCGGAGGCGCTCGACGTCTCCGATGGGCCCACCGTGCTGCGCTTCCCGAAAGGCTCGGTCGGCGACGACATTCCTGCCGTCGACCGGATCGACGGAGTCGTCGACGTGCTGCGGATGCCCGAGGGGCGTTCCGGCGACGTGCTCATCGTCGCGGTGGGAGCATTCGTGCGACTCGCGCTCGACGCGGCGGACAAGCTGGCGGAACAGGGTGTCGAGGTGGCGGTCGTGGACCCGCGCTGGGTGCTGCCCGTCCCGGAGTCGATTCCGGCGCTGGCCCGCGACTTCCGGCTCGTCGTCACCCTCGAGGACAGCGGCGTGCACGGCGGCGTCGGTTCGGCTGTCGCGGCTGCGCTCCGGGACCGCGACATCGACATTCCGCTGCGCGCACTCGGTGTTCCGCAGCGCTTCCTCGACCATGCGTCCCGGTCCGAGATCCACAGGGATCTGGGCCTGACCGTGGAGGACGTGGTGGGGTCCATCGCGAAGTGGGCTTCGGTGCCGCGCTCGCTCGACACGACGCTGCCGCGCGGAAGCGCGAGCACCGAGGCCGACCTCGAGCGGGAGGTCGGCTGCCCCCCACGG
>JAEZDV010000022.1 GCA_023417985.1 Actinomycetes bacterium | reverse complement strand
GGCACATCGCCCCGGGTGCCCATTCTTATCCCCACAGCTTGCATTTCCTGACAGGAGACACACCATGAAACTCCGCATCGAACCTGGCGGAACCCTCCCCGAGGACCTCCCCGGCGATCTGACCGGTCACGCGATCACCATCGATCTCAGCCGTGTCGCCGGCACCGAAAGCGGTGCTGCCGCAGCCGATCTGATCCGCGAACTTCTCGACCGGGGTGCTGCGCGCCTCGTCATCTCCGAGGGCCGCGGAGCCCGGGGAAGCGACTCCGAGCACGACGCCGCCGCCCACTCGCACGCTGCCTGACCTGCAGGCACGTGCGCCGAGGGCGGCGCCGTCCGGTACGTACGTCAGTGCGCGAAGTGGCGGGCACCCGTCAGATACAGGGTGATCCCGGCTTCGCGGGCCGCTTCGATGACCTCGTTGTCGCGCACGGACCCGCCGGGCTGAACGACGGCCTTGACGCCGGCTTCGGTGAGTACCTGCAGACCGTCCGCGAACGGGAAGAACGCGTCCGACGCGGCGACAGAACCGACCACGCGGTCGCCTGCGCGAGTCACGGCGAGGCGCGACGAGTCGACGCGGTTGACCTGACCCATGCCGACTCCGACGGTCGCGCCGCCCGAGACCAGCAGAATCGCGTTGGACTTGACGGCACGCACCGTGCGCCACGCGAACTCGAGGTCGCGCAGGGTGGCTTCGTCCGCCGGGTCACCGCATGCGAGTTGCCAGTTGGCCGGCGAATCACCCTCGGCGTCGAGCGCGTCTCGTTCCTGCAGCAGCAAGCCGCCGGAAATCTGACGCATCTCGATCTGCGACGACTTCGGCGAGTCGGCCCGTAGGATCCGGATGTTCTTCTTGCGGGAGAGCACCTCCACCGCGCCGTCCGCATACGACGGCGCAATGATGACCTCCGTGAAGATCTCGGCGACCTGCTCCGCCATCTTCACGCTCACCTCGCGGTTCGCGGCGATCACGCCGCCGAAAGCCGACACCGGGTCGCATTCGTGGGCGTTGCGGTGAGCGGTCGCGATGTCGTCGGCGATCGCGATGCCACAGGGGTTGGCGTGCTTGATGATCGCGACGCACGGCTCGGCGTGATCGTGCGCGGCACGCCACGCTGCGTCGGCGTCCTGATAGTTGTTGTACGACATCTCTTTGCCGTGGAACTGCTCGGCCTGCGCGAGTCCCGGTTCACCCGACTCGTCAACGTACAGCGCGGCGGCCTGGTGCGGATTCTCGCCGTAGCGCAGCACATTCGCACGCGTCCACGTGGCACCGGCCCAGCCCGGGAACTTCGAGTCGTCGTCCGCGACGGCATAGCCGCTGTTCATCCAGCTCGCGACAGCCACGTCGTAGGCAGCCGTGTGCTGGAACGCCTGCGCCGCGAGGCGCTTGCGCTGCTCGAGGGTGAAACCGCCACCTGCGACTGCTTCGAGGACATCGCCGTACGCGGCAGGATCCACGACCACCGCCACCGACGGATGGTTCTTCGCGGCGGCGCGCACCATGGAGGGGCCACCGATGTCGATCTGCTCGACGCACTCGTCGGGGGTCGCACCCGACGCGACCGTCTCCGTGAACGGGTAGAGGTTCACCACGACCAGCTCGAACGCCTCGATGCCCAAGTCGGCGATCTGGTCGAGGTGGTCCTGCTTGCGGGTGTCCGCGAGGATGCCGGCGTGGACACGCGGGTGCAGCGTCTTCACGCGACCTTCGAGGCACTCCGGAAAACCGGTGAGCTCTTCCACTTTCGTCACGGGCACGCCCGCTCCGGCGATCGTCGCAGCGGTGGAGCCGGTCGAGACCAACTCGACTCCCGCCTGGTGGAGCCCTGTCGCCAGTTCCACGAGTCCGCTCTTGTCGTACACGCTGACAAGCGCGCGGCGCACAGTCTTACGTTCGGTCACCGGGGATCACGGCCTTTCGTCCATCGGAAACAACTCCACGGGTGGCGACGGCGGCGACCACTTCTGCCAGCAGCCGTCGCTCCACAACCTTGATTCGTTCGTGCAGGCTCGCTTCGTCGTCGCCCTCGAGGACGGGCACCGCCTCCTGCGCGAGCACGGGGCCGGTATCGACTCCCCCGTCGACGAGGTGCACGGTCGAACCGGTGACCTTCACGCCGTACGCGAGCGCATCGGGCACCGCGTGCGCTCCGGGGAACGACGGCAGCAGCGCCGGATGCGTATTGATGATGCGACCGCCGAAACGGTCGAGGAACGCCGGACCCAGGATCTTCATGAACCCCGCGCTCACCACGAGATCGGGCTCGAACTCCGCGACGGCGTCGGTGAGAGCGCGATCCCAGGCGGCCCGGTCGGCGTGGTCGCGCAGCGCGACCCGCAGCACGGGGACACCAGCGCCAGCGGCATGTTCCTGGGCAGGGCATTCGCGGTCCACACCGACCGCAACCACGGTTGCGGGGTAGTCGGGGTCGCGGGTCGCGTCGAGCAACGACGCCAGCAGGCTCCCCGCTCCCGATGCGAGAACGACGAGCCGCGCCGGCGCGGTGGGCGGCAGCTGGTCACGCGAGGCAGTCAGGGCACTACTCCTGGAACTCGAGGGGGTCGGCCGACGAACCGGCCGAGTGAAAGCCTAGTCGGAGGTCTTCCCGGGCTTGCCCTCGACCTCCGGCTTCGCCTCGGTGCCCTTCTCCGGCTTCGCCTCGGTGCCCTTCTCCGGCTCCGCCTCGGTGCCCTTCGCCGGGACGGAGTCGTCGGCTGCTTCGACACCGGTGCCGGCGGCGGCCCCCACCTCGTGAACCGAATCTGGTTCCTTTTCGTCTTCCCGGCCTTCGTCTTCGAGCGGGTCGGGTTCGGCGTCGACGTCTTCCTGACCGTCGGTATCGAGATCCGGGTCGTTGTCGGTGTCCCAGTCCTCGTCGTCGTCCCAGTCCTCGTCGTCGTCCACCGTGTCGTGACCGATGTCGAGCGAGGCAGCGGCCAGCCGGCCCTCCCGCCACATGAGCAGTTGGGCAACGATGAGCCCGAGCAGCCCCGCCCATGCGAACACGAGTACACCGGCCAGCCACCAGTTGGCGCCCACGACGCCGAATATCCCCAGTGGTCCACCTGCGGCCCAGCTGATCCCGGCGGTGACCAGCCCGGCAGACCCCGCGGCCGCGAGCACCGTCCGTGCCGCGTCGAGGCTTCCCACCGGCGCCCCGTCCGCCTGCGCCTGGAGCGTGCGTTGCGCGGCGAATCGGCCGAGCAAAGCACCGACCGTCGCGGGAACCGCGAGCAGTACCGGCCACAACGCGTGCGCCGGCCCGGCGGGGATCGCCGCAAGAATCGGAAGAGCGGGCAGATCGCCGCCGGAGGCTTCGAACAGACTCAGACGAACCTGCCCGAACTGCACGGTGCTTCCCGCCAGGAGAGCGGAGGCACCGATCATGAGATTCGGGAGGTACAGGATCGACAGGAGGGTGAGTCCGAGAACGCCCGTCCAGCTTTCACCGCGTGCCAGCAGATCGCCGACCGTGGTCCACGACCACACCAACCCCGCGACGACGAGTACACCGCCCACCGCGAACATGCCGAGCAGTGCCCTCGCCGCGGGGCGCACCGACAGCACGAGCCACTCCGGCACGCCGTACCGGCGGACGACCGGTCGCCAGATGCGTGAACCGATGCCCAGCAAGGCCGCGAGGAGGTACACGCCCGTCACCCACGCCAGCGCGGCCGCGGGGTTCGGGGAGGTGACGGGAAGCACCCCCGAGGCATCCTGCATCACGACGAGCGCGATCACCGTGACGATGAGCGGACCAGTCAGGGTCGCCGCTGCGATGCGCGCGATGTCGCGGCCCTCGAGTTGGTAGCCGGTGTGCGACACCACGGCATCTGCCGCGGACGCCGCTCCCCGGGCCGACAACCACACGAGAAGCCCCGTGGGGAGTAGGGGAAGCACGCCCAGGGAGGTGCCGTCGATCGTGAGCGTCACCTGGTGCAGCGCCAGCCAGGCACCCGCAACCGCGGCGTAGACCCCGGTCAGGTCGCTGTTGGCGACCACCAGGGTGGTGACCATGACCGTGGCGACCACCGCCACGGTCACCGCCGGAAGACGGGCGGCGGTACCGACCAGGATGCGGAACCGCTCCGGATCGAGGTGGTCTTCCTCGGAAGGGGCGTGCCGGGTCGACCGGCCGAGCGTCGAAGTCATCGAATCGAGGGTGTCACCGACGCGTCTCCGATGGTGTCAGGCGCGCCGGTCACCGCTGGTCGTCCGGGGCACGGAACACCTCGGTCGGGGCGGGCTCGCCGGTTGCCGGACCCTCCGACTCGTCTGTGCGCTCGGCATCGGTCGTGGAATGCGAGGTGGACGACTCATCCCGCTGCTGCGGGGCGTCCTCCGGCCGATGGGTCTCCGCGCGTTCCGCTTCGGGCTGCTCGTGCTCGGTCGACGTGCCCGACTCGGAGGGGTACTGGTCGGGCTGCTGACCGTATTGCGCTGCCGTGAACCGCTGGGTGCGTTCCTGCTCATCGGTGCGGTGTTCGCCGGTGCTCTGCTGACCGAACTGCCCACCACTGTGCTGCTGCGCACCCGAGAACGGTTGGTCGGTGGGCTGCTGTCCCGCGGGGTGCGGCTGGGCGCCGGACTGCTGCTCGCCTTGCCGGCCGGAGCCGGACTGACCCGGATACTGCTGGCCGGGGTACTGACCGGGGTACTGCTGACCGCCGATCTGCTGCCCGGGGTACTGCTGGGCTCCGGCAGTCTCTCCGCTGTACTGCTGCCCGGTGTTCTGCTGCCCGGTGTTCTGCTGCCCGGTGTTC
>JAEZDV010000304.1 GCA_023417985.1 Actinomycetes bacterium | reverse complement strand
GGCTGGTCCCGGCCGCCGATTCGATCACCGCAGCGACCGCTTCGTCGGGCACCGTCGTGGCTTTCGCGAGGTGTTCGGCGTGGCGCTCGGGCTGATCCACCAGCGCGACGGCCAGCAGACCATGGGCGCCGCGCCGTTGCTCACCAGTGGAGCGGTCGACCACCGTGGATCTGACCAGCGGATGCCGGAAGCGCACGGCGCGGCCGTCCTCCGTGACCATGACCAGGTGATCGCGCTCCGCCGGAGCGAGCGCCCCGAGCCCGCCCGGACCGCCGGCGGCCTCGAGAACACCGATGTCACCGGAGCCTTCGAGAGCCGCGAGCAGCAACAGGTCGCGCGTTCTCTGCGGCATCCGTTCGATGCGGGCGTCGTACAGAGCGCGGACGTCTCGGCCCTGGCCGCTCGCCCACCCCTGCCCGCTGTCATGCTCGCCGGAAGCATCGGTGGTTCCGGCGAACTCGAGCAGGGCAAGGGGATTTCCCTGAGCCACCCGAACCACGGAGGACAGGACCCGACGGGGGATATGGGCGAAGCGACGGGACAGCAGTCGCAGTGCGTCCGCGTCGTCGAGCGGCGTGAGCTCGACCTCCGGCAGGCCGCCGGAGGGGAAGGGCTCACCGGAATCCGGCCGCTGGGCTCCGAGTACTCCGATGCGGCGACCGCTCAGTCTTCGGGCGACGAATCCCACCGCGGACCGGCTCGCGTGGTCTACGAACTGGAGATCGTCGATCACCAGGAGCAGCGGTTGCTCCTTCGCGGCCTCTTCGAACAGTGCCAGAGCTGCGTTGAGGACGGCGATTCGGCTCGGCGCGAGATCGACACGCAGACCCAGGGCGACCTCGATGGCCTCCCGTATGGGCTGTGGCAGACGACCGAGCTCGTCCGACAGTGAGTCGACGAGCTGGTGCAGCCCCGCAAAGCTGATGTCCGTCTCGTACTCGACGCCGCTCCCGCGGATGACCCGGATTCCCTTCGCGACCGCCAGCTCAGCGGTCGCGTCGAGGAGTGCCGTTTTGCCCATACCCGGATCACCGGTGAGAAGGACGGTGGCTCCGTCCGTCACGGCCTTGTCCAGGAACATCGCGAGCGCGCCGAGCTCGCACTCTCGGCCGACCAGCCCGTTCGAGTGAAAGCCCGTGCCTACCATTGATCCCGCTCGCCTCGCATGCGCTGTGCCCCTTCTGCTGCCACGCGAAGCAGTCGACGACCCGCTGCGCATATGGCCGAGAATTATCTCACCGACGAGTGGGGGTGCGAAAGAACGGTGCCGTAGTGGACCGGCAGTCGGTGTGAAAGTTCGGTGCCGAAATCTGTTACGGACCCGGAAACGCCAGAGGCCCTTCCCGCGCTGCGGAAAGGGCCTCTGATCTGCTTCTTCACTGTCGGGGTGGCGGGATTCGAACCCACGACCTCTTCGTCCCGAACGAAGCGCGCTACCAAGCTGCGCCACACCCCGTGATGAACCTCGGTTAGCTTACAGCACGACTCGCTCGAAGATTAAATCCGCTGGTCAGCGGGGAGATCGGGCGCTTTCGGCGGTAGCGTCGAACGTGCGGCGTGTCGTCTCGCGGGGAGCCGGTACGAGCGTCAGCAACGTCGCTTCCGGACGGCAGAAGAACCGTGCGGGAACGAACGGCGAGGTGCCGAGTCCGGCGGAGACGTGCAACTGCATGTGCGAACCCCACCGGGACGGGCCCTTCACCCGCGACCGGTCGATCCCGCAGTTGGTCACCAGCGCACCGACGAACGGCAGGCACAGTTGTCCGCCGTGGGTGTGGCCGGCGAGCACCAGGTCGTAGTTGTCGGCGGCGAAGCGATCGAGGACGCGCGGTTCGGGGGAGTGCGTCAACCCGAGACGCAGATCGGCGGTCGGATCCGCCGGACCGGCGATGGTCTCGTACCGGTCGCGCTCGAGGTGCGGATCGTCGACGCCTGCGACGGCGATGCGGACACCGCCCACCTCGATATCGCGGCGCACATGCGTCATGTCGTGCCAGCCGCGCTCGGTGAGAGCGGCACGCAGGTCACCCCAGGGGAGCGGCGGGCCGTATACGCGGTCGTGATCCTTGTCGAAATACGCGAACGGGTTCTTCGGCACCGGGCCGAAATAGTCGTTGCTTCCGAAGACGAAGAGACCGGGCCGGGCGAGCAGGCCGCCGAGCGCCTGCACGACCGCCGGAACGGACCTCGGATGTGCGAGGTTGTCGCCGGTGTCGACCACGAGGTCGGGATCGAGCGAATCGAGTTCGCGCAGCCAGTTCTGCTTGAGCCGCTGATTGGGCATCATGTGCAGGTCGCTGATCTGGAGAACGCGGAGCGTCGATGCCCCCGGCGCAAGCACCGGGACAGTCACTTCCCTCAAGGTGAAGGCATTGCGTTCGATCAGAGTTGCGTAGCCGAGGCCGAGAGCAGAAGCTCCGGCAGCACCGACTGCGACGCGGCGGAGAGCAGAAACGTCAGGCACATGTCCAGCCTACCGCCGCGACTCGTCCGCGCACGGTCTTCGTGGTCTCCGCGTAGCGTTTCCCCCATGACCGACACCACTCCCTCGCTCAAATCCACGCTGCGTGCAGACCTCACCGCGGCGATGAAGGACCAGGACAAACTGCGCACGGCGACACTCCGGATGATGCTGTCCGCGATCCAGAACGAAGAGGTGGCGGGTAAGCAGGCCCGCGAACTCTCCGACAGGGAGATCCTCGAGGTGCTGGCGCGCGAATCGAAGAAGCGCGGTGAAGCGGCCGAGGTCTACACGGAGAACGGTCGCGGTGAACTCGCCGCCAAGGAGCATGCCGAGGGACGGATCATCGACGAATACCTCCCGACACCGCTGACCGACGCCGAACTCGTCGATGCCGTCGACACCGCGATCGGCCGGGTGGCAGAGGAGATCGGTGAGCGGCCCGGACCGAAGAACATGGGGCAGGTCATGAAGGTTGCGACGGCGATCGCTGCGGGGAAAGCGGACGGCAGGCGGATCTCGGCGGCGGTCCGCTCCCGGCTCTAGTCTTCGCCGACGCCCTTCACGACAGACAGGGGGGGGCCCGCGCGGGGGGGGGGCGCCGGGGGGGGGGGGG
>JAEZDV010000285.1 GCA_023417985.1 Actinomycetes bacterium | reverse complement strand
GCGGAGGAGTTGGTGGCGCACAAGGTGATGCCGGGGGGTCGTCCGTCGACGACGGTGTTGGCGCCGGTGTTGTCGCCGTCGACGTTGGGGCAGTTGATTGCGTTGTACGAGCATGAGGTGTTCGTGGAGGGTGTGGTGTGGGGGATCGATTCGTTCGATCAGTGGGGTGTGGAGTTGGGGAAGGCGCAGGCGTCGGTGTTGGCGCCGGTGTTGGGGGGTGTGGGTGATCCGGGGTCCGGTGATGGGTCGACGGATAGTCTGATCCGCACGTACCGGCGCATGGCGAAGGAGGCGTGAGCGGTGCCGGCCCTGAAGCTACTCAAACTCCCCCCACCCGTCGCGGAGTCCTGGGAGTGGCAGATGCACGCCGGATGCCGCGACGTGGACGGTTCGCTGTTCTTCCATCCCGACAACGAACGAGGAGAAGCGCGGGAGAACCGCCTGGCCGCTGCGAAACGGGTGTGCGGACAATGCGTCGTCCGCACGCAATGCCTCGAATACGCCCTGGACTCGGGTGAGCGGCACGGCATCTGGGGTGGGCTTTCGGAAGACGAACGCACCCGGATGCGCCGGGCAGAGCGGCGCAGACCGCTCTCCTAGGGCGCCCGCCCACCCTCGTCGCGGCGCCGGCACTCACAAAGCCGAGACTACGGCGGCGATGCCGGGTATACCTCGTGCCATGCCGACCGATAATTCGCTGTGGCTGGTCCTCGACCTTGCCGGGGTATTTGCCTTCGCACTCAACGGAGCGCTGACCGCGGTACGGGCCGAGCGACTCGACATCGTCGGCATCGTCACGCTCGGCATGTTCACCGGTCTGGGCGGGGGGACGGTCCGCGACGTGCTCCTCGGCGCTCTGCCACCGGCGACCTTCCTCGACTGGCGCTACCTGGCGGCCGCGGCGGCAGGCGGTCTCGTCGCCTTCGTGCTCGGCAACCGGCTCGATCGCCTGAACGGCACGATCACCGTGTTCGACGCGATCGGATTGAGCGTGTTCGCGGTGCTGGGCGCCTACAAGGCGCTGGAGCTGGGTTTCGGTGTCGTCCAAGCGGTCATCGTCGGGGCCGTCACCGCGGTAGGCGGGGGAACCATCCGGGATGTCATGATCGGTCGCGTACCGACCGTCCTGCGGAGTGAACTCTACGCGATTCCGGCGCTGATAGGAGCCGGATTATATTCCGGCACATACAGTTTCGGATATCAAGGAACACTCGTCGCGTTGGGTGCGGCGGCAGTGTGCTTCGTGATCCGGATGATCGGCGTGCGATTCGACCTGCACGCGCCGTACCCACCCGCCCGTCGTCACGGCAAGTGATTACGGCGCGGTGGCGTCAGTCCTTGTCGAGGAAGAGGTCCCACTGGGGGTTTTCGCCGCCACCGTAGGCGGACAGATCGGTCTTGCCTGCTTCGACGAGGACATCCGCGTCGATGAAGCACCGGCCCGTGGTGTCCTTCGCCGGCCGCGACAGGATCTCCATCGCGGCGTCGGCCATGATTTCCGGGCTGCGCGAGGACGACAGGAGCGTGTCACCGTCCGGCATGTGCGCCACCGCCGACGTCGCGATGAACGTCTCGGGCCACAGGCAGTTGGCGGCGATACCGGCCTCGGCGAATTCGGCTGCGAACCCCAATGTCAGCAAGGACATTCCGTACTTGGACAGGGTGTAGGCCGGGTGTGCGCCGAGCCAGTAGGGATTCATGTTCAGGGGCGGGGAGATGGTCAGGACGTGCGCGTTGGGTGAGTTCCGGAGGTGTGGCAGCGCCGCCTTGGTGAGCAGGAAGGTCCCGCGGCAGTTGATCTCCTGCATGAGGTCGTACTTCTTGGCCGACAGGTGTTCCGTCGGTTCCGTGGCGATCGCGCTCGCGTTGTTGACGCAGAAGTCGATGCCGCCGAAGCGCTCCACAGCAGCGTCGATCGCCTGCGCAACGTCGCTTTCCTTGCGCACGTCTCCGACGACCGCGACGGCTTTGCCTCCGGCTGCCTCGATCTCGGCCACGGCCGTATGGACCGTGCCTTTCAGCCGGGGGTGAGGCTCGGCGGTCTTGGCGAGCAGGACCACGTTGGCCCCCTGCCTGGCCGCTGCGGTGGCGATTGCGAGGCCGATCCCGCGGCTCGCGCCGGAGATGACCATGGTGCGGTCGGTGAGGGGGTTGTGGCTCGACATCGTTCTCCCAGGTCGCATCAGTGAAACGGTTCCGTTCTCAGCGATGATATTGGCATTCTCTTTTTCTGCAAGTAATGTATCCAGCGTGAACGACTTCACTGAAACCTCGTCGGGTATTCCGGTCGAGCCGGTCTACGGGCCGGACGACCGGGGTGCCGAGCCGCCTGCGCCGGGCAAATTCCCCTTCACCCGCGGCAATTTCGCCACCGGTTATCGGGGCCGGTTGTGGACGTTCCGCCAGTACTCGGGCTTCGGAACCGCCGAGGAATCCAACAGGCGGTACCGCTATCTGCTCGAGCAGGGCGGCACGGGATTGTCGGTGGCGCTCGATCTGCCTACCCAGTGCGGTTACGACTCCGACGATCCGGAGGTCGGTGAGGAAGTGGGCCGCGTCGGTGTCGCCGTCGACACGCTCGCCGACGCCGAGATCCTGTTCGAGGACATTCCTCTCGACAAGATCAGCACGAGTTTCACCATCAACGGAACGGCCGCCATTCTGCTGGCGTTCTACGTCGCCGCCGCCGAGCGCAAGGGGGTGCCGCGAGAGAAGCTCACCGGCACCATCCAGAACGACATCCTCAAGGAATACGCGTCCCGCGGAACGTGGATCTGGCCACCCGAACCGTCGCTGCGGCTCATCGCCGACACCATCGAGTTCTGTGCGGCGGAGGTTCCGCGCTTCAACGCGATTTCGGTGGCCGGTGCGCACTTCCGTGACGCGGGTGCCAACGCGGTGCAGGAGATGGCTTTCACCCTCGCCGACGGCGTAACCTATTGCGACACCGTCCTCGAGCGCGGCCGGATGACCATCGAGCAGTTCGCCCCGCAGATCTCGTTCTTCTTCTAAACCCACGGTGACTTCTTCGAGGAGATCGCCAAGTACCGCGCCGGACGCCGGCGCTGGGCGACGATCGTCCGCGAACGTTACGGCGCGACCACCGACAAGGCGTCGATGTTCCGTTTCGGCTGCGTGGCCGGGGGCGCGTCGCTCTACGCGCCGCAGGCCCAGAACAACCTGGTGCGGGTCGCTTACGAATCCATGGCCTCTGTTCTCGGCGGTGTGCAGTCGATGTTCACCGCGGCGTGGGACGAGCCCTTCGCCCTGCCCAGTGAGGAATCGGCGACCCTGGCTCTGCGTACCCAGCAGATCCTCGCGTACGAGACCGGCGTGACACGCGTGGCCGACCCGCTGGGCGGTTCGTACTTCGTCGAAGCCCTCACCGACGCAACCGAAGAACGCATCATCGAGATCATGGCCGACCTGGAAGCACACGGCGGCATGGTTCGTGCCATCGAAGACGGCTACCTGCAGGGCCTGATCGCGGACGAAGCGTACAAGACCCACAAGCAGATCGAGGGCGGTGAACGCCCCGTCGTCGGTGTCAACAAGTTCGTCTCCGACGAACCGGCACCGGAGATTTCGACGTACGAACTCGATGCCATGGGCCGCGAGATGCAACTCGAGCGCCTCGCGAAGGTGAAGGCGGAACGCGACCCCGAGGCCGTGCGCACCACCCTCGCCGAACTGTCCCGCGCCGCGGAAGGAACCGAGAATCTGATGCACCGCCTGATCGACTGCGCCAACGCGTATTGCACTGTCGGAGAGATGGTTTCCGCGCTCAAGGATGTCTGGGGCGAGTTCCGTCAGCCGGTGGTGTTCTGATGAGCGCCCGTATCCTTGTCGCCAAGCCCGGTCTCGACGGCCACGATCGCGGTGCCAAGATCGTCGCCCGCGCCCTCCGCGACGCCGGATTCGAAGTGATCTACACCGGCATCCGTCAGAAGGTCGAAGACATCGTCTCCATCGCGGTGCAGGAAGACGTGGCGGTGGTCGGCCTCAGCATCCTGTCGGGAGCGCACGTCGCACTCACCACCAAGGTGATCGAGGAACTGCGTGCGGCCGACGCCGGCGACATCGACGTGATCGTCGGCGGCACCATCCCGCAGAGCGACGTGCCCAAGCTCCTCGCCGCCGGCGCGGCAGCGGTGTGCCCCACGAGCACTCCGCTGGATGTCCTCGTCGCAGAGGTTCGGAAACTGACGGGCACGGCCGCGCCGCTGTGACTACGCGCGGCGCTCACACCATCGAATTCGGGAATCTGGAGGAATCGTGCGCATCGGAGTGATGGTCGGCCCGGAACAGGGTGATACCGCCCGCAAGGTCGATCGCATGCTGAAAGACGTCGAATGGGCGGAAGCCGCAGGCTTCGACACCGTGTGGGTACCGCAGATCCCCACCGACTTCGACGCGCTCACCGCGGTCGCACTGATGGGCACGAGGACCAGCCGGATCGAGATCGGCACGGCGGTCGTGCCGCTCCAGGCTCAGCATCCGATCGCGCTGGCACGTCAGTCGCTGTCGACGCACGCCGCTCTCGGTGGACGGCTCGCGCTGGGCGTGGGGCCGTCGCATCACTGGATCGTGCAGGACATGCTCGGACTTCCGTACGACAAGCCGGCCAAGTTCACCCGCGACTATCTCGAGGTTCTCAACGCGGCGCAGCACGGACCGGGGTCGGTGGATGTCGAGAACGACACGTTCACCGTGCACAACCCGCTCGACATCGCACCGGTCGCACCGATGCCGATCCTGGTGGCCGCGCTCGGCCCGGTGATGCTCCGGATCGCGGGGGAACACACCGACGGCACGATCCTGTGGATGGCCGACGAGCGCGCGATCGGCGAGCACGTCGTACCCCGCATCACCAAGGCCGCCGCCGAAGCCGGACGTCCGCAGCCCCGGGTCGTCGCCGGTGTCCCGGTGTGCCTGTGCGCGCCCGACGAGGTGGACATCGCCCGCGAGCGCGCCAACCGCATCCTGGCGGAGGCGGAGATCTCGCCGAACTACCAGCGTCTGCTCGAACAGGGTGAGGCGAAGGACATCGGCGAGATGGCGATCGTGGGCGACGAAGAGGCGATTCTCGCCGGCTTCCGCCGCTACCGCGACGCGGGCGTGACCGACCTGTCGATGCGTCTGTTGCCGATCGGCAACACCCGCGACGAACTGGTCGCGTCGAAGTACCGCACCCGCGAGGTGGTCGCCGAGCTCGCGAAGGAACTGCGGTGACCCAGGAGGATCGGAATGTGGGCCCCCTCGCGGGGATCCGCATCCTCGAGGTCGGCCACATCCTCGCGGGTCCCTACGCCACGATGATGCTCGCCGACCTCGGTGCCGAGGTCACGAAGATCGAACCGCCCACCGGCGACCTCTCCCGCCAGGTGAGCGACGCGTACTTCGCGAGTCTCAACCGCGGCAAGCGCAGTATCTGCCTGGACCTCTCGTCCGACGAGGGGCAGCAGAAGCTCGGCGAACTCGCGGCCGGGGCGCACGCCTTGCTCGTCAATCTCAAGCCCTCGGCGATCCGCAGATTCGGGCTGACCTACGAGGCGTTGCGCTCCCACAACGACAAGATCGTGTGTGTCGCGCTCACGGGATACGGCCTGAACTCCGGGGACGACCCCGCCTTCGACTACGTCATCCAGGCGGTCACGGGCGTCGCGTCCCTGACGGGCGATCCGGATGGTCCGCCCACACTGCCCGGCTATTCGGCGGCCGACAACTCGACGGGGCTGACTGCCGCACTCGGCCTGCTCGCCCAGATCGTGTCCGGTCGCGGTGGGCAACTCGACGTCTCGCTACGTGACGTGATGCTCTCGCAGCTCAACTACCGGGCGTCCGCGTACCTCAACGAGGGCACCGAGCCGCGCCGGATGCCGAACGGCGCGCATTCGTATTACGTTCCGGCTCAGCTTTTCCCGACATCCGACGGGACTCTGGCGCTGTTCATCACTCACGACGGTTTCTGGCGGGTGTTCGCCGCAGAGGCCGGTATCGAGGGGTTCGAGACGATGGCCGAGCGCGCGAGTCGTCGCGACGAGGTGCTCGAGGTCGTCACGGCGGTCCTCGCCCGCGATAGCGCGTCCGGGTGGGAACAGCGACTCCGTCCGCTCGGCGTACCGGCCGCCGCGGTGCGCTCCTTGCCCGACGCGCTGGCGGCGACACCCGACGCGATCGTCACCGCCGGTGATTTCCGTCTGGTGGGTAATCCGATCCGCGTGGAGGGATTCGAACCCCGGTACGGCGCGCCCCCTCGTCTGGGGGAGCACAACGAGGCGCCCGCGCCGCTGCTCTGACATCCGCTCGCCGAAAAGTGATCTGCCCGGGACACTTCCCGGGCAGATC
>JAEZDV010000114.1 GCA_023417985.1 Actinomycetes bacterium | reverse complement strand
GGCGGCGCGGCCGGTTTGTTGCGGCGGATCACCTGCGTACCCTCGGGGGGTGGCGTCGCCCGGGGCGGCGGTGCGGGCCGCCGGATCGGCGCGGGCCGCTGCGGGGGAGGTCCCTGCGGGGGCCGCGGCCGGTTGCGAGGGTCGCGAGGGTCGCCGTTCACCTGCACAACTGTACGGTCACGGCAGCCACGACACCTGTCCGCGGAGTGCCTGATATCCCACGAAGGCGACCGTGTCGATCAGGGCGTGGGCGACGACGAGGGGCCACAACCTGCCCGTACGCTGCCAGAACCGCCCGAAGACCAGGCCCATCACGACGTTGCCGATCCCGCCGCCGATCCCCTGGTACAGGTGATAACTGCCACGCAGCAGCGCGGACGCGACCAGCGAACCGTTCTCCGACCAGCCCAGTTGCCGCAAGCGGGTGACGAGGTACGCGACGACGAGAATTTCCTCGGCACCGGAGTTCGCGAGCGCCCACAGCACCTCGGTCGGTAGTCGCCACCAGTAGTCCTCGAGCACACTGGCCGCGACCGTCAGGTTCAGTCCCGCCGCGCGCGCCGCGAGATAGAAGGCCAGGCCGGGGATGCCGATCAGTGCGGCGAGTCCCACACCCGCCAGCACGTCGCGGCGGAAGTAAGGCCGGGCCAGCCCCACCACCTTCGGGCCGAAGCCGCTTCGCCACAACAGATACAGCCCGAGCGCTCCCCACGCCGCCAGGCGGAGGACGCCCAGTAGCTGACGCGCGAGATCGATGAACTCCTGCGACGACCGCGGGGCGTTCAGCGCGACCGTCTGATCCGCCAGCGGCTCCGGCGCGAGCGCAGCCTCGAGCAGCGACAGGATCGACGAGAGTCCGCTCAGCCCGAACGTGACGAGCAGAACGATCGTGATCTCGATCCACAGCGCGCGGCGCGCGGGGGCGTCGAGCGGCGTGGCGGGATTCTGCGCAGGCGGGCTGAGCCAGGTACGAAGCGTCGTCACCGGTGACATTCTGCCCGAGCCTCAGGCGGCAACCTCGACTCCGAGCGCCTCGAGCAGGATCCGTCGATACTCTGCCGTCTGCAGGGGGTGCGCTGCCCGGGGGTGCGGCAGATCGATCGTCAGTTCCACCGCCGGCGACCCGTGATCGAGCACCAGCACGCGGTCGGCGAGGGCGATGGCCTCATCGACGTCGTGGGTGACCAGCAGCACCGCCGGCCGGTGGACCGCGCACAACTCCTGGAGCAGCGCATGCATCTTGATCTTCGTCAGAGCGTCGAGCGCACCGAAGGGTTCGTCGGCGAGCAACAACGCGGGTTCGCGGACGAGTGATCGTGCGAGCGAGACACGTTGTTGTTCACCACCGGACAGTTCGTTGGGCCACGCCGCCTCACGACCGGTGAGCCCGACTTCGGCAAGTGCCTTCCGGCCACGGTCCGTCGCGTCGGAGCCGCCCAGGCCGAGGACGACGTTGTCGAGCACCCGCGCCCACGGCAGCAGCCGTGAATCCTGGAACACGACTGCCCGGTTGCGGGGCACCTCGATCTCCCCGGTTCCGGGTACTCCGTGGTCGAGTTCGGCGAGGGCGCGCAGCAACGTGCTCTTGCCGGAACCGCTGCGGCCGAGCAACGCGACGAACTCGCCTTCGCGGATTTCGAGGTTCACATCGCGCAGAACCGCGCGTCCGTCGAATCCCCGGCTGAGACCCGAGGTCCGGACGGTCAGCTTCCGATCGTCTTGCGCCACGACAGGGCCTTCCTTTCCGCCGACCGGACCAGCAGGTCGCTGCCGAAACCGAGGATTGCGTAGACCACGAGTCCGACGATGATGATGTCGGTGAGCCCGTAGGTGCGGGCCTGGAACATGAGGAATCCGATCCCGCTGGTCGCGTTCACCTGCTCCACGACGACGAGTGCGAGCCAGGCGACCGTCACCGCCATGCGCAGGCCGGTGAAGAATCCGGGGAGCGCGCCCGGCAGGGCCACGCGCCGGACGAACTGCGCGCGAGACAGATCCAGCGTCTCGGCGAGTTCGACGTAGCGGGAGTCGATGCCGCGCAGCGCCGAATAGGTGTTGATGTAGACGGGAACGAACACCGACAGGGCGATGAGAAGGATCTTCATCTCCTCGCCGATACCGAACCAGAGGATGGCCAGCGGCATCAGTGCGAGCGTCGGGATCGACCGCTTGATCTGCACCGGACCGTCGACGAGCGCCTCGCCGATCCGGGACAGACCGGAGATCACCGCGAGCAGCAACCCGAAGAAGACTCCGAGGACGCCGCCGATCACCGCGCGCTGCACGGAGGTCAGCAGATTGCTCTGCAGACGCCCGTCGGCGATCAGGTCCCACGCGGTGGTCACCACGGTCCACGGCGCGGACAGTGTCTTCGGGTCGAGTTGCCCGGTCGCCGACGCCACGATCCAGGTGACGAGCAGGATCGACGGGCCGATGGCAAGGCCGAACTTGATCGGCCGTCCGGGCGCGAGGCGACTGCGGCCGCGTCGCGCGGGCAGATCGGCCTCACCCTTCGGTTCGGGTTTCCGGTCGGTGGCGCCGTCCCCGGCCGGACCGCTTCCGAATCGCCTGACGTCGACGGTGGGCATGCTCATGGGCTCGTCCTTTCGTCGGGTGGGTCAGGCCCTGCCGACGGTCGCGAGAGTGCGGGAGTACCGGCTCTCGGGCCGGGGCAGACCGTAGTGGTCGCGGAGCGTGGTGCCGGTGTATTCGGTGCGGAACAGCCCGCGTTCCTGCAGGATCGGGACAACGGTGGTGGTGAACGCCTCGAGCCCCTGCGGATACTGCGGGGGCATGATGTTGAACCCGTCGGCGGCACCGCGGGTGAACCATTCCTCGATGATGTCGGCTATCTGCAGGGGGGTTCCGGCCACGACGTTGTGCCCGCGCGCACCGGCGAGCTTGTGCAGCAGTTGACGCAACGTCGGCTGTTCGCGCTCGACGATCTTGGCGAACACGAGACGGCGGCTGTTGTTGTTGTCCGTGATGTCTCCTGCCCCCGCGAACAGTTCGGCGGGCACGCGCGCGTCGAGTTCGAGTCCGGACACGTCGATCCGGCCCATCTTCTGCAGTTGCCCGAGGCCGTACTCGACGATGGTGAGTTCGTCGAATTCACGTTGCAGGTCCCGGGCTTCGGCTTCGGTCGCTCCGAGGAACGGGCTCAGGCCGGGCAGGATCCTGACGTGATCGGGGTTGCGGCCGGCGGCGGCCGCGCGTGACTTGATATCGGAGTAGAACGCCTGCGCATCCGAGATCCGCTGGTGCGCCGTGAAAATCGCCTCGGCGTAGTTCGCGGCGAAATCGCGTCCGTCGTTCGACGATCCGGCCTGGACCAGGACCGGGCGTCCCTGCGGGGAGCGTGCGGAGTTGAAGGGTCCGCGCACGCTGACGTATTCACCCTCCACATCGACGCGGTGGATCTTGTCCGGGTCGGCGTACACCCCGGCGGTCTTGTCGGCGACTACTGCATCGTCTTCCCACGAATCCCACAGTTTCACTGTGGCGTCGACGAATTCGCGTGCGCGCGCATACCGCTGTTGTACGTCGGGATGGTCGGTGAGGCCGAAGTTCGCGGCCGCGGCATCCGTCGCGGTGGTCACGATGTTCCATCCGGCGCGGCCACCGGAGATGTGGTCGAGCGACGAGAACAGCCGGGCCAGATTGTAGGGCTCGTAGTACGTGGTCGAGGCGGTGGCGATCAGGCCGAGGTGCGTGGTGACCGTGGCCATCGCGACGAGCGTGGTGATCGGTTCGAGGCCGTAGTCCGGCCGGTACCTCACCTCGGTGCGCAGTGCGGGCCCGTCGGCGAAGAACACCGCATCGAGTCCGGCGGCTTCGGCGGTGCGTGCCAGTTCCTGGAAGTAGTGCACGTCGTAGATGCGCTCGGGGGCGCTGTCGGGGTGCCGCCACGAGGCTTCGTGGTGGCCGGTCGGGTAGATGAAGGCGTTGAGGTTGAGTCGGCGGTGCGTCATGAGAAGGTCCCCTCGAGATCAGTTGCGAACGTGTCCGGCGCCGGCTTCGGCGACCGCGGACTGGACTACTTCGTCGAAGCGCAGGTCGAACGCTTCGGCGGCGTCGACGGGCTGCGGCAGTTCACCGGCGGCGTCGATCACGTCGACAGTGTGCTGCTGGGTGGCGACGAGGTTCTCGTCGAGTCGCGGGAAGGTCGTCGGCCCGTTGGCGTCCAGAATCCGGCGCCCGTCTTCGGCCGTGAGCCCCTGGCTGCGGACGAAGTACTCGTCGATCCATGCGTCGCGGTTGTCGTTCGCCCAGTCCGCGGAGGCGATGTAGGCGCCGACATAGGCGCGGATCGCGGCTGCCGTGGCGGGATCGGACAGTGCCCTCGCGCTCGAGTACAGGTACGAGATGCCGTCACTGAGGTCGGTGATCTCTTCCCTGGGCAGAGCGGTGGCACCGGGGGTTCGCATGTACCGGGAGAACACCGGTTCGCTCATCGGTGCGGCGTCGATCTGGTCGGACCGGAGTGCGTCCGGGAAGTCGGCCAATGCCATCGGCGTGAGTTTCACGTCGTCGACGTCGAGACCCGCCTTGTCGAGTGCTCGCAGGACGAAGGCCTGCTGGGAGGTGCCCTCGGCGTACCCGATCCGCTTGCCCGACAGGTCAGCGAGCGACGCGATGTCGGCACCCGGCGCGACACCCAGGTCGAGGCTGTTGTCGGTCTGGATCGCGGCGATCACCCGCACGTCGTCTCCCGCGACGAGCGACTGCACGGCCATGATCTCACCGGCCCAGGCGACGTCGACGGCGTCGGCGCGAAACGCCTCGAGAATCGAGGGTGCGCCCTGGAAGGTCGCGAACTCGTAGTCGAACGGAAGCGAGTCGAGGTTGCCGGACGCTGCCAGCGCGACCTGTTGCCGTTCGCTCTGGTCGGCGATGACGATCTTCGTTCCGGCCGGGATCTCGGTCGGAAGCGGGCTGTCGGCGGAGAGGCCGCCGCCCGTGGACCCCGACCCACATGCAACGACCGCCGTCAGGACGAAAGCGGCGGCGGTGGTGAATCCGGCGTGACGTAGGCGGAACATGTACTTCCCTCGGGCTCGGAAATCGATGGTGAGGCCGGACCGGCATGTGCCGGTGGCTGTGGATCATCATCGAATCCGGGCGCGCGGGTAACCACAGTTTGCGTCAGCATGATCGGAAGTCCGCCGCGAGACGCTTCCTTGCCGCACACGCCGCCGGAGTCCCCTTGCGGCAGGGCTCCTTCGGTCAGCGGCGTGTGTGCAGTCCGTTCCGGAAGGGGCATCCGGCGAGCAATCGTAATGCCCGGCTCAGCGAGGCCGGGTCGTCCACCGGTTCGTCGAACGGGATGCGTACGTCGTGATCTCCCCGGCCCGATTCGATGCGCAGGCGGACGCCGTAGCGGTCGATGCCCAGTGGGCGAATTCGTCCGCCGCGCCGCGCTTCCGGGATGCGACGTGCAATCCGTACGACGAGATCGGCGTGCTCGGCCTCGAGGTGCTCGAGCCAGGCGGTCTCGAGTGCGGCGAACGGATCGGGTGTGGCGTCGAGCACGTCCACGACGTGCACCGCCTCGGCGCCTGTCGTGTCGGCAGCGACGACGGAACTCAGACGCAGCCGGAGCAGTTCGGATCGGTGACCGACATCGAGCAGTCCGGGGTGCGGGAGGGTTTCCGCGATATCCGCGGCGAGCAATCGGGGTTCCTCGACGGTGTGCAGGATGCCGCTGAGCCAGATGAGGGAGCGCACGGGGTTGCGGAGGGTCAGCGGTGAATGGTCGGTGAGTTCGAGGACGGCGGGAAGGCCGGCGGTGCCCGCCTGCCGTGCCTTTGCGACGGCGATGCTGTTCGCGGGCACCGCGATCGCGACGTCGTCGTCGGTGTGAAGGTGGTGGACGGCGGTGGGAATCGGATCGCAGCCGTCCACGGCGAGGTGTGTGGTGTCGGCGCGGATGAGGGCGGTGCGCACACGTTCGGCCGTGGTCGGTGCGGGAACGGCGGCGGACGTGGTGTGCATGGCAACCCTCCTGGTGAATAGGTGAGGCAAACCTAAGTCACGCGCGTCGTGACCGCAAGAGCCCGGGGTCTAGCCTGGGATCTGTGCCGATCCCACTACCCCTCGGAATGCCGCCCTCCCGTGACGAGCCGCGCGGACTGCTCGACGGGCTGCTGACCACACGGCACGACTCGCCGGAGAGTGCAGAGGCTGCCACCGGGCTGCTGTTCGG
>JAEZDV010000327.1 GCA_023417985.1 Actinomycetes bacterium | reverse complement strand
GGTACGCACCGGCGTCCTCACCCACACCGGCATCGATATTCCGATGGGCCGGATCAGCAACGTGCAGTTCCGGCACGGTCTCGTCGACCGGATGCTGCGCACCGGAACCCTCGTCGTGGTCTCGGCCGCCGACGACCCGCTCGAATTCGACGACATTCCCGACGTGAGGCAGGTCCACGCCCTGCTCTACCAGCAGGCATTCGACGCGCACGACCGCACCGCGGGGGATCCCCACGGCCGGCGGCACCCACACGAAGAGGACACCCGGCGCAAAGCGTGGTAATCCCGACAACCGGGCCACGGATCCGTACCCTGAGGTCGTGACTGCCGTTCTACTCGCCGAAGACGACGAAGCCATTGCGGCCCCGCTTTCGCGCGCCCTCGGCCGCGAGGGATACGAGGTGACGGTCGAACACAGCGGACCTGTGGCGCTCGAGCGGGCGCTCTCCGGCGACTACGACCTCCTCATCCTCGATCTGGGCCTGCCCGGGATGGACGGATTGGAGGTGTGCCGACAGATCCGCGCGGACCGTTCCGAACTCGCCGTGCTCATGCTCACCGCGCGAACCGACGAAGTCGACTTCGTCGTGGGACTCGATGCCGGTGCCGACGACTACGTGGGGAAACCGTTCCGCCTCGCAGAGTTGATGGCGCGGGTGCGCGCGTTGTTGCGGCGCCGGGGTTCCGGCGAACAGGAGGACGTCGTCGACGTCTCGGGTATCCGGCTCGAACGGGCGGCCCGGCGCGTCCTGGTCGAAGGTTCCGAGGTGACGCTCGCCAACAAGGAGTACGAACTGCTGCGGGTGTTGCTCGAGCACGCGGGGCAGGTGGTCTCGCGCGACGTGATCCTCGAAGAGGTCTGGGGCGACACCGACCTGCGCGGATCCAAGACACTCGATATGCACATGTCGTGGCTGCGTCGCAAGATCGGCGACGAGAGCCCCGCGGGTGAACGACGCATCGCGACCGTGCGCGGTGTCGGATTTCGTCTGAACACCGACTAGCGGCCCGCGCACGTGCGTAGTCGCATTCTCAACGCGGTGATGGCCACCGTGCTGCTCGTCGCCTTGCTTCTCGGTGTCCCGCTCGCGTACACCGCCTACCTCTTCGTGGAGGACACCGCGCGTCGCGACCTGCAGGATCGGCTCGGGCGGATGGCCGACGAGATCATCGCCCAGGAAGGCACCGACGGCCTGGTGGTCGGTGGGCTCGACACGAGTTCCCTGCGGCTGTTGGTGCCGGCGGACGGCCGGGTGGTGGTGGTCTATCCCACCCCGGAGAACATCGCGGCCCGTCTGGACATCGGAGAGCCGGTCGTGGAGTCGCCGATCGTCGAATCACTGTCGATGGGCACGTCGGGGTCGCTGCGGATCGAGGTGCCGTCGGAGAGCCTGCGCACGCTCCAGCAGCAGGTGCTCGCGGCGGTCACCCTGCTGGTACTGCTCTCGGTCGCCGTCGGAGCCCTGGTCGCGGTCGCGACGGCGCGACGGCTCGCGGACCCGCTGCGGGACGTGGCGCGTCGCGCCGCCCGGTTGGGCGAAGGGGACTTCCGGCCCGAGCCCCGCCGGCACGGCATCTCCGAACTCGATCGCGTCTCCGATGTACTCGACGCCGCGGCCGTCGAGATCTCCAATCGGCTCCAGCGCGAACACGGTCTGGTCGGCGATGTCTCCCATCAGTTGCGGTCGCGCATGACGGCTATTCGCCTGCGCCTCGACGAACTGTCCACCCACGACGATCCGGCGGTGGTGGAGGAAGCCGAGGCCGCGATGGCACAGGTGGACCGGCTGACCAGCGCGATTTCCGATCTTGTCCGGCAGTCGCGCAACAGTGCGGCAGAGCTTCGGACCGAGGTCTCGGTGGTGGGCGATCTCACCGGCGTGATCGCGGACTGGCGTGGCCCGTTCCAGGAGGCAGGGCGCGAACTGGTGCTGAGCGGCGACCCCGCACTTCGCTCGCCGGTGACCGGATCCCGCTTGCGTGAGGCCGTCGCAGTCCTCGTCGACAATGCGCTCGTCCACGGAGGCGGAACCTGCACGGTGTCGGTGCGGTATGTGGCCACCCGCGGCGATGCGACCGTCTGCGTCGAGGTCAGCGACGAGGGCGAAGGGGTGTCCGACGACCTGGCGCCGCACATCTTCGAGCGGGGGTTCTCCGGCGGCGGGTCGACCGGGCTGGGCCTCGCACTGGCCCGCGCCCTCGTCGAAGCGGACGGCGGGCGACTCGAACTCCAACGTCGCAGACCCGCCCTGTTCGCACTGTTCCTCGGCGCGAGCAAGGACCGCGGAGCGCCGGACGGTCGCACCCGCGAGCCGAGGTGAGCCGGGAGCCGACGCGGTGACGCTCAGGTGCGCGGTTCGTCGGTGAGCTCACCGGGCACGTCGGGGGTCATCTCTTCGGGGAAGACGAACCGCCGGAAGCAGTAGAAGCGGAACATCATCTGCAACAGATTGCCGATGATGTACGCGCTGAAGAAGTCGGCGATGTTCTCGACGGTGAGGCTCACCGCGGGAACCCGCAGGTTGAACACGTAACTCGAGATGTACAGCGGGATGAAGGACAGGATCACCCCGATGCCGCTGACGAAGAAGAACAGGAACGCTTCGTGGGTGCGCTCACGGCCGCCACGGTTCTTGAACGACCACTCCCGGTTGAGGATGTACGAGCAGAGCACCGCGATGACACCCGCGATGATCTTGGCGGTGACGGGCTTCTCCGACAGGACGGTGAGCTTGAGGGTGTAGAAGATCGTGGAGTCGATGACGAATGTGGTCCCGCCGACGATCGCGAATTTGATCAGCTCGCGGTGACGAACCAACAAGTCCCGAAGGGGCTGCGGAACTCTGTTCAGGGTTTCATCAACGAATGACACTCGGAGAAGTCTACGAAACGTTTGCGTGAATCCACGAACCTTGCGAGAAACTATCAGCGATGCCACAGGTTCGCGGGTCCACTCGGGACTGTGGCGCGGCGGTTGCCGCGCAGCGCCCGCGACGTGCTGTGACACCGCTGCGACAAGCCCCCGACGTGCTGTGACAACATGGATAGCCGTGACCGGCAGACCCGATTCGTCCCCTCGATCCGACGCTCCTCGTGCGCTCACCGGCGGCATGCCGGTCGTCACCATGATCGGTGGGGGCCAGCTCGCCCGCATGACCCATCAGGCCGCTATCGCTCTCGGCCAGACCCTGCGCGTTCTCTCCGGCACCGCGGACGAGCCTGCCGCGCAGGTCAGCCCGGATGTCGTCCTGGGAAGCCACAACGACCTCGACGCTCTGCGCCGCGCCGCCACCGGCGCGCACGCGCTCACGTTCGACCACGAAGGTGTGCCCACCGAGCACCTCGAAGTGCTGCAGCGCGAGGGCGTCAATGTGCTGCCGCCGCCGCAGGCCCTGATCTTCGCCCAGGACAAGATCGCGATGCGCAAGCGACTCGGTACGCTCGGCACCCCGATGCCGAAGTTCGCCGAGATCACCTCCGTCGACGACGCGATCGCCGCGACCGAGTCCCTCGGCCACCCGTACGTACTCAAGGCTGCCCGCGGCGGATACGACGGTCGCGGCGTATGGATTCTCGACGACCGTGCCGAACTCGAGCGTGTCGTCGCCGAACAGCTCGCTGCCGGTGTGCCGCTGCTCGCCGAAGAGAAGATCGAGTGGAAGCGCGAACTGTCCGCGATGGTCGCCCGCTCGCCCTTCGGCCAGGGCGCGTCGTGGCCCGTGGTCGAAACCGTCCAGCGCGACGGGCAGTGCGCCGTGGTCATCGCACCCGCACCCGACCTGCCCGCCGACGTAGCGACGGCGGCCGAGCAACTCGCACTGCGCATCGCGGGTGAACTCGGTGTCGTGGGGGTGATGGCGGTCGAACTGTTCGAGACCCGGTCCGGTGAGCTGATCGTCAACGAACTCGCGATGCGTCCGCACAACTCGGGCCACTGGGGCATGGACGGTGCGCGCACGGGGCAGTTCGAGCAGCATCTGCGCGCAGTCCTCGACTACCCGCTCGGCGACACCACTCCGCTCGCGCCCGTCACCGTCATGGCGAATGTGCTCGGTGCCGCGGAAGCTCCGGAAATGAGCATGGACGAGCGTCTGCACCACCTGTTCGCCCGGATGCCCGACGCGAAGGTGCACCTCTACGGCAAGGGCGAGCGCAAGGACCGCAAGATCGGCCACGTCAACCTGCTCGGCGATCCGAACGGATCGATCGACGACCCGGCGTACGTCGCGGCGGTGCGCGAGCGCGCCGAACGGGCGGCGCACTGGCTTTCACACGCTGTCTGGACCGACGGCTGGAACGAACACACGGGAGAAAACGGTGAGTGACGTGTCGCAGGGCGCACAGGTCGGGCTGATCATGGGCAGCGACTCCGACTGGCCGACGATGGAAGCGGCCGCCGAGGCGCTCGCCGAATTCGGTATCCGGTTCGAGGTGGGTGTGGTCTCCGCACACCGCACACCGCAGCGGATGCTCGACTACGCCCGGAACGCGGCCGGCCGGGGGATCAAGGTGATCATCGCCGGTGCCGGCGGTGCGGCGCATCTGCCGGGCATGGTCGCGTCCGCGACGCCGCTTCCGGTGATCGGTGTGCCGGTGCCGCTGAAGTACCTGGACGGCATGGACTCGCTGCTCTCGATCGTGCAGATGCCCGCGGGTGTCCCCGTGGCGACCGTGTCCATCGGGGGCGCGCGCAACGCGGGCCTGCTGGCGGCCCGCATTCTCGGTGCCTCCGATCCGGCGCTGCGCGAGCAGATGGAGCGCTTCCAGGCGGGGCTCGAGGAGATGGTCCTCGAGAAGGACGACGCGCTGCGCCGCAAGCTCCTCGGCTGACAGGTCGCACTGTGCGGACGACGCCGCTGGTGGAACGGTGGACACGTTGGTCCCGGTCCCATGTGGGGACGATCGACTTGCTGCTCGCCGCGCCGGTGGTGCTGTTCGCTCTGGCCGCCGCCCTGGCGGTCGACGAGAGTTCCCCGACGGTCGTGGCCGTGGCGCTCGCGATGTCCCTTCCGCTCGTGGGGCGCCGCCGGTATCCGGTCGCTGCGGGCGCAGCGGTCGCTGTCGCCGCATACGCCCATCTCGTGCTGCTTCCGGACCTGGGTCCAAGCGCCGCGGTCGCAGTTCCGGCAGCGGTGCACGCGCTCGCCGCCTACGCCCCGCGCTGGGCTGCGAACACCGCTCTCGTCGCGGCGCTCGTCGGTGGCGCGGGCGCCGGGGTGCGATATCTGGCTCCGCCCGGTAGCCGACCACTCGATACGGCCGTCATGGCGGTGCTGGTCGCGGTGTTCCTGGGCGGGATCTGGGCGTTCGGGCTGGTGCGAGGCCTGCGCCGGCGCGAGATGTCGTCGTTGACCGAACGGAATCGGCTGCTCGAACTCGAGCGGCTCAAGGAAGCGGAACTCGCCGCCACGCAGGAGCGCACCCGGATCGCGCGGGAGATGCACGACATCGTCGCGCATTCACTGACCGCGATCATCGCGCAGGCCGACGGCGGACGGTACGCCGCCGCGCGGGACCCGGATACCGCAGCGAAGGTGCTCGCAACCATTTCCGAGACCGGACGCGGCGCTCTGACCGACATGCGGTCGCTGCTGTCGGTGCTGAGGGAGGACTCGCCACGCGAGTTCACCACGACACCCGGCGTCGGTGACCTCGGCGCACTGGTCGACCACACGGGTGCGAGCGGACTCGACGTCACGTTCACGGAGACCGGGACGTCTCGGGAGGTGTCCGAAGGTCTCGGCCTGTCCGTGTACCGCATCGTGCAGGAGTCGCTGACGAACGTGCTCAAACACGCCGGGCCGAGCGCACACGCCGACGTGAACCTCGATTGGCACCCGGACCGCCTCGTCGTGGAGATCACCGACGACGGCAAAGGTGCTGCAGCGCTGGTGGAGTCGCGGCCCGGAGGCCAAGGGCTCACCGGCATCGAGGAGCGGGCACGGTTGCACGGGGGCACCTCCGTGGCCGGGTCGCGCGTGCGGGACGGCGGCGGGTACCGGGTCCGCGTCACGCTCCCCACCTAGGCTGATCGACGTGTCCTTTCCCGCAGCACCGATCCGCGTCGCGCTCGTAGACGACCAGCAACTCGTCCGCGCGGGGTTCCGCATGGTCCTCGAATCGCAGCCCGACATCGAAGTGGTGGCCGAGGCGTCCGACGGAGCAGCGGCCCTGACCGAACTCCGCCGCGTGCACGCCGACGTCGTCCTGATGGACGTGCAGATGCCCCGGGTCGACGGCATCTCCGCGACCCGGACCCTGCTCGCCCAACCCGAGGCGCCGAAGGTCGTGGTGCTCACCACCTTCGACAACGACGAATACGTCGTGCAGGCGATCGCCGCCGGAGCCAGCGGATTCCTGCTCAAGGACGCGCCCCCCGAAGATCTGCTCGACGCAGTGCGGACGGTGTACCGCGGCGACGCGATCATGGCCCCCCGCGCGACGAGGCGGTTGCTCCGCCACATCTCGCCGATGCTCGGGAGATCTGCGCAGCCGCCCGCACGCATCGACGTGCCCGACGATCTGACACCACGCGAACTCGAAGTCCTCGTGGCCATGGCGCACGGGCTGACCAACGGCGAGATCGCGCATCGGTTCGTGTTGTCGGAGGCCACCGTGAAAACCCATGTGGGACGGGTGCTCTCGAAGACACGGTCCCGGGATCGGGTGCAAGCGGTGCTGTTCGCGTTCCGGGCCGGTCTGGTGCGTCCCGACGAACTGCTCGACGCGAGCGAGTAGGCCCCCACGGTCGGACCGCGCGCGGCGTCGTGTCCTACCGTGGGATGACCCGGTCCACACGAGGATCGTGCCGCGATCCGATGTGCCGTCGGCCACGGATTCCTACGGTCGAGCCATGACTACAACTGGTTCTTTTCCGCCGGCGTGTTCGGCACACGACGTCGTGCGTGTGTACGGTCGCGGCGATGCCGAAGTGCGTGCTCTCGACGGGGTTTCCGTCGCCTTCGAACGCGGCGTGTTCACCGCGATCATGGGTCCGTCCGGATCCGGTAAGACCACTCTCATGCACGCGCTCGCCGGCCTGGACGAGGTCGACGCGGGGCGCGTGATCCTGCACGGCGACGGGAATCGGAGCGACGTCGAGATCAGCGCCGCATCGGATGCGGTCCTGACCGCGTTGCGGCGGGACCGCATCGGGTTCGTATTCCAGGCGTTCAACCTCCTGCCCGTGCTTACCGCCCGCGACAATGTGCTTCTGCCGATGCGTCTGGCCGGAACCCGTCCGTCGCCCGACTGGTTCGACGAGGTCATCGGCCGTCTCGGTCTCACCGAGCGACTGGACCATCTACCGCACGAGATGTCGGGCGGACAACAGCAACGGGTCGCGGTCGCGCGGGCGCTGCTCGCGAAGCCGGACGTCATCTTCGCCGACGAACCCACCGGCAACCTCGATTCGCAGTCCGGAGCCGAGGTGCTGTCGCTGCTG
Organism: Actinomycetes bacterium; assembly: GCA_023417985.1. Classification (GTDB taxonomy): domain Bacteria; phylum Actinomycetota; class Actinomycetes; order Mycobacteriales; family Mycobacteriaceae; genus Rhodococcus. The sequence goes on along the minus strand of JAEZDV010000327.1, from coordinate 601 downwards.
CGGTCGAGTGTGCGCGACACCGGGCAGACCGTCATCATGGTGACCCACGATCCGGTCGCCGCGTCGTACTCCGACCGCGTCGTTCTGCTGTCCGACGGTCGACTTGCCGGTGAAGTTACCGATCCCACAGCGGATTCCGTCTTGGAAACGATGCGCGAACTGAGCGTGGGCCCGGTGTCGGTCGGATGAGACACCTCGTTCTCGCCCAGGCGCGGGCGCACCGCGGCCGTTATTTTGCGTCCGCACTCGCCGTCGTTGTCGCGGTGGCCTTCGTCGTCGCGACGCTCGTCCTCGGCGGCACCGTCGATGCCGCGATCACCAAATTCACTGCCGCGCAGTACGAGGGCGTCGCTGCGGTCGTTGCCGAATCCGAGTCCGATCTCGACCCCGAAGCGGTGCTCACCGCTATCTCCGCGGTCCCCGGCGTGGAGTCGTCCTCTCTCGATGTGTCGGGTCCTGTCCGGATCGCGGGTTGGGACAGCGGCAGCTACAGCACCGCGTCGACGTTGGCCGGCGACCCGTCCCTGCGCTGGCAGCGACTCGCCGACGGCCGCTGGCCGACGGATTCCGACGAGGTCGTGGTGGGCGCCTCGGCCGGCAC
>JAEZDV010000314.1 GCA_023417985.1 Actinomycetes bacterium | reverse complement strand
GAATATCTTGACCCCCAGAGAGATCCAATGTCGTACGACGCGCAGGACTTCCGCGTAGATCCCGTCCCGGTCGTTGTCGAAGTTCACCGGGTAGATGTCCTGGTACTTCTTGGGCGGGTTCTCGGCGAAGGCGATGGTGCCGTCGGGGAGCACAGTGAACCATTCCGGATGGTCGCGGGCCCACGGGTGATCCGGGGCGCACTGGAGCGCGAGGTCGAGCGCGACCTCGAGGCCGAGTTCTTCGGCTCGTTCCCGGAACGCCCGGAAACTCTTCTCGTCACCGAGTTGCGGGTGGATCGCGTCGTGGCCGCCCTCCTCCGCGCCGATGGCCCACGGCGAACCCACATCGTCCGGGCCCGCCACGAGTGTGTTGTTCGGTCCCTTGCGGTTGATCCGGCCGATGGGGTGGATCGGCGGCAGATAGACGACGTCGAACTCCATGGCAGCGATGCGCGGGAGATCGTCGGCCGCGGTCTCGAAGGTGCCGTGCCGGGGCGTGCCGTCCTCGTTCCAGCCACCGGTCGACCGGGGAAAGAACTCGTACCACGAGCCGAACAGAGCCCGGGTCCGATCGACCACCAACGTGAATGCTCTTCCGCGTGTGAGCAGTTCACGCAGCGGGTGGGCGCGCAGGATCTCCGTGACGTCGGCGGAGAAGGCAGGAGCGACGCGCTCCGCCAGCGGGCGTTCCGAGCGCAGCGACGCCGCAACGGCAAGCAGGGTGGGCCGATTTCCGCGCAGTACCCCTCGTGCCGCTTTCTCGAAAATCCTTGCGCCGCTCTCGAGATCGTTGGCGAGATCCTCGGGTCCCTGTCCCGCGGCGATTTTGGCGTCGACCGCATGTCGCCAGGTGGACACCGGGTCGCTCCATGCCTCGATCCGGTACGTCCAGATTCCGGGCGAGGTGGGGGCGAACACTGCGTGGAAGGTGTCGGGTTCGGCCCCCGGCGTCATCGGGATCCGCGTCGGCTTGGTCGCGGTGGCAGGGGCCGGGCCGCGGACGGTCAGCGTCGCTGCGATCGCGTCGTGGCCCTCACGCCACACCACCGCCGATACCGGTACCACCTCGCCGACGACCGCTTTGGTGGGATACCGCCCACCTTCGATCGAAGGTTGGACGTCGTCGATGCCGAGGCGACCTGTCACGCTTGCTCCGTTCCGTGCGGGGCCCGGGGGTGATACCCCGGGGCCGGGGCGTACTGCGGCCGTGTTCTGCGTCAACCGTAATGGAGGCGGCGGCACGCGGCCGACCATTGACCGTGACCTCGGAATACCCGGTATCGACGTGACGAACCGTATCGGTTACTCACGGTTCACAGCGCGTGACCCGGGCGCAATGCGCCGTTCCCTGACGTCTCTCCGGTACGGATCGACGTTTCCGGTGGAGGCAATCCGAAAGGACGAAACGCATGGGCTGGACAACGGGCGGAGCCGGAATTGTCGGGGCTGTTCGGATGAGGCCGGGGGGATATGTCCTCCCTGTCCTCGGTTCCGGCGCCGAAGGCGCCGCGCCGCGGCGGACATGAGTAGGCTTCCCAGAGTGAAAGCCTTGCGTCGGTTCACCGTACGAGCCCATCTTCCCGAGCGACTCGCTGCGTTGGGGACACTGACCGCCAACCTGAGATGGTCGTGGCATCCGGAGACACAGGATCTGTTCGCCGCGGTCGACCCCGAGTTGTGGGAGCGATGCGGTAACGACCCCGTCCGACTGTTCGGCGAGGTCCCACCGGAGCGGCTCGACGCCCTCGCGGAGAACGAGGACTTCCTTGCCCGGCTCGACGCCGCCGCGTTCGATCTCGAGCACTACCTGTCGCGCCCCCGGTGGTATCAGCAGCAACAGGAACGTGGCACTGCCGTGCCCGCGGGGGTCGCGTACTTCTCGATGGAGTTCGGTGTCTCCGAAGTACTTCCCAACTACTCCGGCGGACTCGGCATCCTCGCCGGTGACCATCTCAAGGCGGCGTCGGACCTGGGCCTGCCGTTGATCGGTGTCGGATTGCTCTACCGCTCCGGCTATTTCCGGCAGTCGCTCAGCGCAGACGGCTGGCAGGTCGAGCACTACCCTCCCTACGACCCGCAAGGGCTGCCGATCAGGTTGCTCACCGAGGCCGACGGATCCACGGCGCTCGTCCAGGTCGAGATCCCGGGCGGTCGCACCCTCGACGCCCGAGTGTGGATCGCCCAGATCGGCCGGGTGCCGCTGCTGCTGCTCGACTCGGACATCGCGAGCAACGACGAGGATCTTCGCGGGGTCACCGACCGGCTCTACGGCGGCGACCAGGACCACCGCATCAAGCAGGAGATACTCGCCGGAATCGGCGGTGTCCGGGCGGTCCGTGCCTACACCCGGATCACCGGGCTGCCGGACCCCGACGTCTTCCACATGAACGAGGGGCACGCGGGTTTCCTCGGTGCCGAGCGTATCCGTGAACTCGTAACAGGTACCGGCCTCGATTTCGACGAGGCCCTCGCCGCGGTTCGCGCCGGAACCGTGTTCACCACGCACACACCCGTCCCCGCCGGCATCGACCGCTTCCCGATCGATCTTGTGCGTCACTATTTCTCGGGACGCAACGGCGAGAACGATTCGGCGTTGCTCCCGGGTCTCACCGTCGACCGCATTCTCGCCCTCGGTCGCGAGTCCGATCCGGAGGTGTTCAACATGGCACACCTCGGACTGCGGCTCGGGCAACGCTGCAACGGCGTCTCGAAGCTGCACGGCGCGGTGAGCCGGAACATGTTCGAGGAACTGTGGCCCGGGTTCGACGCCACCGAGGTTCCGATCGGATCCGTCACCAACGGCGTGCACGCACCCACCTGGGCGGCGCGCGAATGGCTCGCCCTGGCCGACCGCCTCGCCGGACCCGATCTCGTCGAGGAATCGCGCGGATGGGAACTGCTGCAGACCGTCGACGCCGGCGAACTGTGGGAGATGCGCAACACCCTGCGCGGCATGCTCGTGAAGGAGGTGCGCCGTCGTCTGCGCAACTCGTGGATCGAACGGGGCGCGACCGAAGCCGAGCTGGGCTGGGTCGATTCGGTCTTCGACCCCCGTGTACTCACCATCGGATTCGCGCGGCGCGTGCCCACCTACAAGCGCCTGACCTTGATGCTGCGCGACCCGGAGCGGTTGCGGGCCTTGCTTCTCGACCCCGAGCGGCCGCTGCAGCTGGTCGTCGCGGGCAAGAGCCATCCCGCCGACGACGGTGGAAAGGCACTCATCCAGCAGGTCGTGCGGTTCGCCGACGAGCACGACGTCCGGCACCGGGTGGTCTTCCTGCCCGACTACGACATGTCCATGGCGCGTTACCTGTACTGGGGTTGCGATGTCTGGCTCAACAACCCGCTCCGGCCGCTGGAAGCCTGCGGAACGTCCGGTATGAAATCGGCGCTCAACGGCGGACTCAACCTGTCCATCCGCGACGGCTGGTGGGACGAGATGTACGACGGTGAGAACGGGTGGGCGATTCCCACCGCCGACGGGGTCGACGACGTGCGTCGCGACGATCTCGAAGCGGGCGCGCTGTACGAACTTCTGGAACGTTCGGTGCTGCCGCGGTTCTACGACCGGGACGGGGACGGGGTTCCGAGCCGGTGGATCGAGATGGTGCGGCACACCCTCCAGAACCTGGGACCGAAGGTGCTCGCCTCCCGCATGGTCCGCGACTACGCCGTCGACTATTACATTCCGGCAGCGGCGGCCGCGCGCGCCGTTGCCGCAAACCACTACGCCGGTGCGAAGGCCGTCGCCGAGTACCGGGAGCGACTCGAAGCGGCGTGGCCGGCGGTGCGGGTCGCGAACGTCGACACCGAAGGGCTGCCCGAAGTCCCCGAGATCGGCTCGAAGCTCGCGGTGACCGCCCACGTGGAACTCGGAGCGCTCACCCCCGACGACGTCGAGGTGCAGGCTGTGATCGGCCGCGTCGGATCGGACGACACGCTCAGCGACATCGTCTCGATCCCGATGACCCGTACCGGCAACGGATCGTTCGGTGAGGTGTTCGAGGCCGACGTCCGGTTGCCGCTCGCAGGGCCGGTCGGGTACACCGTGCGGGTGTTGCCGCACCACGATCTGCTCGCCTCGCCGGCAGAGTTCGGCATGGTCCGCCTGCCCTGACGTGCCACCGGGTGGATCCGGGTCCTTTGCCGGGACCGGATCCACCTGCGGGTCATCCGCGCAGGCGGGCCAGTGCCTCGCTCACGATGTCGGGGTCGGTCGTCTCCCAGAACGGCGGCAACGACGCACGCAGGTAACTGCCGTACCGGGCGGTGGCCAACCGGGAGTCGAGCACTGCGATCACGCCGCGGTCCTCGGTGCTGCGAAGCAATCGGCCCACACCCTGCGCCAGGAGCAATGCCGCATGGTTCGCCGCGACCGCCATGAACCCGTTGCCGCCGCGGGCTTCGACCGCTCGCTGGCGGGCGACGAGCAGCGGATCGTCGGGCCGGGGGAACGGGATGCGGTCGATGATCACCAGGGACAGCGACGGGCCGGGCACGTCGACCCCTTGCCACAACGACAGCGTGCCGAAGAGGCTCGTCGGCTCGTCTGCCGCGAACTTCTCGACGAGCGCGCCGGTCGCGTCGTCGCCCTGACACAGAATCGGTGTGTCCACCCGTTCGCGCAGGGCCTCGGCGGCGGCCTTCGCCGCACGCATCGACGAGAACAGCCCGAGTGTGCGTCCGCCGGCCGCGGTGACCAGTTTCTCGATCTCGTCGAGGTGGCTCGGCGGCATCCCGTCGCGGCCGGGTGGCGGCAACTTCTTGGCGATGTAGAGGATTCCGGACTTCTGGTGGTCGAACGGGGATCCGACGTCGATGCCGTTCCACTTCAGGGTGCTCGTGTCCGACGGCGGCTCCGCGCCGGAAGCCGCGGTTGTCTCGCTGCGGCCGGGAGCCTGCGGGGGAAGGCCCCAGTCGACGGCGAGACCGTCGAACGAGCCACCCACCGTCAATGTCGCGGAGGTGAGGACGACCGTCGATTCGCCGAATAGTTTCGAACGGAGCAGGCCGCCCACCGACAGTGGCGCCATCCGGACCGTGCGGCGGGCGACGCCGCGGAACTCGTCGACCGCGAGCCACACGACATCCTTGCGTCGCGACGGATCGGGCTCGTCGAACGCTGTGAGGATGCGCACGGCGCAGTCGTGGACGTCGTCGATCTCCGCGAGCGCCTGATTGCGCGCCGCGGCAGCTTCGGGGTCCATGCCGGACTTGGGCGACCCGATCGAGGTGTGCACCGCCCACGCGGCGTCGCGGACCGCGGCAAGCGCAGCACCCGCTCCGTCGGGTACGGCGTCCCACCGCCCGGGCGGAAGGTCGTCGAGCAGGGCATCCCAGTTCTCCGCAGCGCCCTCGAGACGGTCGACTTCCTCGTCTCCGGCGAGCTTGAGGCAACGACGCGCGGCCGCGGAGACACTCCCGCCCGACAATTCGGCGGTGGCGACCCCGGTGACCCGGTCGACGAGTTCATGGGCCTCGTCGACGACGACCACGTCGTGCTCGGGCAGGATCTGGATGCCGGTGATCGCGTCGATGGCGAGGAGAGCGTGGTTGGTGACCACGACGTCGACCTGCGCTGCTTCCGCGCGCGCGATCTCGGCGAAGCAGTCCTCGCCCACCGGGCAGCGCGACTTGCCGAGGCATTCGCGCGCGGTGACGCTGACCTGACGCCAGGCTTGGTCGGACACACCGGGGCTCAGGTCGTCGCGGTCGCCGGTGTCCGTCTCGGAGGACCACTCGGTGACCCGGCGCACCTCACGACCGATGCGCGAGAGCGCGAAGGCGTCGAACAGCCCGGTGTCCGGTGGTTCTTCCGCGAGGCCGGTATGGATCTTGTTGAGGCACAGATAGTTTCCGCGGCCTTTGAGGATCGCGAAGCGAGGGCTGCGGCCCAGCGACTCGGTGAGTGCCTTCGCCAGCCGCGGAAGGTCGCGCTCGACCAGTTGTCGTTGCAGTGCGATGGTGGCGGTGGAGACGACGACGGTGCGGCCGGTGCGGACCGCGTACCGGATACTCGGAACGAGATAGGCCAGCGACTTGCCGGTACCGGTGCCGGCCTGGACGGCCAGGTGCTCACCGGTGTCGATGCTGTGTGCCACCGCCGACGCCATGGTCAGCTGGTTCCGTCGTTCCTTGCCCCCCAGCGCGTGTACCGCGGTTCGCAACAGCTCGGGCACTTCGGGAAGATCGGGCACCCGTCAAGGGTAGCGGGCAGCACCGTCAGGTTCCGGGACCGCCCGTCGCGGCCTGCGGCGATACCGGGAGTGGGTGAGGTGGCGTCGTGCGGACGTCGCCGGGGCGGGCCGGGGTTACCGCGCGCGGACGAAGCGGGTCGGGATCGCCGGATCGCCCGCCGACAGCGTCATGCCCTCCCACGGCAGGCTCACCATGCCCTGAGCGAGGAAACGCCGGCTGTCCTCGAGCGTCGGAAGACCCTCGACCGGACGCCCCTCCCGGACGAGAGGAACCATCAGGTCGTACACCACCGATCCGTCACCGTCGGGGATTCGGCCGAGGTCGGCCGGGTAGACGACCTCCTCGACGAGAGTGCCGCTGCGACGCGCGTACCGCACCGCCTTCTTCGCTCCACCGCGCGACTCCTTCGCGGCGCTGCGCTTCTCGACCGGGATGCCCGCGACCTCGACGAGTTTGTAGACCATACCGGCGGTGGGGGCTCCCGAGCCGGTCACCACCGACGTCCCGACACCGTAGGCGTCCACGGGTTCGGCGCGCAGGCCCGCGATGCCGTACTCGTCGAGATCACCCGACATGACGATCTTGGTGCGGGTCGCGCCCAGACCGTCGAGCTGGCGGCGGACCTGCCGCGCGAGAACCCCGAGATCGCCGGAGTCGATGCGGACGGCGCCGAGACCGGGGCCCGCGACCTCGATCGCTGTATTCACCCCGGCCGTGATGTCGTACGTGTCGACCAGCAAGGTGGTGTCCACCCCGAGCGTCTCGACCTGACTGCGGAAGGCCGACGCCTCGTCCCTGCCTGCGGACGTCGTGTGCAGCAGCGTGAACGCATGCGCCGCGGTGCCCGCGGCGGGGATACCGAACCGCCGCGCCGCCTCGAGGTTCGACGTCGAGTCGAAACCAGCGAGGTAGGCCGCGCGCGTCGCGGCGACCGCCGCTTCCTCGTGAGTGCGACGCGAGCCCATCTCGATCAGAGTCCGCCCGTCGGCGACGGAAACCATCCGCGCAGCCGCGGACGCCACCGCACTGTCGTGGTTGAAGATCGACAGCACCAGCGTCTCGAGCAGTACGCACTCGGCGAACGTCCCGCTCACCGACAGGATCGGGGATCCGGGGAAGTAGAAATCGCCCTCGCGGTAACCGTCGATGTCGCCGGAGAACCGGAAGTTCCGCAGCCACTCGACGGTGCCGGGCGCAAGAAACTCCGACACCGATGCCAGTTCGCTTTCCCCGAAAGTGAACGTCGCGAGGGCGTCGAGCAGGCGACCCGTACCGGCGACCACGCCGTATCGGCGACCGCTGGGCAGGCGGCGGGCGAACACCTCGAATACACAGGGGCGATCGCCCGACCCGTCGGCCAGGGCGGCCTCGAGCATCGTCAGTTCGTACTTGTCGGTGAACAGTGCGGTGCTGCCGGGAATCGCAGCGGCGGTGGCTTCGGACACTCGGACACTGTAGATCGGCGGCCCGCGGGCGGGTTTTTCGACGCGCGCCGACGTCGTACCCTGGACTTCATGGTGCCGGGGTCCACGACAGGTGAGTTCGACGTCCGCATGATGGCAGCGGGCCAGGCAGTCCCGGCCGAGGCCGAGGCCGTCGAGGAGACCGCAGCCGTCGACCGGCCGTGGGTCACGGTGGTCTGGGACGATCCGGTCAACCTCATGCACTACGTGACGTTCATATTCCAGAAGCTGTTCGGGTACAGCAAGGCCAAGGCCACCGAACTGATGCTCGAGGTCCACAACGAAGGCAAGGCCGTCGTCTCGAGTGGCTCGCGTGACAAGATGGAGCACGATGTAGAGCGTCTCCATGCCGCCGGTTTGTGGGCGACCATGCAACGGGACGAATGACCCCACCCACAGGAGGATCCGACCGACGTGCGGCCGTGGATCAGGAAAAACTCGCTCAGCGGACCGAAACTTCGCTCGGAGATGGACGCCCACGAAGCATCCGTCCTGCGATCGCTGGTCGCGTCCGTGCTGGGGATGCTCGAGGATCGCGCCGGCCAGGCACCGCAGGACGACCTGGCCCAGCTGACCGGACTGCGGACCGGTAACTCGACCCCGCCCGACATTCCGGCCGTCCGGCGACTGCTCCCCGACTTCCACCGGGCCGATCCCGAAGCGGCGACGAACTCCGACGACGAGTCCGCAGACCTCAACGGCGCGATGCGCAGCCTCCACGAGCCGAGCATCATCGATGCGAAGCTCGCCGCGGGGGCAATGATCCTGCGCACCGTGCCCGAGTCCGGCGGCCGCGTCGTCCTCACTCCGGAACAGGCCGAATCGTGGCTGTACGGACTCAACGACGTGCGACTCGCGCTCGGTGCGACCCTCGACATCGACGACGACACCCCCGAGACTCTCGACGACGACGATCCGCGCGCCCCACATCTCGATGTCTATCACTGGCTCACCTGGGTCCAGGATTCGCTGGTCCAGGCTCTCCAACCGTGAGCGTCGCCGGACCGACCGATTCGATCCTCGACGTCGCGGGCCTGCGCGTCGGGCATTGGCAGGCTCTCGACGCCGACGTTCGCCTCGCGCAGGGCGATCTCCCCGGGCACGGAGCCGCCACCGGGTGCACCGTCGTCCTCGCGGAGCCTGCCGCGGTCGCGTCCGTCGACGTGCGGGGCGGCGGACCGGGCACGCGGGAAACGGACCTCCTCGACCCGAGCCATTCGGTGCAGCGCGTCGATGCGGTGCTGCTCACCGGCGGCAGCGCCTACGGGCTCGCCGCAGCCGACGGCGTCATGCGATTCCTGGAAGAACGCAGCCGCGGTATTCCCATGGGTGCGCCCGGCGCCGTCGTGCCGATCGTCCCGGGCGCCGTCATCTTCGATCTCCCGGTCGGAGCATGGGACGTCCGGCCGGATGCCGCCGCAGGGTATGCCGCCGCTGCCGCCGCCGGTGACACCTCACTCGAGCGCGGATCCGTCGGGGCCGGAACCGGCGCCCGGGCGGGAGTGCTCAAAGGAGGTATCGGCTCGGCAAGCGTGCGTATCACCGAGGGGCCCGCCGCGGGCGTGACCGTGGCTGCACTCATGGTCGCGAACCCCGTCGGGTCGGTGATCGATCCCGACACCGGCCTGCCCTGGGGGCTGGGACCCGGCCGCGCAGCAGAAGCAGGAATGTCCGCGCCCATCGCCTCCGAAGTCGCCGCGGCGCGCGCCCTCGGCGAGAAGCGCACGGTCCTGAACACCACCATCGGGGTGGTCGCGACCGACGCGCCGTTGTCGAAGGCGGCTTGCCGGCGCATTGCGGTCGCCGGTCACGACGGGCTCGGACGCGCTGTACGGCCCGCTCACTCGCCGCTCGACGGCGACACGATCTTCGCTCTCGCCACCGGCACGGCACAGCTTCCCGACGGCCCCGACGTGCCGGATTCCTTCGATCCCGGCCTGCCCGTCCTCGCCGCCGTGGGGGTCGCCGCTGCGGAGGTCGTGGAGCGGGCGATCGTCGATGCGGTGCTCGCGGCGACCGGCGTCGCCGGCATCCCGTCCTACCGCGATGTCTTTCCGTCCGCATTCCGCTCGCCCACGACCTGATCCCGTCGAGAAGGCCACAATGGAGTAATGACCATCCCGACCGGTACCGGCACCGACTCCACGCACAGGCCGATCTGGCAGCGCGCTGCGCTCTGGACCGGTGGTTTCCTCGTGCTCCTCTACGGGATCGAAGCGGCAGACACGGTCCTTCCCGCAGACCTCGATGCGGCGGGTGTGGAACCGCGCACCGGCGACGGCCTCTGGGGGATCCTGTTCGCGCCACTCCTGCACGCGGACTGGGCACACCTCACCGCGAACACCGTTCCCGCGCTCGTGCTCGGTTTCCTTGTCATGCTCTCCGGGATCGGACGGGGCATCGCGGCCACAGTGATCATCTGGCTCGTCGGTGGCATCGGTACTTGGCTGTTCGCCGGAACCGGCGAGGTCCACATCGGAGCCTCGACGCTGATCTTCGGCTGGCTCACATATCTGATCGTGCGCGGGATCTTCACGCGCAAAGCCGGCCAGATCCTTCTCGGCATCGTCGTGCTGTTCGTCTACGGCGGAATGCTGTGGGGAGTGCTTCCGACTCAGCCGTGGATCTCGTGGCAAGGACACCTGTTCGGAGCGCTCGGCGGCATCCTCGCGGCCTGGATCCTCTCGTCGGGAGATCGGGCGACGCGTCGCACGACGACCGCGCCGCCGCTACGCTGATCGGGAGCAGCGTCGACGCCGGTTGTCCACTCGGGGCTCATACGTCACAGCTTTGTCGCAACTGTGAGTCTGCGCGTGAAATGTCGCGTTGGCTTCATCACGGAGCCTTCGGCGTGGCAGCATGACGTATATGCGCATGACCGTTCTGGGGTGCTCCGGCAGTGTGGCCGGGCCGGATTCCGCCGCATCCGGATACCTGTTGACCGCGCCCGACACCCCTCCTCTGGTCATCGATTTCGGTCCGGGCGTTCTCGGCGCTCTGCAGCGCCATGCGGATCCCGGTGAAGTCTCCGTCCTGCTGTCGCATCTGCACGCCGACCACTGTCTCGACCTGCCGGGTCTGCTGGTGTGGCGCAGGTATTCCCCGAACCCTCCCGTCGTCCGCACCCTGGCGTACGGACCGAGTGGGACGGCGGAACGAATCGGTGCCGCGTCCGCCGAGGCTCCCGGTGAAACGGACGACGTGAGTGACACTCTCGATGTGCGCACCATCGTCGAAGGCGAGCCGATCCGGTTCGGGACGCTCGAGATCACTCCCGCGCGGATGGAGCACCCGCCGGAGACCTACGGATTCCGGATCACGAGCGATTCCGGGCGCACGCTGGTCTACACGGGGGACACCGGCATGTGTGAAGCGGTGGTCGACCTCGCGCACGGCGCCGACGTGCTGCTCTCGGAAGCATCCTGGACGCACGACCCGGCGAAACGTCCCGCGGGAATCCACCTGTCCGGCACGGAAGCCGGGCAGATCGCAACCCGGGCGGGCGTCGGAGAACTACTCCTGACCCACATTCCGCCCTGGACTTCCCGTGAGGACGTCATCGCAGAGGCGAAGGCCGAGTACTCCGGCCCGGTCCACGCGGTGTCCTCCGGCGACGTCTACCGCATCTGAAACCACCTCCGCCATCGCCTAGGCTCGGGTGCGTGACCATACGAGAAGACGGCAGGGCGGACGACCAACTCCGCGATATCCGCATCACCCGAGGATTCACCAACCATCCGGCCGGGTCGGTACTCGTCGAGTTCGGGCAGACCCGCGTGATGTGCACGGCGAGCGTCGAAGAAGGCGTCCCTCGCTGGCGTAAAGGCTCGGGGCTGGGCTGGGTCACCGCGGAGTACGCGATGCTTCCCGCCGCCACCCATACCCGCAGCGGCCGCGAATCCGTCAAGGGAAAGCTCGGCGGCCGGACCCAGGAGATCAGCCGGCTGGTAGGCCGCTCCCTCCGCGCCTGCATCGACCTCGCCGCGATCGGTGAGAACACCATCGCTATCGACTGCGACGTATTGCAGGCCGACGGCGGAACGCGCACAGCCGCCGTCACCGGCGCGTACGTCGCGCTGAGTGACGCCGTGACATGGCTGCGCGCCGCGGGCCGTCTCGCCGACCCGCAGCCGATCTCGTGCCAGGTCGCCGCGGTGAGCGTCGGAGTGGTCGACGGCCGCGTACGTCTGGATCTGCCGTACGAAGAGGACGTCCGGGCAGAGGTCGACATGAACGTCGTCGCCACGGACACCGGCACGCTCGTGGAGGTCCAGGGCACCGGCGAAGGCGCGACCTTCCCGCGTTCGACGCTCGACAAGCTGCTCGACTCCGCTCTCGCCGGCATCGACGAACTCTGCCGGATCCAGCGCGAGGTGCTCGCTCAGCCCTATCCGGGCGTTCTTCCCGAGCCCGCGGTCGCCGACCACGGGAAGAAGAAGTTCGGAGCCTGACATGACCGTGCGAGTTCTCGTCGCAAGCCGTAACGCGAAGAAACTCCGGGAGTTGCAGCGGGTGCTCGACAGCGCCGGCATCGACGGAATCGACCTGATCGGCCTCGACCAGGTTCCTCCGTTCCCGGAAGCACCTGAAACCGGTGCGACGTTCGAACAGAACGCGGTGGCGAAGGCGCGTGACGGCGCGGCCGCCACCGGCCTTCCCTGCATCGCCGACGACTCCGGGCTCGAAGTGGACGCCCTCCGGGGAATGCCCGGGGTCCTGTCGGCGCGGTGGAGCGGACGGCACGGCGACGACGACGCCAACACGGCGCTGCTCCTCGGCCAGTTACAGGACGTCCCCGACGACCGGCGCGGCGCAGCCTTCGTTTCCGCGTGCGCGCTCGCCGTCCCCCGGGAGGGCGGCGAGACCGACGTGACGGTCGTGCGAGGGGAGTGGCGGGGCGACATCGTGCGGGAATCGCGCGGAGGGAACGGGTTCGGTTACGACCCGGTATTCCGGCCGGACGGGGAGAACCGCACTGCGGCGGAACTCACGGCGGAGGAGAAGGACGCCTCTTCTCACCGGGGTCGTGCGCTCGCACAACTCGTCCCGGTGCTCGCCGCGCTCGCCGCGGTCGACCAGTGACGCCTGAGGGCGCGTTCGGACCCGGCACTCACTGTGCGCAGCCGGGGCACCCGAAACTGTCCGACTCGGTCGAGCCTGCTCTCCGGTAGATCTCGATCGGGAAGCGGCAGAACGAAGAACACCTCGGACGTCAGACGACGTCCGAGGTGTCGTTCTCGTTCAAGGACCACCGCATGTCGACCACCGTGCCACCGGGCTTCCGCTCGACGACCATCTCGGAGGTCAGGTTTCGTATCAGCGTCAATCCGTGGCCGCGGGAGCGTCGGGATTCGTCGTCCGGTGCGTCGTGCCAGACCCCGTGATCGGCGACGAGCACGTGGAGTTGCCCGTCGGCTGGGTGATAGGTCGCTTCGAAATCGAGCGTTGCTGCCGGGTCGGAGGGTGTGTACGCGTGTTCGACCGCGTTGGCCAGCGCTTCGTAGCTGGCCAGGAGGATGTCCTGACGACGGTCCTCGTCCAGGGGGAGTCCGGCCAGCCAACTCCGCATGGTGCCACGCAGAAGCGCGATCTCGGATGGATCGGCCCGCACACCCCGATGGCTGATGCCATCGGGGGTGAACGATGCGGGCTCGTCAAAGGCGGACGACATGGGTTCCTCGGTTCGTCGATGCTGTTACGCCTGGGGTGAGGCGTCCTCCGCCCCACCGCCGAGCGCGCCGACTGCCTCGTCGAGGCGAGGATGGACTGCCAGCACCTCGCCGAGACCCAGCAGTTCCAGCGGACGCGCGGTCGCGCTGCCGTGTGCGACCACCGCGAAAACGCGGTTGTCGCCGGCACGCTTGGACAGATCGACCAACAGGGCGATTCCCATGGAGGCCAGGAAGTCGACGGCGGTGAGGTCGACGACAAGGGCGGTCGCGTCGGTTTCGAGAAGGGTGAGCGCTTGCTCTTCCAGCATGGGGGCGCTCGTCATATCGACCTCTCCACTGACCGAGAGGATGGCGATGGACCCCTCCCTGGACGTCGAAAGAGTCATATGAGGATGTGCGGTAAGTGGATCGTTCACCGCCCTATCATGCAAGATCGCGCCGACAGATGCGAGAAACAGGTTGAAGGTTGCGCCGTCCCAGCCGTCGGGACCGACCCGAACGGGTGTCTGTATTGTTCGAATGCAGCAGGGAAGGACGACCAACGTGGACGTGTACCGACCGGATGATTCGACGTACCATCCGTCGCTACTCCTCATCGAGGACGACCCTGGCGACGCATTGCTCGTCGAGGAACTGGTCGCCGACAGCGCCCCCGAGATGAAGGTCGTGTGGGTCCAGTCACTCGCGGCTGCGCGCGAAGAGTTCGCCGTCCGGATGCCGGACTGCGTGCTGCTCGATCTCCACCTCCCCGATGCCAGCGGCCTCGAGGCCGTCGCCAAGGTCAAGGAAGTCGCCGATTCTGTTCCCATCGTCGTGCTCACCGGCTTGGCCGAAGAGCAGACAGGGCTCGCGGCCGTGTCGGTCGGCGCACAGGACTACCTGGTCAAGGGTCGCGTCGAGCCCGATCTGTTCGGCCGTGCCGTTCGGTACGCCATGCAGCGAAAACAAGCGGAACAGGCCGCCTCGGCGCTGCAGGCAGGTCAGCTTCGCGCCCAGGAGAACGCCCGCCTCGAGCGGGGGTTGCTGCCCTCCCCGCTGCTGAAGCCCGATGCAGGCTTCGACGTCGTCGCCCGGTACCGGCCCGGCCGCACCTCGGCGCTGCTCGGTGGTGACTTCTACGATGTCGTCCAGACCGAGGACGGCACCGTGCACGTCCTCATCGGCGACGTCTCGGGCCACGGGCCGGACGAGGCCGCACTCGGGGTCGGGCTGCGCATCGCGTGGCGCACGCTCGTGCTCACCGGAGTGACGGGACCGCGTCGGCTGCACAAGCTCGAGGAGATCCTCGTTGCCGAACGGTCGGGGAACCGGATCTTCGCCTCGGTGACCAACCTCTCGATGTCTGCCGACCGCCGGACCGTCGAAGTCATGCGAGCGGGACACCCGGGCCTGCTGCTCCGGAACGGTAGTGGCGTGGATTGGCTGGAAGCGCCTGGGGGGCCGGCTCTGGGGCTGGTGCCGAATCTCTCGACCTGGCCGGTCCACGAGATCGCCCTGCCGCCGGGTGCTGCGCTCGTCCTCTTCACCGACGGCCTGTTCGAGGGGCATCGCGGTGAAGGGCGGGAACGCCTCGGGGAGGAGGGCCTGCTTGCTCTGGCACGTGCTTGCGCCGACCTCGAACCCAACGATTTCACCGACTCCCTCATCGCACGTGCGGAAGAACTCGCCGAGAGCAACGGCGGACTGTCCGACGACGTGGCAGTGGTGTACGTGCAATGGAAGAAGGAAGTGACCGCACCCGAATGACGACAATCGATACCTCGGCGTCCGACACCGGACCCGGGAACAGCGTCGGCGCCTCCCAGGCGAGCGGCCAGGATCGGGGACCCACCGTGCAAGGCTGGTTCCTGATCGTGCTGAGCGTCATGGGCGTGCTGGTGGTGATCGGCACTCTGGTGGGCAGCCATTACCTTCGCGAGACCACGAACATGTCCGACTACGTGCGGGACCGCATCCAGCCCGCCCGTGTCGAGGCGTACAGGCTGCAAGCTGCGCTGGTGAACCAGGAAACCGGGGCGCGGGGTTACATCCTCGCCGCCGATCCCGCCTTCCTTCAGCCCTACGAAGACGGCCGCCTGGACGAGCAGGAGGCGGCCGAGAATCTGCGGGAGCTCGTGAACGGCGAGGAGGAGCTTCTCGCCGACCTCGACGCAGTCGAAGCAGCAGCGGAGGAATGGCGCCGCGTCTACGCCGTACCACTCGTGTCGAGTGTGATCGCCGGCAACCCGCAGCCTATCGATCCCGTCGCCGTCGAGGCCGGTCGTGTCGCGTTCGACCGGCTGCGAGTGTTGTTCGACGTCCAGAACGACGGACTGCTCCAAGCCCGCGAGGACGGTATCGAGGAACTCGAAGCGGTCCGGACGAACCGTGACACCATCTTCGCGTCGATGGTCACGGTCTTCCTGCTCACCGGAGTGGGCATGGCATTCCTCGTCCAAATGATCGTGGTGCGGCCGCTGGCTCGGCTCCGTGACGCGACCCGCAAGGTCGTCGCGCGCGAGGAGTTCGGCCACCACATCACGCCGGAGGGCCCGGCCGACATCCGTGCGCTCGGACAGGACGTCGAGAACATGCGCGGCAGGATCGTCCGGGAGCTCGCGGTATCGCGGGAACGGCACGCACAGCTGGAAAGCCAGGCGATCGACCTCCAACGGTCCAACGCCGAGCTCGAACAATTCGCCTACGTCGCCTCGCACGACCTGCAGGAGCCGCTGCGTAAGGTGGCGTCGTTCTGTCAGCTGCTCGAAAAGCGGTACGGCGACAAGCTGGACGAGCGCGGGGCGCAGTACATCGCGTTCGCAGTCGACGGTGCCAAGCGGATGCAGATCCTGATCAACGATCTGCTCACCTTCTCCCGGGTCGGGCGCGTGAGCGACAACCACGTCCGCGTGGCGCTCGATCCGACGCTCGACGCTGCTCTCGGAAACCTCGAGCAGGCGATCGAGGAGTCCGAGGTCGTCATCGAACGACCGGAGTCGCTACCCGAGGTCGTGGGAGATCCCACGCTCCTCGTGATGTTGTGGCAGAACCTGCTGGGCAACGCCATCAAGTTCCGCCATCCCGACCGTCCGATCACGATCCGGATCTCCTGTGAGGAATCCGACGAGGATGAGAAGCCTGTGTGGCAGTTCACCGTGCAGGACACCGGCATCGGGATCGCTCCCGAGTTCTCGGACAAGGTCTTCGTCATCTTCCAGCGGTTGCACGGACGCGACGTCTATACAGGCACCGGGATCGGTCTCGCGATCTGCCGCAAGATCGTCGAATTCCACGGCGGGGAGATCTGGCTCGACGCCGAGTACAAGGACGGTGCCAGGTTCTGCTTTACCATTCCCGTTGTGGGTGACAAGGAGCCTGCACAAAACGAGGCTCTGGAAGGAGCATCCGCATGACTGTTCCCGGTGAACCGATCGATGTCCTCCTGGTGGAAGACGATCCCGGCGACGAGCTGATGACACGCGAGGCGTTCGAGGACAACAAGATCGGCAACACGTTGCACGTCGTTCGCGACGGCGAGGAAGCACTCGACTTCCTCTACCGGCGTGGGGCACACGAGGGTGCGCCGCGTCCCGACCTCGTCCTCCTCGATCTGAACCTACCCAAGTACGACGGACGGCAGGTCCTCGAGAAGATCAAGTCCGACGCGGATCTCACCGACATCCCCGTCGTGGTGCTCACGACATCTGCTGCCGAAGAGGACATCCTCCGCAGCTACAAGCTGCACGCGAACGCCTACGTCACCAAGCCTGTCGACCTCGACCAGTTCATCCGGGCGGTCCGGCAGATCGACGAGTTCTTCGTCCAGGTGGTGCGCCTCCCTCGGCGCTGAGCCCCCACGAACACGAATCGGGTGGATGCGACCGGATCTTTCCGGATCGCATCCACCCGATCGCCGTAGCGGGGGATCGGGTCAGACCCCGAAGTCTGCCTTCACCTGCTGAGTGCGCTTGTGCTCGACATAGAAGGACAGGAACGGGATCGTGCCGGCGAGCAGCGTGCCGACGGTCCGGCCTACGGGCCAGCGGACCTTGATCGACAGGTCGAAGGTGAGCACGAGGTAGACGGCGTAGACCCAGCCGTGCACGATCGCGATCCATGCGGGTACGTTCTCGATGCCGATGATGTACTTGGCGACCATCTCACCGGTGAGGATGAGCAGCCAGAGACCGGTGGCATACGCGAGCACGCGGTAACGCAGGAGGGCCGAACCGATCTTCTTGCGATCGGCGTCACTGATCACGCGCTTGGTGGCGGTGGTACTGCCTGGCGCCTGCTCGGGGGTGGTGCTCACTGCGCGCTCCTATCGGACCGTCGCGCCAGTTGCGCGAGGTACTCGTTGTACTCCTGGGTCTGTCGTGCCTCAGGATCGTCGGCTTCTTCTGCCAGCGCTTCGGCCACGGTGCGGGGACGCGTGGGGAGAAGATCCTCGGGGATCTCCGTCGGCTCCGTCGATTCCGACGGGCGCGGGGCGCCGGTGGCTTCGGCTTCGGCTTCTTCAGCTTCCAGTTTGACGAAGCGGCGGTAGGCATATACGCAGAAGAACGCGAAGGCGGGCCACTGGAACGCGTACCCGAGATTCTGGTAGGTGCCGCCGACTTCCTCGAAGCGCATCCACTGCCAGTAACCGAGGCCCAGGCATCCTGCTGCAGCTACGAGAACCAGGACAACCAGGGCCAACCTTCGGGGCGGTCGATGCTCGGACACGCTCTCGACGGTACCCGAGCGGTGCACCGACCTGCCAAGACGGTCGATGCACCGTGGGTCATCTCACGTGGTGCGCGAGGGGGGACTCGAACCCCCACGTCCGTAAGGACACCAGGACCTAAACCTGGCGCGGCTGCCGAATTACGCCACTCGCGCGTCACGCACACAATACGTCACGGATCGTTACGGTCCGATTCGCAGCCGAAGCGTCGGCGCCCTGCCCACGTCGCCGTCTGGCTGTGACAGTTGGGACACAGGAAACGGACGTTCGCGGGGCGCGAGTCGTTCGGATTCCCGTCGATGTGGTCGACATGGAAAATCAGGGGCCGCCCACACCATGTGGGTCCATCTCGCATAGGCCGCAGATGTGCGGGCGCCCCGATTCGATCAACGCGCGCCGCAACCGCTTCGGCGCTTGCCGATTCGAGTTGCCCGGTTTCAGTGTGAGGATCTCTTCCCAGCCGAGCCGATTTCGCGGCGGACGTCCTCGGTGGTGCACCCTTCCGGTGAAGTGCGAGGTGTCGAGTCCGAACTTCTTGATGCGACGGCTGATATGGCTGTGCGTTCCGCCAGCCGGGCGCAGCTCCAGCCGCCGCAGGACCCCCGCGACGCTCGTCGAGGTCCGTACCGCTTCGGCTAGAACCTCTCTCGTGTATTTGACCATTCGCCCCCCCGGTCGAATATGTGTTCGATCGGCCGCGAGGTTAGCCCATTGGTCCGACACGGAACCGGCGCGAGATGCATCGCGATGCACGAGTTCGTCCCCTCGTCAAGAAGGTAACGATTCGATAACGATTAAACGTGAGGGTTCCTCGGGTTATCGGACGTCCACGCACTGACGCAGCCAGCGGTGATCCGGGTTACTCGCCGGTTCGATTTCTCGTCGATTGTGAGGCAATTCACGGGTCGTCGTTCCGCGCCGTCTTCCTCGGGATCAAAACATGAGGAAGTCCTCATGATTCTGTGCGAATCTGGGCGTGCCCGTCAGAGCACATCGAGTCCATGCGACAACCCGCACAGGCAGTGCTGCACCCACAGGAAATGCCTCGACGCAGGGGTGTTCAGGAGAGGAAATACACGCGTGACGATCGACGAGACCACACCAGGTGACAACGGACGGAACTCGAAGGCCTCACGACGCACCGGCGAACAGGGAGCGGCCACCGCTTCACGGTCGGCACTCGTGGACAGATTCCTCGCCGGTGAGCCCTACGCCGTCGCATTCGGCGGTCAGGGCGCACCCTGGCTCGACTCCCTCGGTGAACTCACCCGGGACAACGGCCTCGAACCCGAGCTGACCGACCTGGTCAACGTCGCCGCTACGCACCTTGCTGCGGTCGCCGCGGATCTCGTGGTCGTGCGGCCGGTCGGCTTCGACCCCGTCGCGTGGATCCTCGAGCAGGAACTCGCCGACGAGGACGACGCGCCCGCCGGGCCCGACACCGCCACCCTGACCTCCGCCGCCGTGTCCCTCCCCGGCGTGCTCCTCACTCAGCTCGCCGCGCTGCGTACGCTCGCGAATCAGGGTCTCGACGTCCACGAGGTGGCACCGTCCGCCGTGATCGGTCATTCCGCCGGGATCCTCGCGGTCGAAGCCGTATCTGCCCGCGGCAGCAAGGATCCGGAGATCCTCGCAATCGCACAGCTCATCGGAGCCGCTGCGACTCTCGTAGGACGACGCCGCGGCCTGCTCGCGCGCGCCGGTAAATCCCCGATGCTCGCGATCGCAGGCGTCGATCCCGAACGCATCCGCGCCATCGTCGCCGAGATGTTCGACGGCAAGGATCCCGCCGACAGCGCTGTCGTCGCGATCCGGAATGCACGACGACGCGTCGTGCTGTCCGGTCCGCCGGCGGCGCTCGAGCGCGTGCAGCAGCGTTGCGAGCAGATCTCCACTGACGAGACCCGCGAACGCGAGTCGAAGCAGCGTGGCGGAGCGGTGTTCTCCCCGGTCTTCGACCCGGTGTCGGCGGAGGTCGGATTCCACCACCCGGCACTCGCCGATGCTGTCGAGCAGGTCGCCGACTGGGCTGCCCGCTGCGACCTCGACGCGAAACTCGCCCGCTCGCTCGCAGAGGCGATTCTCGTTCGTCCCGTCGACTGGGTCCGGGAAGTCGACTGCGCAGTCGAGTCCGGTGCATCGTGGATCCTCGACCTGGGTCCGGGCGAACTCGTCACCCGTATGACCGCGTCGGGTCTGCGCGGCCGGGGCGTCGGCATTCTCGCTGCGTCCACCCGTGGTGGTCAGCGGAATCTGCTCACCCCGGGCGCCGAGCCCGAGGTGCCGCGCGCGTGGACCGAGTTCGCACCCGCCCCTGTCCTGTTGCCGGACGGCCGCATCGGTGTGGAGACCTCGTTCACGCGACTGACCGGACGCTCGCCGATCCTGCTCGCGGGCATGACGCCGACGACCGTGGACCCGCAGATCGTCGCGGCCGCCGCGAACGCCGGCCACTGGGCCGAACTCGCGGGTGGCGGACAGGTCACCGAGCAGATATTCGCCGACAACGTCGCGGGTCTGCAGAAGCTGCTCGAACCGGGTCGCGCCGCACAGTTCAACTCGATGTTCCTCGACCCCTACCTGTGGAAGCTGCACGTGGGCGGTAAGCGGCTGGTTCCCAAGGCGCGTGCGGCAGGAGCACCGTTCGACGGTGTCGTGGTGACCGCCGGTATCCCCGAACTCGACGACGCCGTCCAGATCATTTCCGACCTGCGCGACGCCGGAATCGAACACGTCGCCTTCAAGCCGGGCACCGTCGCACAGATCCGTTCCGTGATCCGAATCGCGAACGAAGTTCCGAACTTTCCGGTCATCGTCCACATCGAGGGTGGACGCGCGGGCGGCCACCATTCGTGGGAGGACCTCGACGACCTGCTGCTCGACACCTACGCCGAGCTGCGCACCCGACCGAACCTGGTGCTGTGTGTCGGGGGCGGGATCGGCACGCCCGAGAAGGCGGCCGATTACCTGACCGGCCGCTGGTCCACCGTGCACGGTTTCCCCGCGATGCCCCTCGACGGGATCCTCGTCGGCACCGCGGCGATGGCCACGCTCGAAGCGACGACCGCCCCGGCGGTCAAGCAGTTGCTCGTCGACACGCCGGGCACCCCCGACTGGGTCGGTGCGGGCACCGCCTCCGGCGGCATGGCATCCGGTCGCAGCCAGCTCGGCGCCGACATCCACGAAATCGACAACGCGGCGTCGCGTACGGGCCGGCTCCTGGACGAGGTCGCCGGTGACGGTGAGGCCGTCGCAGCGCGCCGCGACGAGATCATCGCCGCTCTCGACGTCACGGCCAAGCCGTACTTCGGTGACCTCGGCTCGATGACCTACCTGCAGTGGCTGCGTCGCTACCTCGAGCTCGCCGTCGGCGCCGACGCCGTGTCCGAGTTCGATTGCGGCACAGATATGTTCGACGCAGTCTCTGCAGCCCACACGAGCCTGTGGACCGATGTGACGTGGCGTGAGCGCTTCCGGGAGATGCTGCAGCGCGCCGAAGCTCGCCTGCACCCCGTCGACCGTGGTCCGATCCCGACGCTGTTCGCCGACGACGCGACGCTCGAACGGCCGTATGCGGCGCTCCACGCGCTCACCGCCCAGTACCCCGATGCGGACGAGGTTCTGCTCCACCCCGCCGACGTCCCGTTCTTCGTCACGCTGTGCAAGACCCCCGGCAAGCCCGTCAACTTCGTTCCCGTCATCGACCGGGACGTGCGGCGCTGGTGGCGTTCCGACTCGCTGTGGCAGGCACACGACCCGCGTTACGGCGCCGACCAGGTCTGCGTGATCCCCGGCACCGTCGCCGTTGCGGGAATCACCCGGGTGGACGAGCCCGTCGGTGAGTTGCTCGACCGATTCGAGCAGGCCACCGTCGACGAATTGCTCTCCGCCGGAATGGAGCCGACGGCGATCGTCGCCCGCCGCCACCTCGACCTCGCGCCCGGCGTGCTCGACGCGGTGCTCTCCGCACCGGACGTGCACTGGGCGGGTCGTCTCACCCGTAACCCGGTCCACCGTCTCGGCGACCTCGCCGAGTGGACTGCCGAATCGCAGTCCGCGGCGTCGCATGCGCCGACGGGCGCCACGCTCACCGTCCTCGACGACCGGCACGTCGGGCTCCGGGTTCCGCTGGCTCGCGACAAGGCCGTCGAGATCCGCATCACCGTGCCGGCGTCCGTGAGCACCGGTGGTGCTCCGGTGGTGAGCGCCGCCGACGCGGACGCCGCGATGTCCGCTCTGCTCGGTGTCGCTGCCGGTCAGGAACTGCCGACCGTCAAGAAGGGCGCCGCCCGCATCACCTTGGGCTGGCTGCCGGAGAAGAGCGCCGACCACGCCGGAGTGACGGGTTCGGGACTGCCGGAGAACCTGACTCCGAGCGGCAACGGTGTGCCCGACGTGCTCGTCGGCGCGTGCTGGCCGGCGGTTTTCGCCTCGCTCGGTGCCGCCCGGACAGGCGACGGCCTCTCCGTCATCGAGGGCATGCTCGACCTGGTTCACCTCGATCACGCCATCGACGTCAAGAACGGTCTTCCCACCGAACCGGCCTTCCTCGGGGTCAAGGCAGAGGTCGCGGGAGTCTCCGACACCGACCTCGGCCGCGTCGTGGAGGTCCACGTGGTGATCACCGCCGACAGCGGTGACGGTTCGGGCCACAACACGGTCGCGACGCTGACCGAGCGATTCGCGATCCGCGGCCGCACCGGCACCGTCGAACTCGCAGCACCGGTCCGTGCCGGTGGCGCTCTGAGCGAGGACGCCACCGACACTCCGCGGCGCCGTCGCCGGGACGCGGTGATCGTCGCGCCCACCGACATGACTGCATTCGCGAGGGTGTCGGGCGACTACAACCCGATCCACACGTCCGGCAACGCCGCACTCCTGGCCGGACTCGGCAGCCCGATCGTGCACGGCATGTGGCTGTCTGCCGCTGCCCAGCAGGTCGTCACGGCCGCCGAAACGGACGCGAAGCTTCCGGTCCGCCGGCTGACCGCGTGGACCACCCGTTTCCTGGGCATGGTGCGCCCGGGGGCGAAGATCGACGTTCGCGTCGACCGGATCGGCACCGACCGCGGCGCGGATATCGTCGAGGTCGGGTGCCGGGTCGACGGTGACCTCGTCATGGTGGCCACGGGCCGGATCGCCGCTCCCAAGACCGTCTATGCGTTTCCGGGACAGGGCATCCAGAGGCCCGGCATGGGCCTCGACGCCCGCGCGCGCAGCAAGGCTGCCCGCGAGATCTGGGACCGCGCCGACAAGCACACTCGTAAGGCGCTCGGCTTCTCGATCCTTGCCGTCGTGCGCGACAACCCGACGGTTCTCAAGGCCCGGGGCGTCACCCACAAGCACCCCGACGGTGTGCTGCACCTGACCCAGTTCACCCAGGTCGCCATGGCCACACTCGGCGTCGCGCAGATCGCGGAACTGCGCGAGGCAGGCGCGTTCATCGACGATGCTCTGCTCGCAGGGCATTCGGTCGGCGAATACAACGCCCTCGCGGCGGTCGCCGGTGTGCTGCCCCTCGAGGCCGTACTCGAGGTCGTCTTCCAGCGCGGCTCGGCGATGCACGCGCTCGTGCCGCGCGATGCGCAGGGCCGCTCGAACTACCGCATGGCAGCGATCCGGCCGTCCCAGTTCGGTGTCGCGGACGAGGATCTGGAGGCGTTCGTCGCCGAGGTCGGAGCGCAGGCCGGTGAGTTCCTGGAGATCGTCAACCTCAATCTGCGCGGTTCTCAGTACGCGATCGCGGGCACGGTGGCGGGTCTCGAAGCACTCGAAAAGGTGATCGAGCGGAAGGTCGCCGAGTTCGGCGGCAAACGCGCCTTCATCCTGGTTCCCGGCATCGACGTGCCGTTCCACTCGACCGTGCTGCGCGGCGGTGTGGACGATTTCCGTGAGCGTCTGCTGCATCTGCTGCCCGAGCAGATCGATCCGGACATCCTGCTGGGCCGCTACATCCCGAACCTGGTGCCCAAGCCGTTCGACCTGGGTCGCGACTTCGTACAGGAGATCGCGGACCTGGTCCCGTCCGAACCCCTGGCGGAGGTCCTCGCGGACTTCGATGCGTGGTCGGCCGATCGGTCCAAGCTCTGCCGCGTCGTGCTCGCCGAGTTGCTGGCGTGGCAGTTCGCGTCACCGGTGCGTTGGATCGAAACGCAGGATCTGCTGTTCACCCCGGAATCCGAGGGTGGGCTCGGTGTGGAGCGGTTCGTCGAGGTCGGTCTCGGTGCCGTCCCGACGGTCGCGAATCTCGCGTCGCAGACACTCAAGCTGCCGGGCCGCTTCGGCGAACCCGTCGAGGTGCTCAACATCGAGCGGGAAGCATCGGTCGTGTACTCCACCGATGTCGATCCGGCGCCAGTCGAGGACGACGAACCCGTCGTCTCCGAGGCGCCCACCGCCGCCGCAGCGCCGGCCGCCGCTCCGGCTGCCCTTGCTGCTCCGGCGGGTGGCCCGCGACCCGACGACCTCGCGTTCGGTGCTGCCGACGCCACCCGGGTGCTCATCGCACTGTGGACCAAGCTGCGTCCCGATCAGATCGGTCCTGCGGACACGATCGAGGCGCTGTGCGACGGTGTGTCCTCGCGTCGCAATCAGCTGCTCGTCGACCTCGGGTCCGAACTGTCGCTCGGCGCGATCGACGGTGCCGCCGACGCGGATATGGGCGCGCTCGCCGGAACCGTGGACCGGCTCGCCCGCACGTACCGCCCCTTCGGTCCGGTGCTGTCGGACTCGATCAACGATCACCTGCGGAAGGTGTTCGGGCCGTCGGGCAAGCGTCCCGGTTACGTTGCGGACCGCGTCACGAAGGTGTGGGGTCTCGGAGAAGGCTGGACCCAGCACGTCACCGCGGAGGTCGCACTCGGCAGCCGCGAAGGAACGTCCATTCGGGGCGGCGACCTCGGCGGGCTGACACAAGGTGCGCTCGCCGACACCGGTGCCGTCGACGCGCTGATCGACGCGGCGGTGCAGTCCGTCGGGTCACGACGTGGCGTCTCGGTCTCGCTTCCGGCCGCCGGCGGCAGTGGCGGCACGGTCGACGCCGCAGCGCTCGGTGAGTTCACCGAACAGATCACCGGTCGCGACGGAGTTCTGGCGAACGCCGCGCGCCTGGTGCTCGACCAGCTCGGTCTCACCGAGCACGTGGACGGGCCGGCCGACAAGGCAGACGACGAACTCGTCGAACTGGTCTCCGCCGAGCTCGGTTCGGACTGGCCGCGACAGGTCGCGCCCGCCTTCGACGCGCGCAAGGCTGTACTGATCGATGACCGCTGGGCCACAGCCCGAGAGGATCTCGCCCGCATCTGGCTCGGCGATCCGATCGACGTGGAGCGTTTCGCGGCGGCGGGCAGGACGGTCGCAGCGCATGCCACGTTCTGGCGGGCCAAGGCGATCGAAGCCGGACGCGTGGTCCTGGCCGAGACGTACGGCCGTATCGCCGCTGCTGCGCAGGAGACGGTGGATGCCGAGTACGGCGACGAGGTCGCGGTCGTCACCGGCGCGAGCAAGGGTGGCATCGGTGCCGCCGTCGCCGCGGAGTTGCTCGCCGGAGGCGCGACGGTGATCGTCACGACCTCTCGCCTCGACTCGTCCCGGCTCGGGTTCTACAAGGACCTCTACGCCCGTCACGCGCGTACCGGTGCCGCCCTGTGGGTGGTGCCCGCGAACATGGCGTCGTACTCCGACGTCGATGCGCTCATCGAATGGATCGGCACCGAAACCGTCGAGAACGCGGGCGGCACCAAGAAACTGGTCAAGGACGCGCTCACGCCGACACTGCTGTTCCCCTTCGCCGCACCGCGTGTCGCCGGGTCGCTCGCCGACGCCGGGGCACGCGCGGAAATGGAGATGCGGGTCCTGTTGTGGTCGGTGGAGCGGTTGATCGCCGGCCTGTCCGCCATCGGGTCGGACACCGACGTCGACACACATCTGCACGTCGTGCTGCCGGGATCCCCGAATCGCGGCATGTTCGGCGGTGACGGCGCCTACGGCGAGTCGAAGGCCGCTCTGGACGCGATCGTCACCCGCTGGAGCGCCGAGCGCACCTGGGCCGAGCGCGTCACCCTGGCCCACGCCCTCATCGGCTGGGTTCGCGGAACCGGACTGATGGGTGGCAACGACCCACTGGTCGAGGCCGTCGAAGCCGCCGGTGTGCGCACGTGGTCGCCTACGGAGATGGCCGCCGAACTTTGCAAGCTCGTCGGACCGGAAGCCAAGCGGCTCGCCCGGGAGACGCCGCTGGTCGCCGACCTCACCGGCGGACTCGCCGACGCGGATCTCGACCTGCCGGCACTCGCGAAGCAGGCGCAGGACGCAGCTGCGGCCGACACCGCCGGCGAGGCCGACGAGGACCGCGACGCGACGATCGCGGCTCTACCCGCAGCGCCGCGCGCAGAGGAGCTACCCACCCCCGAGTGGACCGCGCTCGACATCGACCCTGCCGACCTGGTCGTCATCGTCGGTGCCGGTGAGCTCGGTCCGTACGGTTCGGCACGCACCCGTTTCGAGATGGAGGTCGACGAGGAACTGTCGGCAGCCGGCGTACTCGAACTGGCGTGGGTCACCGGCCTCGTCGAGTGGGAGAACGACCCCGAGCCGGGCTTCTACGACGCCGAAACCGGGGAACTGGTACCGGAATCCGAGATCGCCGACCGCTACCACGACACCGTCGTCGAACGCTGCGGCATCCGGCGCTACGCCGACGACGGCGCGATGATCGACAACACGGCACCGCTGCTCACCTCGGTGTTCCTCGACAAGGATCTGTCCTTCGTGGTGGGCTCCGAAGCGGAGGCTCGTGCATTCGTCGATTCCGATCCGGAGAACACCACCGCCTCGGTCGATTCCGAGTCGGGCGACTGGACGGTCACCCGCAAGGCCGGTACCGAGATCCGCGTGCCGCGGAAGGCGAAGCTGACCCGTACGGTCGGCGGCCAGATCCCCACCGGCTTCGACGTCACCAAGTGGGGCATCCCCGCCGACATGGCGGACTCGGTGGACCGCGTGGGCCTGTGGAACATCGTCACGACCGTCGACGCGTTCCTCACCGGCGGTTTCACCCCGTCGGAACTGCTGCGGTGGGTCCATCCGTCGCTGGTCGCCAACACACAGGGCACCGGCATGGGCGGCATGACGTCGATGCGCTCGCTCTACATCGACACGCTGCTCGGGGAGTCCCGCGCGAACGACATCCTGCAGGAAGCCCTGCCGAACGTCATCGCCGCGCACGTCGTGCAGTCCTATGTCGGTGGTTACGGTGCGATGGTGCACCCGGTGGCGGCCTGCGCGACTGCCGCGGTGTCGGTCGAGGAAGGTGTCGACAAGATCAAGCTGGGCAAGGCCCAGTTGGTGGTCGCGGGCGGCTTCGACGACCTCGGAATCGAAGGCATCATCGGCTTCGGCGACATGTCGGCGACCGCGAAGTCGGACGACATGCGGGCGAAGGGCATCGACGACCGGCGCTTCTCGCGGGCCAACGATCGTCGTCGCGGTGGATTCGTCGAATCGGCGGGCGGCGGCACGGTCCTGCTCGCCTCCGGTGACGTCGCACTCGAAATGGGACTGCCCGTCCTCGGCGTGGTCGCGTGGGCCGGTTCGTTCGCCGACGGTGTCCACACCTCGATCCCCGCACCGGGCATCGGCGCGCTCGGCGCAGGTCGCGGCGGGCTCGAATCGGGACTGGCGAAGGAACTGCGCAAGCTCGGCGTGACCGCCGACGACATCGCCGTGATCTCCAAGCACGACACGTCGACGGCTGCGAACGACCCGAACGAAGCGGAACTGCACGAGCGGCTCGCGACGGCGCTCGGCCGCAGCGACGGCAATCCGATGTTCGTGGTGTCGCAGAAGTCGTTGACCGGACACGCGAAGGGTGGTGCGGCCGCATTCCAGCTCGTCGGGCTGTGCCAGGTACTGACCCAGGGTGCCGTACCGCCGAATCGCAGCCTGGACTGCGTGGACGACAAGATGGCCGAATTCGAGCATCTCGTGTGGGCGCGCACCCCGCTGCGTTTCGGCGAGCAGTACGCGCTCAAGGCCGGTTTGCTGACCAGCCTCGGGTTCGGGCACGTGTCCGGGCTGATCGCGGTGGTGCATCCGCAGGCGTTCGTCGAGGCGATCCCCGCGGAGCGGCGCGAGGAGTACCGGGCCGCGGCAGCAGCACGGACGGTCACGGGTAAGCGGCGTCTGGCCGCGGCCATGACCGGCGGCGCAGCCCTGTAC
>JAEZDV010000066.1 GCA_023417985.1 Actinomycetes bacterium | reverse complement strand
GGCCTGGACAGACGAATATCTCTTGTCCCACTGAATTTTTCGCCGGTCACCGGCGTGGACGGCGAGAGCCGGATGCGGCGCAGGGCGTTGGGGGCCTCATCGAACACGGCAGCGCGGTCGTCGAAGTTCACGCCAACGCGGCGAAGTCCGACCGCAGGTAACCCGTTCCCACCCCGACGATCAGACGTCCACCGGAGAGGAGGTCCAGGGTGGTCAACGCCTTGGCCGCAAGATACGGGTTGCGGGAGGGCGACACGTAGAGGTTGATCAGCACCTTCAGCGACGTGGTGGCCGACGCCGCGTACGCCAGCGCGACCGCCGGTTCGCCGCTGTCGTGCCGCCTGCGTCGAACCACCTCGCGGACGGCGCTGGATGATCGGCCAAACACCGTGCTTCGAAACCGTGCTCCTGAGCTTCCCCAGCGATCCGTGTGAGCGTCGCGCCCTCACGGAAACGCGGAGCCGCACCGGCGACCTCGCCGGGATACCCCAGAGTGAACTCCACCTCGGAGGAAAGTGCGCTACTGCGCGTCGGTGAACTCGTAGTGCGACTCGTCCGGGCGCTCGCACAGCTTGTAGTACTTCTCGCCGTTCCATGGAGCGTTCATCTGCAGCCGACCGAACTCGTTGACGTAGTAATTCTTCTCCGTCGCCGAGTTCGGCATCAGATAGATGAGCTTCTTGGCCTCTTCGTGCAACTGCTCGTTGTACTCGTCGAAGGCGTCCTTTCGGATGACCATCGACGCCCGGCTCTTCTCGAGCATGCCGACGATGCATTCGGCGATGTACCCGGCCCAGACCTCGAACCACACCGGCAGACCGGCACCGCTGGCCACCGGCTGCGAGTTGGGGCCGTACAGCATGAACATGTTCGGGAACCCGGGAACGGTCATGCCGAGGTGAGCCTGCGCACCCTGCGCGGCCCAGACGTCTTCGAGGGCCACCCCACCGAGGCCGAAGTACTGCGTCGGCCAGATGTACTTCTCCGTCTGGAAGCCGACCGCGGCGATGACGAGTTCCGTCTCGCGCGTCTCCCCGTCGACGGTGACGATCGCGGTGTCGGTCATCCGCTCGATGGCGGTCGTGACCAGCTCCACGTTGTTCCTGGTCAACGAGGCGTACCAGTTGTTGTCGACCACCGGGCGTCGCGTCATAGGCGGGTAGTCCGGGATCAGCTTGTCGATGAGGTCCTGCCGGCCGTCGACCTGGGCCGAGATATAGCCGACCAGAATGTCGCGCAGCATATCGTTGCGCTTGCTGATCTTCCCGCCGGTTGCAATCCACTCCTCGTCCGGCACGAGGACATTGTGCAGATCGATGGTCGCGAGGCCCGCGACGTACTTGGTCCAGTTCCAGTAGAACGGCATCTTCTGGATCAGCCACTGCAGCTCGTCGGAGAGCGGCACACCGTAGTTGGTGCGCGGCGTGATCCACTGCGGGGTGCGCTGATACACCGTCACGGATTCGGCCTTCTCGGCGATCTTCGAGAGCAACTGCACGCCTGTCGAACCGTTGCCGACGACAGCGACCTTCTTGCCGGCGTACTCGACGTCCTCGCTCCAGCGGGCAGTGTGCACGATCCGGCCGGTGAAGTCGGAGACTCCCTCCACCGAGAGATCACGCGGTGTCGCGAAGACACCGCTTGCGGCGACAACCACGTTCGCGTCGACCTCGGTGACAGACTCTTCGCCCTGCACGGTCAGTGTCCAGCGCTGAGTCGCCTCGTCGAAACGGGCCTCCGTGACGTCGGACCCGAACCGGATATTCTCGTACACACCGTGTTTGCGTGCCACGTGGTCGAGGTACCCTCGCACGTCCGATTGACGGGCGAAGTACTCGCTCCACGGGTACTTCTTCTCGAAGGCGTACTCGTAGGTGAAGCTCACCGTGTCGACACGGACGTCGGGATAGGTGTTGATGCTCCACACCCCGCCGACTTCGGCGCGACGCTCGTAGATCGTGAACGGGACGCCGAGGTTGGCAAGCTGCACACCCATGGCGATGCCTGCGAAGCCCGCCCCGACGATCGCAATGTGGTAACCCTCGGGAATCACCTTCTCCCCGTGCCACTCTGCCTGATGGGGCATCTCGGAGAAGGCCGGGATCTTGTGCCGCATGATCAGATCGTCGGGCCCGAGAGTGCGGGCTTCCGCCATCTCGAGCAGTTCGACGATCTCGTCCCGGGACGGGACCGGCAGTGCCGACTCGTCGGGTTCGGTGAGCAGGTAATCGACGGTCTTTGCCCGGATGAGCGCGGTGTCCTCGTCGGAGAACACGATGGTGTCCGTCGTCGGACCGAAGACCCGTTCGGGGGTGATTGCGGCGATCGCCGTATCGCGGGTCGCCTGGTACAGCGCCATCCGCAGTGCATTGGTGTCGGCGCTCTCGACGGCGCGCTCTATGAAGCTACGTCCTGGCATGGGAACTTCCAATTCTCGGATTCGGGATCGGGCACGGAGTCGTGTCAGTCGACGGCCGCGCCGGACAGGGGCCGCTGGTCGATGACGGACTGCCGGAGATGCTGCTTACGGATCTTCATCGTCGGCGTCTTCGGCATCTCCGAGACGAGCACGACGTCCTCAGGAAACTTCACCGGTGAGATTCCGGCTTCTCGGCAGTATGCGCGAACCTCGTCGACGTCGAGATCGGCTGCACCGTCGTGCAATTGCAGTACTGCGCAGATGCGCTCACCCGACCGGTCGTCGGGCAGGCCGATGACGGCGACGTCCGCGACCGCGGAGTGCGTCGCGAGCACCTCTTCGATCTCGGTGGGGCTGATCGATTCGCCCTTACGGATGATCAGGTCCTTCTCCCGGCCGACGAGAACCAGATGCCCCGCGGCCTCGAGCGTTCCGGTGTCACCGGTGAACATCCAGCCGTCGGCGTCGAAGGGACGGATGATCGCACCGTCGGCGCGGTACTCCTTGAACAACATCGGGCCGCGCAGCCAGACCCTGCCCACCTCACCGGTGGGCAGCACGTCGTCCTCCTCGCTGCGGATCTGCACCTCGCAACCGAGCACGGGACGTCCGGAGGTGGTGGCCAGTTGCTCGGCACTGTCGCTCATCCGCGCCGAGGTGATCATCGGACACTCGGTCATGCCGTAGGCGTGCAGGATCGGGATACCCATCTCGGCGAGAACGTCCCGGAACAACTTCTCCGGCATGGGAGCTCCACCGCCGGTCAGCATGCGCAGGGTCGGAACCACGCGAGCACCCGGGTTCTTCCGCTGTTCCTCGAGCAGCAGGGCGTAGTGCGGAGTCGAACCGCCGGTGATGGTCACGCCCGCACGACGCATCAGGTCCACTGCGGCACCCGGTTCGTATACCTCCATGAGCGTCAGCGACATGCCGGTGGTCAGCGAGGCGATCAGCAGGTCGGGGCCGCCGATGTGGGCGTACGGGAAAAAGATAGTGCCGACGTCCTCGGCCGTCGCACCGATCGCGTCGGCGAGGGAGACGCCACCCGCAATGAGCGTGCCGTCTGTGTGGCAGACGCCCTTCGGTGCCGACGTCGTTCCGGAGGTCGTGTAGATCCAACGCACCTCGTCGCGACCGACCGGCACGGGTGGAAGACCCGCCGGGTCGCCGTCTGGCAGCTCGGAGGAGACGATCAGCACCTTCAGACGGCCGCCGCACGCCGCACGCAGCTCCTCTGCCATCGCGCCGTGGTCGAAACCGCGAAACTCTCCCAGGGTGATCAGCCATTCCGACGCGCACTGTCCGAGCATCGCCCGGACCTCACGTGCCCGGTAGAGCGGAATGATCGGGTTTTGGGTCACGCCGAGACGCGACAGTGCCAGGCTGAGCACGACGGTCTCGATGCGGGTGGGCAGCTGCCAGCTCACCGTTGAACCGGGCTCGATCCCGCTGGCCAGGAGGCCGGCCGCGACCCGTTCGGCCCTGGAGACGACCTCGGCGAAAGTCACGCGGCGATCGTGCTCGTCGATGAGGGCGACGGCGTCGCCGGTGACCTCGGCCCGCAGAGTCAGCAGATCCCACAGGGACACTGCGTCGTTCGGCGCGATGTCGGCGTTCACGAGTTCTCCTCCTTCGTCTTCGTCCCCGACGGGAGCGGGCCGGATGCCAAGAGCGGATATCCTGTGCGCAACAAGGCGTTCGCGTGCCCGTGCCAGTGGATGTCGAAGGCCGACTGCAGCGCTGCCTGCTGGCCCATGATGTCGAGAGTCTGGTTGACCGCACGCTTGGCGGTCGCCAGTCCCCATGCGTCCATTTCCGAGATCTCGCGGGCGAGTTCCATCGTCTGCGAGTCGAGCTCGTCGAGCGGGACAACCCGGTTCACCATACCGGCGGTGAATGCCTCTGCGGCGGTGAACCTCCGCGCCGTGAACAGCATCTCCTTGGCGCGCCGGGCACCGAGTTCCCAGGTATGGGCGTGGTATTCGACCCCACCGACACCGAACTTCACCACCGGGTCGCTGAAGTAGGTGTTCTCGGCCGCGACAATCAGATCACACGGCCAGATGACGTTGAGTGCACCGGCGACGCAGGCGCCCTGAACCGCCGCGATCGACGGCTTCGGAACGTCACGCCACTTGCGGGAGAAGCCGAGATAGTGCTCGGTCTCCCACCCGTAGGCGCTCTCGAGGGTCGTCCTGCCCTCCTTGAAGTATCCCGGGGCCAAGGTCTTCAGGTCGTGGCCGGCGGAGAAGTTGTCGCCGTTGGCGCGCAGGACGATCACCTTGACCGCGTCGTCGCGGGCTGCCTCCTGCCATCGGGCGTCGAGGTCCTGCAAGAGGGATGCATCCTGGGCGTTGTGCCGCTCCGGCCGGTTCAGGCTGATGACGGCGACGGCGTCGTCGACGCGGTAGTCGATGTAGCTCATCGGCCCGCCCCGGTGTAGATGCGATCGAGGGCTTCGACGATCTCGGCGTCATTGCGCGCTGCAGAACCGAAATCGAACTGCCAACGCTTGGCGGCATCGGTGAACAGATGCACGTTCGACTCGATCATGTATCCGATGCCGGCGTGGACCTCGTGCGCCGAATGGACGATCTCCTGTGCGGCTTTCGTCGCCTGCTTACACATCAGACCGATGTGGGGCTGCGGATCGAGGCCGGCGTCGAGCGCGGTGGCGGCCGACCGGGTGTGCACCGACGTGAAGTGCGCAGCGATCGCGAGGTCGGTGCACAGGTACTGCACCGCCTGGAAGCGGCCGATCGGTCCGCCGAACTGGTGCCGCTGTTGTGCGTACAGCACAGTGATGTCGAGCAGCTTCAGTCCGGCGCCGTAGAGCTGTGCCGCGCGCAGCACCGCGCCACGCTGCTCTGCGACCTCGACGGCACGCTCGGCGTCGGCGCCGCGGGCCAGCACAGCATCGTCGGCCACCGGCACCTTGTCGAAGGTCACCGCGAACATCGGGTACCCGCCCATGTTCGGCATCGGGTCGACAGTCGTCGCGGAGCTCGCTTCCACTACTGCCACAACGCGTTCCCTCCCGGGGGCGTACACGAGGAAATTGTCGGCGTCACCGGCGTGGTCCACCGCCAGCGCGACCCCATCGAGCGTGCCGTTCTCATAGGTCATCGCCGAACCCCACTCGGGGGACGGGAACACCGGGACCACTACGGCCTCACCGTTGCCGATGCGCTTGGCGAGGCCCGTCGCCTCGTCGGTGCCGATCATCAGCGCGGCGTCGCGGGACTTCGTCAGTTCGAGCAGCGGAGTCGAGGCCAGCGCCCGTCCCGCCTCGACGAAGACGCCGGCGATCGTCGCAAGCGACGCACTGTCGGCGTCCGCACCGGCCGGATCATCGAGTTGCAGCCAGCCGAGTTCGGCGAACTGCGCGACCTGATCCGCGACCGGAACAGTGTTGGATCGGTCCTCCAGCGGTGAGTACCGTGCAAACACCGACTTGCTCACGTCCGCGAGGGCAGCGAAGTCCTCGCCCCATGCCAATTCCATCTTCAGCTCCTATCGGGGAAGGCCGAGGCCCCGCGTCGCGAGCACCATCCGCTTGAGTTGGGACGTTCCTCCGGCGTGGTTGGCGAAGGACTGCCGGTACCACGCTTCGGGCTTTCCGTTGAGGGGGGCATACGACGATCCCGACCGCAGTTGGCTGGTCGGGCCGAGCACCCGGTCGTAGATCTGGGCGAACAGCGGTTCGTACTCCTTGGCTGCGACCTGCTGGACGCCACCGCCGAAAGGGGTCTGGCGGCCGTGGGCGTTGTCGCCGATGATCTCGTAGGCGAGCAGACGCTGGGTCTGGACGATGGCAGCGAGTTCGGCCAGGTCGGACTTCACGTGCGGGTCGTCGAGCTTGCCCGGGATCGCCTTGCAGTACTCGATCAGGTCGCGGAGCCGGGCCTCCTGCATCGCGTAGATCGGCTCGACGGTCCCCGACGCGTAGAAGGCACGCATGATGTACTGCCAGCCCTTGCCCTCCTCGCCGATCAGCGAGGATGCCGGAACACGGACGTGGTCGAGGAACGTACTGGACTGGACGCCACCGCCGTAGTTGCGCATCGGGTGCAGGGTGACGCCGGGGGTCTTCAGGTCGACGACGAAGATGCTGACGCCGGCGCTCAAACTCGCCTCGGGGTCGGTGCGGGCGGCGACGTACAGCACATCCGACATCGGCCCCCAGGAGGTGAATGCCTTCTCGCCGGTGATGATCCACTCGTCACCGTCCTTGACGGCCTTGGTGCGCAGGGAACCTAGGTCGGAGCCGGCTCCGGGTTCGGTCAGGCCCTCGGCCCAGAGGGTCCGCATGTTCGCGATGTCGGGCAGCAGTCGCTGCTTCTGCTCCTCGGTACCGCCCACCAGAATGGTGCCGGCGGCGAGAAAGATGCCGACGGAGTTGATCAGCGGCGCGTCTGCCGCGTACAGCTCCTCGAGGAGGATCTGATTGGAGATCGGGGACAATCCCTTGCCGCCGTACTCCTTCGGCCAGGTCAGGCCGATCCATCCCTTAGCGGCGATCTTCTTGCTGAATTCGACGGCGATGGCCCACTGTTCGGGTGCGTCGTCGAACTCGGGGTTGAAGGAATGTTCCTTCGGCAACTCGGCGTCGAGGAAATCTCGGATCTCGGCGCGCCAGGCCTCGTGTTCTTCTGTCAGGGTCGGTCTCATGAGGCGGTTCCTGCCTGGAATTCGTCGGTGCCCGCGGTCTGCTCGGCGGTACCGCGGCCGAGGTGACCTTCGGGGTAGAAGCGGCGGGCCCACTGACGGATGTCGCGGAAGCCCGCAGCCTCGGCAGTCGCGAGACCCGGGGGCTCGGTGTAGCGCTGGTGCTCCCAGATGGCGATGTCGGCCTTCAGCTGCCCGACGGCGTTCCGCTGTCGTTTGGCCACTCGGGTCTCGTCCTCGCCGTCCTCCTTGCTCGCCCACGCGGAGAACCGCACGATCGAGTGCTCGTCGTCGACGGGGGTGACCGCGGTCAGCGAGCAGATGGAGCCGACACCGTCGGCGTGGGAGAACCCCAGCCCGAGACCGAGGAGCGAAGCACGGGTGCGACCTTCGACGACTTCGTAGGCACCGTCGGCGCCGCGGCGCTTGAAGTTCAGGGCCAGCTCGGTCTTGAATTCGATGTCGCCGAACTCGCGGTGGACCACGGTCGGGAGTTCGTCGGCGCGGTGGACGTACTTGAAATGTGCGAAGTCGACGCCGTTCTCGGCGGCGTACTGCGGATGGATCGGGAGTTCGTCACTCTGGAAGCGACCAGCTTCTCCCAGCGGGTGGTAGTCGTCCGCCGTACCGCAGCTGGGGAACAGATCGAAGATGCTGGGAACGTCGTACAGCGGATCGCGGCCGCCGGCGTCGTGCCAGAGGTACATGATTCCGTCGCGTTCGGCGATGGACCAGGTACCGATCCTGCGGACCCGGTTGACGGCCTTCTGGTACGGGATGCAGGTGTTTCGGCCCTCCGGGCTCCACTGCCAACCGTGGAACGGACATCGGATGTCGTCGCCGTCAACCGTGCCACCGTGGCCCATGTGGGCGCCGAGGTGCTCGCAGTACGCGTCGAGAACCACCACGCGTCCGCTCTGAGTGCGGTAGGCGACGAGGTCCTGGCCGAAGTACCGCAGTGGCTTGACATCGCCGATCTCGAGGTCGGTGGACCAACCGATCTGGAACCACCCCGTCGGCTTCATCGATAAGGCCATGGGTGACACTTCATCCTCCTGAAATGTTGCAACAGAATCCCTTTCGGAATCTGCGCAGAAGACTTTCCACGACTAGGGGCGTTCACGGATCGCGACCGAGGGGCGTGCTCGGACACACCCGTTCACCCAGCATCCGAGCGAAACTCTCTTCACTCGGTAGTCGGGGTCACTGCAACCCGCGTCGTGACTGGCATCACTGTAGCCATTGGCTACGCATGCGTCAACAAGATGGTGATTCTCGACGTTTCACCAGTTCGAAGCGGAGTCGACGCCACGCTTGACGGTCGGATCCGTCCGCCATAGCATCACCGGCATCAATCCAGGTGCCACTACGGTGTCCCCGAATTTCCCACCACCCCTTCGTTTCCCGCCCGTTTCCCGCTGCGCTTCCGCGTACCGTCCGAGTGGGTTCTATCGACAGCGAGGTCAAGAATTGAAAGCGATCGTCTTCGACGGCACCGTCAACAAGCTGGTCGACGGTGTCACCGTCCGCGACCCAGGGCCCGGTGAAGTCCAGATCCGCATCGTCGCGAGCGGCTTGTGCCAGAGCGACCTGAGCGTCGTCAACGGCAAGATCCCCTTCCCCATCCCCGTCATCCTCGGGCACGAGGGCGCCGGCATCGTCGAGGCCGTCGGGCCGGGCGTGAGCACCCCCGCCGTCGGCGATCACGTCGTGCTGTCGACGCTGGCAACCTGCGGCCAGTGCGCCGCATGCACCTCCGGGCGCCCCACGATGTGCCGCGCCTCGTTCGGGAACAGGGACACCCCCTTCGAACTCGACGGCACCCCGATCCACAACTACGCAGCGCTGTCGACCTTCACCGAGCGCATCGTCGTCAAGGCGGGACAGGCAGTGCCGATCTCGAAGGAAGTCCCGCTGTCGACGGCGTGCCTGATCGGCTGCGCGGTGCTCACCGGCGCCGGTGCGGTGTTCAACCGTGCCCGTGTCACCCCAGGCGACTCGGTCGTCGTCATCGGCGCCGGTGGCATCGGCCTCAACGTCCTCCAGGCCGCCCGCATTGCCGGGGCCACGACGATCATCGCCATCGACACGAACCCCGACAAGGAGCCGAAGACCAGCCTGTTCGGCGCCACGCACTTCGTCGATGCCTCCGCAGGCAACACCGTCGCCGCGATCCAGGAGCTCACCGACGGCGGTGCCACCCATGTCTTCGACTGCGTCGGCGGTGAGGCCATCACCAGCCAGGCGATGGAGATGCTCGACTGGGGCGGGCAGCTGATCATGCTCGGTGTCGCCGGACCCGAGGCCAAGCTGTCGGTCCCGGCCACCACCTTCTACATGGACCGATCGGTGCTGGGATGCCGCTACGGATCCTCACGCCCGGGCGCTGACATCCCGAAGTACGTGGAGATGTACCGGTCCGGCCGACTCCTCCTCGACGAACTCGTCACCAAGACCTACGAGCTGGAGAACTTCGAGTCCCTCGTGGACGACGCCCGTGCCGGCAAGCTCGACCGCGGTGTGTTGCTGATGCCGTCCTGACGCCCTCGAAGAAAACAGGCGGAAGGTCCTCCGGAACCTTCCGCCTGTTTTTCGCGTCCTGTCGTCGATCAGCGATCCGGCCGTGCCGCGTAGACGAGCAGCTTGAGCAGGTCGCTGACCTCATTACGCAGGTCCTCGCGGCTGCGCCACCGGTTGTCGGAGAGCTCGATCATGTACGGCTCGTACAGATCCCAAACCGAGCCGACCACACCGATCAGCGCGGCCAGCACGCTGGGATCGAAGTCGTCCCGGACCTGCGGCGGGGTGGGCTTCTTCCACAGCGCCTCGATGTGCTGGCGGTATCCACGCGAACGCGCTTCGCCGAGCAACCGATCCGGCTCGATACCCTCGAAGATCGACCACATCAGCATGCGACCGAACTGACCGGAGTCGAGGTCGGCACCGAAGGAATTGTCGATCGCATCGTAGGCGTCCTTCTCCGCGGACAGGCGGTCGCCGCCGTAGCCAACCAGCAATTCCATCACCGCCACCAGCAGGTTCTCCTTGGTGCGGTAGAAGCGGTGGATCAGCCCGTAGGACACATCCGCTTCGGCAGCAACCTGCCGGAGCGTCACCTTCGCAGGACCTTTGCGCGCGAAGAGATCCGCGGCGGCGCGAAGGATGGCCTCCTGCGCTCCGGACGCCCCCGGCCGAGTGGGCCTCCACTCGGCAACGCTCTTCTCCACGATCTCGGGATCGGGTTCGGCCTGCAGCGCAGGATGCTCCTCGATCGAGCCGGTCGTGCAGGTGCCGGCCAACCGTAGCGCGTCGTCCTTGGTATCAGGGTCCAGCAACAGGTCGGCCGGCGTCCGATCGAATCCGTCGATCTTCGTGATCGCCCACAGGGCGATGGCAGCAGGTTCGATCTCTTCGTCGAATGCAGCAAGCAACTCGGGGACTTCGGGGTGGATCGTGCGGTTCTCGGTGTCGAACTGCCACACGGGAAATAGCGTCACGCCATCGCCCGCATAGCCGAGCATCTTCCGAACCCGTACACGCTTGTTGATCGCCTGACGACTGATGCCCAGGAAGCTCGCCACCTGCGGCGTGGTCCAGACGTCGTCGGCGAAGGCGGCGGCCTCACTGAGGTGCTCCATATGGCGCAGACCCTATCATGATCAGCGACAGCGGGATTCGCGTGGCGAATCCCAATGCCGGTACCAATGGCGACGGATCGGTGTTCCGATGCCACACGCCATCTTTGCGAATTTCCGACGCAATGTCATCCCACCGAACAACCCAACATGTCGATTCATATTGACGCGTACGTAGCCAACGGCTACTGTGACGACAGTCACTGGCCCGCCAGCGTCCCGGCACGAGTGGCTACCGTCGTCGGCTTCCGCCGAAATGTCTTGTCGGCGAACACTTCCTTCAACCGAGACCCGAGTCGGCCTTCGTCGTAGATCGTTTCGTGCGCACTCCGAATATCGAGGATCTCGTCCCAGTTCAGGAGGATGAAGTGCGACCCGAACCGCTGCACGGAAACGCTATGCACAGCGAAAACAGGATTCGGGCGATGGAGGATCGCCTGGCGATCCTGGAGTTTGAGGGCCCCGACGCGCGTTCCTTCGACGACCGTGACGGAGCGACGTGGTCGTCACTGGCTCGTTCGACACTCCGGGCTCACCGTCGCAGCCGCTCGCGAGGTTGGTAAGACGTCGAATTCTGTGCGGTCCGGTCGGCTCCTGCTTGGCAGATCTCCGACCGTGTCACCACCACATTCCTGTCCGAATCCCGGACACTGCTCGGCTACGTGCCCGGGAGCGGCCTGGACGAGGCCGGCACACGTCGAATGTGAATCGGAAATACCTGCGTCTCCGCCCCTCGCGGAGGCCTCGACATCTGTGCAGTCCGCTCACGAGACCCGCCGGCAACGAGTCGAAACCGAACTTTCTCCGGTGAGCACACCGGAGGACACAACCGAACAGGATCGATATGAACTCACCCGAGATCGCGCCGTCACCGAGCCTGGCCCGCAGGGCGTCGCTCGCGGGCTTCTTCGGAACTGCCGTCGAGGCCTACGACTTCATGGTCTTCACCTTCCTCATCGCCTACCTGTCGCCTCTCTTCTTTCCCAGCGACAACCCCACGGCCGGAGTCCTGAGCTCGCTCGCGGTTCTCGGTACCGGATTCCTCGCACGCCCTATCGGCGGCGTTGTCTTCGGCCGTATCGGTGACCGATACGGCCGTCGCTTCGCTCTGATCGTCACGATCTCCGGGATGGGCGGGGCCACCATTCTCATGGGCGTGTTGCCGACCCACGCCACTGTCGGAATCATGGCCCCGATCCTCCTCGTTCTCACTCGCATGCTGCAGGGATTCTTCGCCGGCGGCGAGCAGATGGGTTCGGCCACCTTCGTCGCCGAGCACGCATCTGCGAAGAACTACGGCATCCTGAGCGCGATGACACCGGTGGGATTCGCATTCGGTGCCGCCCTCGCTCCCCTGGCCGTCGCTCTCACCACGTCCCTGACGTCCGAAGAGACGATGGCGAACTGGGCCTGGCGAATTCCGCTCCTCATGTCATTGCCGCTGATGCTGTACGTGCTGTATCTGCGCAAGCGACTGGAGGAATCGCCCGATTTTCAGGAACTCTCCGGTGCGAACAAGGTTCAGTCCTCCCCCGTGCGTTCGGTCGTCACGCGGTACCCCGCGACCCTGCTCCGGGTGATCGCACTCAGCACCTCGGTCCTCGCGATCGGGTATGTGGTGCCGGCGTACCTGCCGTTGTTCCTGCAGCAGCAGGTCGATATGGCCCCGGGCGTCACCGCCTGGATCGCCACCGCAGGATCGACCTTCGCCGTCGTCATCGGTTTCGGGGCCGGCTTCCTGATCGACAGGGCCGGCCGGAGGAACACCATGGTCATCGGCCTGGGCATCATCCTGGTCACGATGTTCCCGATCATGTATTTCATGAAGGCCACCGGCGGAAACCTGATCGTCACCGCCGGCGGTCACATGCTTCTCGTCGGCCTGGCCGGAGCATCCGCCGTTCCCGTCTACGCGACACTCACGTCGGCGTTCCCTGCCGCGGTCCGTTACACGGGCGCAGCCATCGGATTCGGTCTCGGCTCGGCGATCGGCGGAGGCCTCGGCCCTTATCTCGCAGGGAAGTTCACCGACCTCACGGGAAATGCCTATGCCGCCTCGGGCGTCGTCGGCGCTGCAGCCCTGCTGGGCATCGTGGTGATCGCCACCATGCCGAACAGCAACGGCAGCGCTGCGCCCGAAGCCTCGCTCATCACGAGTGACACCGAATCGGTCCACGTGGATCCGGTCGAGGAGCCTTCACCGGCCCCGAAGATGGTCTGACACACACCGATCGTGGCCCCGATGCACCCGTACGCATCGGGGCCA
This sequence comes from Actinomycetes bacterium, assembly GCA_023417985.1. Lineage (GTDB taxonomy): Bacteria > Actinomycetota > Actinomycetes > Mycobacteriales > Mycobacteriaceae > Rhodococcus. The sequence goes on along the minus strand of JAEZDV010000066.1, from coordinate 9,253 downwards.
CACCCACGACTCCCGAGGCCGCCTGTTCTCCCGATCGGAATATTCATGCTCCACGATGCCGCGCCGTCACACGGATCCGCCGACAGCGACCGAATCATCGACTACCGCAGTCGATTCGACCTCTCACAACGCCGTTGCCTCGTGCTCGGCGGGGGGCAGGGAATGGGACGGCAGGTCTCCCACGCCCTGGCCCAACTCGGGGCCGAGGTGATCGTCGTCGACGTGGACCGGGACCGCGCCGACGCAGTCTGCGCCGAGATCGGCTCCCCGGCCACATCCGAGCAGGTCGATGCCACCGACAACGCCGACATGGCCGCGTTGGCCGAGCGGGTCGGTGAGCTCGACGACGTCGTCGACGTCATCGGCATGGCGCGCTACGGTCCCTTGCTCGACATCAGCGACGACGACTGGAACTGGGAGGAGTCCATCGTCCTGCGTCACGCGGTACTCGCACTGCGGCATTTCGGTTGTCGGCTGCGCGACCGCGGCGAAGGATCCGTCACGTTCGTCTCGTCGGTCTCCGGTATCGGCAGTTCGCCGGTACACGCCGCCTACGGCGTCTACAAAGCGGCGCTCGGCTCACTGGTCAGATCCGCGTCGATCGAGCTGGGACCGTACGGCGTTCGAGTCAATGCGGTGGCTCCCGGATTCGTGGTCACACCGCGGATCTCGGCAGTTCTCGACTCCGACGCACTCGAGAACACCCGCACCCAGATTTTGCTCCAGCGGTTGACGCTGCCGGCCGACGTCGCGAGCGCTCTGGTCTTCCTGGTGAGCGACCTCGCCCGGACGATCACCGGCCAGGTGATGATTGTGGACGGTGGAGCCAACAACAAATACCCGTACGACATGTCGGGTTTCTGAGTCGATGCGAGCCTGCTCCGAATTGACGGTTGACGAGAAAGTAGCCACTGGCTACAGTTCTCTCGTCCGCAGTGATCGCGGTCACGTCACACAGTTCCGGTCGCGGTCGACCGGAGCACCCGTTCCTAGTGCACAAGGAGAGGAATCGATGTCCTACACCGTCGATCCCGAATACCGGCCGATGATGGAATTCCTCCCCGAGCTCGACGTCGCGGACGCCGAGAAGGCGCGCGCGGTCGTCCGCTCGATGAGGACCGACGATCCGATGACAGCCGTACCCGCCGGCGTCGCGGTGCACCACCGAACAGCACCCGCAACCGACGGCTCCGACGTCCGCCTCGTCGTGTTCGAACCGGAAGACCGCACCGCGCAACCACTCCCGTGCGTCGTGTACTTCCACGGCGGCGGGTTCGTCTTCGGCGACGCCGCAACCGATGTCCGGGTTCCGTCGGCCCTGGCCGCGAGCCTGGACGCGGTGGTGGTCTCCGTCAACTATCGACTCGCTCCGGAACACACCTTCCCCACACCGTTCGACGACGCCTTCGACGCCCTGACCTGGGTCGGCGGCGACAACGACCTGGGGATCGACCCGACCCGGATCGTTCTCGCCGGAATCAGCGCCGGTGCCGGGCTCGCCGCCGCAGTCGCGCTCAAGGCCCGAGACACCGGTGGCCCCGCGGTGATCTTCCAGGCGTTGGACTCCCCCGTCCTCGACGACCGTCTGCTCACGACCTCTGCCACCGAGTACACCGATTCCCCGTTGTGGAACCGGCAGAACGGAATCGACAGCTGGCGCCACTATCTGGGAGCCGACGCCGACCGGAGCAAGACATCGCACTATGCCGCCCTCGCACGGGCCACCGACCTCAGCGGGTTGCCCCCCGTGTACATCGCGGTCACCTCCTTCGATCCGCTCCGCGACGAGGGGATCGACTACGCCTTGCGATTGACGCACGCAGGCGTGGCCACCGAACTGCACCTCTACCCCGGAACCTTCCACGGATCGTCCGGAGTGTTCCCCAAGGCTGCGATCTCCCAGCGGATCGACGCCGACTACACCGCCGCCATCCGGCGAGCGCTGACCAGCTGAACCACGAGCATCCCCGGAATCGGAGAATCATGCCGCACCGCTTCGAAGGAAAGGTCGCGATCGTCACCGGTGGCGCACGCGGACAGGGCGAACGCATCGTCCGGACACTCGCGCAGGAAGGTTGCTCGGTCGTGATCGGCGATGTCCTCGACGACCTGGCGAAAACCGTCGCCGACGAGCTCGGAGACTCCGTAGTCCACACCCACCTCGACGTGACCTCCCCGGAGGACTGGACCGCCGCCGTCGCCGTGGCGACCTCGGCATTCGGCGGCCTCGACGTCCTCGTCAACAATGCGGCGATATACCGCAAGCAACTGCTCGAGGACGAGACCGTCACCGACCTCGACAAGGTCCTCGCCGTCAACCTGCGTGGACCGTTCCTCGGCATCCAGGCCGTCGCCCCCGCGCTGCGCGCCCGCGGTGGCGGTTCGATCGTGAACGTCTCGTCGCTCGCCGGAACGACGTCCTATGCCGGGCACGGCTCGTACAGCATGTCGAAGTGGGCAATGCGCGGACTGACCCGGACCGCAGCGATCGAACTCGAACCGTCCAAGATCCGGGTGAATGCGGTGCTGCCCGGTAACCTTCGCACCGACATGTCGCCGACCACCGGCTCCGCAGAGATCCCGACCGGCCTCAAGCGCCAGGCCGACCCGCAGGAGACCGCCAACGTCGTGGTCTTCCTCGCCTCGGACGACGCGTCCTTCGTCAACGGCACCGACGTCGTCGCGGACGGCGGGTCCCTGCTCGGGTAGCAGGCTCCACCCGCGACCCACCCCCCGAATTCCTCAGCAGGCCGCCCCGCGCCGCTGAAGCAGATCCGATTCTTGGAGGAACATGTCCACCTCGACCCCGGAAGCCGGCCGTACCGCCGAACGCTTCGACGTTGTCGTCATCGGCGCGGGATTCAGCGGAATGTATGCGCTTCACCGTCTCCGTCAGCAGGGCCGTCGGGTCGTGTGCCTGGAGGCAGGGGACGGCGTGGGCGGCACCTGGTACTGGAACCGTTACCCCGGCGCCCGCGTGGACATCGAGTCCATGCAGTACTCGTACTCCTTCGACGAGGACCTCCAGCAGGAATGGTCGTGGTCGGAGCACTTTTCGCCGCAACCGGACCTCGAGGCCTACGCGAACCACGTCGCCGACCGCTTCGACCTGCGCGAGGACATCCGCTTCGAAACCCGGGTCGACGAACTGACCTTCGACGAGTCCGCAGACGAATGGCACGTCGGCACCGTCTGGGGCGACCACTTCATCGCGAGGCACGTGGTCGCGGCGACCGGCAGTCTCGATGTCTCCAACGTCCCGGACTGGCCCGGACTCGATCGCTTCCGCGGCGAGGCGTACCACACCTCACGGTGGCCCAAGCAAGGCGTCGACCTCGCCGGCAAGCGCGTCGGTTTGATCGGTACCGGTTCCACCGGCATCCAGATCACCCCGGAGGTCGCCGCGGTCGCCGAGCATCTCACGGTCTTCCAGCGGACCCCCAACTTCAGCCTTCCCTCGCGCAACCGGAAACTGGATCCCGAATACGTGCGGGACTGGAAGGAGAATTATCCGGAGCGGCGCAAGCAGATCCTCGACACCCACGGTGCGGTGTTGATGAGCAATGTCGCCGAGCAGCGTTCGATCTTCGATTACAGCGAGGAGGAGCGCGAGCAGGTCATGGAGAGTGCGTGGAACGCACGTAACGGACTCGAGTTCATCCGGACGTTCACCGATACCTCCAGCGATCCGAAGGCGAACGAGATCCTCGCCGAATTCGTGCGCACCAAGATACGGTCCATCGTCCACGACCCGGAGACCGCAGAGCTCCTGTGCCCGAAAACCTATCCGATCGGCGGCAAGCGGATCTGCATCGATTCCGGCTACTACCAGACCTTCAACCGCGACAACGTGAGCCTGGTCGACGTACGGACCCACCCCATCGAGGAGGTCACCGAATCGGGCCTCCGCACCACGGCTTCCGAGCACGACCTCGACGTGCTCATCTTCGCCACCGGCTTCGACGCGATGACCGGTTCGATGCTGAGGATGAACGTGACCGGCGTCGGCGGTGCGCGACTCGCCGACCATTGGGCCGATGGACCGAGGACCGTCTTCGGTCTGATGACCGCCGGGTTCCCGAACCTGTTCATGGTGCACGGTCCCGGCAGCCCGTCCGTCCTGGCACAGATGATCACCACGGGTGAGTGGCAGGTCGACTGGATCCTGCGGACCATCGATCATCTCGAGGAGAACGGGATCTCCCGCTTCGGCGCGACCCCCGCGCAGGAGAGCGAGTGGACCGCCGAGGTGGACGCTGCCGCCGCGCGCACGATGCATTCCCGCACCGACTCCTGGTACACGGGTGCGAACATCCCCGGCAAGCCGCGCACCCTGCTGATGTACGTCGGCGGTTTCCAACGCTATTCCGACTGGTGCACCCGCGCCGCGGCAGAGGGGTACACAGGATTCGAGAAGAAGCAGCGCGTATCCCTGTCCTGAACCCGAATTCCGGATCACACAGTCGAATTCACGAGAACAACGTAGTCGACGGAGAGCGCAGGCGACCGAGAGTGAGCACCTTGCAGACCGTCGGTGTCGGATACGAACTGACCGTCATCGACGTCATCGACGAGACCCCGGATTCGAAGTCGATCGTCCTGTGCACACCGAAGGATTTTCGTGAAACCTTCGCGTACCGGCCCGGCCAGTTCTTGACCGTCCGGATACCGAGCGACCGCACCGGACATGTCGCCCGGTCGTATTCGCTGTCGAGTGCCCCCGGCATCGACGACGAGTTGAAGATCACAGTCAAACGCACCGCGGGCGGATATGGTTCGAACTGGTTGTGCGACAACGTGGAACCGGGGAACTCCCTCACCGTCCTGCCGCCGTCGGGTCGCTTCACGCCGGCGGATTTCACGAACGATTTTCTGTTGTTCGCAGCAGGTAGCGGCATCACGCCGATCATCTCGATCCTGAAGACCGCGTTGCTCCGGTCCGATCGGTCGGTCGTTCTGTTCTACGCCAATCGCGACCGCAACTCGGTGATATTCCACAGCGAACTGGAGGACTACGCCGCGAAGTTCGACGATCGTCTGACGATCCACTACTGGTTCGACGACCTACACGGCATCCCGCCCCGGGAGCGGTTCGTGGCGCTGGCGGCGGACCACCTCTCGCGCGAGGTGTTCGTCTGCGGCCCCGGCCCGTTCATGGACGGCGTGGCCGAAGGGGTGAGAGCGGCAGATGTTCCCGCTGAGCGCTTCCATCAGGAGGTGTTCGTCTCGATCTCGGGCGACCCCTTCGAAGGACCGCGGCCCCTCGTCGACGACGATCCCGCTTCGGCGTTCGAGACGGTCGTGCTCCTGGACGGTGAGTCGCATCGGTTCAACTGGCCGAGTGCCAGCACCCTCGTCGACGTGTTGCTGGCCCGCGGTGTCGACGTTCCGTTCTCCTGCCGATCGGGTGAGTGCGGATCCTGCGCGTGCACAGTGGCTTCGGGGAAGGTCGTGATGGAGAAGTCGGACATCCTCGATCCGTCCGATATCGCCGAGGGTTACATCCTCGGATGCCAGGCGCGCCCCGACTCGGGTCCGATCGAGATCGAGTTCTGACACCGTTCGCTCGACGGGTCGGATGTATTGACGCTGCCGCAGCCAACGGCTACAGTGATCCCCATCACGGGCGTACGAGTGAGAACTGTTCCACTCCAATATTTTTCGCGAACGCTCCGTCGCGCCTCGATATCCGGGCACCACGACCCGATCGAGCTCCGTGCTGCGGCCTTGAACAAGAGTCGTAGACCTCCTGCAGAAAAGAGACAGCGTTGACTCGGTTGTTCGACACCCATCGGATCGGCGAACTCGTCCTCGGCAATCGTCTCGTGATGGCGCCCATGACACGGGCACGGTGCGCCGACACCATCCCGACCGCAGAGACGGCGGAGTACTACCGCCAGCGGGCGACCGCCGGACTGATCGTCACCGAAGGCACACCGATCTCCCCGGAAGCGCAAGGCTACGTGTACGTCCCGGGAATCTGGTCGCCCGCGCAGGTCACCGGATGGCGCACCGTCACCGACGCCGTCCACAGCGAGGGCGGACGGATCTTCGCCCAGCTCTGGCACGTCGGCCGGTTGTCGCATGCCTCCCTCCAACCGGAGGGCGGACAACCCGTGAGCGCAGGCGCCGTGCCCGCTCCGGAGAGCAAGATCTTCGCGTTCGACGGTGACGGAAACATCGGCTTCGTCGACGTCGGTGATCCCCGCCCGCTGAGCACCGAGGAAGTCGGCCGCGTAGTGGACGACTTCGCCAGCGCGGCAACCAATGCCGAGGTGGCCGGCTTCGACGGTGTCGAGTTGCACGGCGCCAACGGATACCTGTTCGAACAGTTCCTCAACCCAGCGACCAATATCCGATCCGACCCCTACGGTGGCTCCTACGCCGATCGCGCCCGGTTCCTGCTCGAAACGGTCGACGCCGTGATCGGGGCACTCGGCTCCGCCCGGGTCGGAATCCGACTCTCCCCGTTCAGTGAACTGTTCGACATGCCCGCCTACCCGGAGGCAGCAGAGACTTATCTGTACCTGGCCTCGGAACTGTCGCGCCGTGACCTCGCCTACGTCCACCTCATCGACCAGCGTCCCGCCGGCTCCCGGCTACTCGACACCGACTTTCTCACGGCTTTCCGCGCGCGGTTTCAGGGAACGATCATCCTCGCCGGAGGAATGACCCCGGAATACGCCGAGGAACTGATCGCGCGGAACCTGATCGACCTGGCCGCCTTCGGACAACCGTTCATCGCGAACCCCGACCTTGTCGCACGCCTACGGAACGGATGGCCGCTGACGGAACCGGATCCGACCACCTACTACGGCGGGGGCGCCGAGGGCTACCTCGACTACCCGCGATTCACCCCGGCGCGCGTGTGACCGGTTAGTCCCATCACACGCGCCGAGAGTATGAGAAGGGATCTTCCTCGATGACCGGAACGACGTCGACCCCGCCCGGTGGCGTGCGTGGCCTCAACCTGGTCTTCGAGGACCGGCTCCGCGTCCTGCCTACTTTCGCCCTGACCCTGGCCCAGTGGCCCCCGATGCACTGGGCGCTTTCGGAGCGTTCGACACGAAGACCGCTCGCCATGGTTCGCAAAGTCTCGACGTGCCCGCTCTCCTTCCCCGGTCCGGCCAGATCTCGATGTCGGCGCGGGTCGACGAGGTCTGGGACAAGGGCCGTGCCGCGGTCTTCGAGACAGCCGTCGAGAGCGGCTACTTCATGGCTCAGCGGTGCGGTTTTGACCAGTGGACACGCGTCCTTCGCCTGATCCCGACCACGACCATTCACGTTCCGAACGGAGCATCATGACGACCACACGCCGCTTCGAAGGCAAGATCGCGTTCATCACCGGAGCCGCCCGCGGACAGGGCCGCGCCGAAGCCGTCCGGCTGGCGAGCGAAGGCGCCGACATCATCGCCGTCGACATCTGCATGCCCCTCGAATACCCCGCCTATCCCGGCGCCACCCGGGACGACCTGGCCGTGACCGTCAAGGAGGTCGAAGCGCTCGGCCGGCGCATCGTCGCCCGCGAGGTCGACGTCCGTGACTTCGGCGCCCTCCGGCAGACGCTCTCCGAGGGCGTTGCGGAACTCGGCGGCCTCGACATCGTCGTCGCCAACGCCGGTGTCTGCACCGCCGCCACCACCTGGGAGCACGCCCTCGAGCAGTGGAAGGAGACCATCGACATCAACCTGACCGGGGTCTTCCACACCGTCAAGGCGGCTGTGCCGATCATGCTCGAACAGGGCCGCGGTGGCGCCATCGTCATGACGAGCTCGGTGGCGGGCTTGCGCGGGTTGCCGTTCGTCGCCGCCTACTCGGCCAGCAAGCACGGGGTCGTTGGCCTCTGCAAGACCCTGGCGAACGAACTCGGTCAACAGCGCATCCGCGTCAACACCGTTCACCCCGCCGGGGTGACCACCGACATGCAGCCCGTCGAGATGCAGCAGTTGATCGCCGAACATGCCGACACCCTCGGACCGATCTTCATGAACGCCCTGCCGGACGCGGCGACCGACGCCGAGGACATCGCCGCCACCGTCGCCTGGCTGCTGTCCGACGAAGCTCGTCACATCACCGGAGCGCAAATTCCGGTCGACCTGGGAACTCTCATCCGCTAACCATCGGAGGAACGATGACCGAACTGTCCATCCCCGAATACGATCCCGCGACCACCGTTCGCTCCGTCGAGGTGGAGATCAACGCACCCGCGAGTGTCGTCTGGGAGGTCCTCACCGACCTCGACAACTATCCGAACTGGAACCCCTTCTGCATCGTGGCGGACTCGACACTGGAGCTCGGTGCGCCGGTGAACATGACACTGACCGACTACTCGGGAGCGGCCGAGACCTTCCCGTACACCGAATACGTCTGTGCCGTGGTGCCGGAACGTCTGCTGTCCTGGGAGCTGCGACCCACCGAACTCTCCGCGCAAGCGGCCCGCCGCGATCAGGTCGTCGAGCCGATAGACGAGACCAGGTGCCGCTACTACTCCACGGACGCTTTCCTCGGCGAGGAAGCGCATCAGATCATGGCCGACAGCGGCGCATGGGTGAAACGCGCCTTCGACGACACCGCGGTCGCGCTGAAGAAGCGCAGCGAAGTCGTTTACGCCGAGCGCGGCGCCCGGACGCACACCGCATAACGCACACCGCCCTTCCCCGGCACGACCACTCGAAAGGCCAAGAGATGGCACACCGTATGCAGGACAAGATCGTCATCATCACCGGCGCCTCTTCCGGTCTCGGCCGGGCGACCGCCGAACTGATGGTCGCCGAAGGCGCTCGTGTGGTCATGGCGGACATCAGCCAGGAAGCCGGCGAGTCCGCAGCACAGGCGATCGGCGCCGAGTTCGTCCGCACCGACGTCGGCAACCCGGAGGAGGTCGAGGCTCTCGTAAGCGGAACCGTCGCTCGGCACGGACGACTCGACGTAATGTGCAACAACGCGGGTGTCCATGCCGCCGGCCCGCTGCTCGACACGACAAACGACGACTTCGAACGCGTGGTGTCCGTGAACTTCGGCGGCATCTTCTACGGCACGCGCGCGGCGGGGCGCGTCATGGTGGAGCAAGGCTCCGGCGTCATCGTCAATACGGCCTCGAACGGCGGGTACCTGCCCACCGAGGGCATGGCCGTCTACTGCGGCACGAAGGCCGCAGTGGTTGCGATGTCCAAGGCCTGTGCACTCGAACTCGCGCCCAACGGTGTTCGAGTGAACACGATCTCGCCGGGCACCATGCTGAGCGGCATGGTGC
>JAEZDV010000310.1 GCA_023417985.1 Actinomycetes bacterium | reverse complement strand
GGACCGGAACGGATCGCTTACCTCCGTTCCGGTCCCGGCCACTCACACTGTGCGGGCGAGGCGGTCGGCGAGGAGCCGGGTGAAACGCGCCGGATCCTCCACTTCGCCGCCCTCCGCGATGAGTGCCATCCCGTAGAGCAGTTCCGCGGTCTCGGCGAGCACGGGATCGTCGTTGCGTTCCCCGTGCGCCGCGCGAAGCCCCGCGACCAGCGGATGCGCGGGATTGAGCTCGAGTATGCGCTTGGTCCGCGGCACCGGCTGGCCGGAGGCGCGGTACATGCGCTCGAGGGCCGGCGACATGCTGAAGGTGTCGCCGACGATGCAGGCCGGCGATGTCGTCAGGCGCGACGAGAGCCGCACCTCCTTGATGTGCTCGTCGAGCGACTCCTTCATCCACGTGAGCAGGTCGCCGAACTCCTTCTCCTGCTCCTCACGTTCGGCTTCCGCCGCCTTCTTCTCGTCGTCGGTGCCGAGATCCACTTCCCCCTTGGCCACCGAGCGGAAGGGCTTGCCGTCGTACTCGGGAACCGACGTCACCCACATCTCGTCCACCGGGTCGGTAAGCAACAGCACCTCGATGCCCTTCGCCGCGAACGCCTCCATGTGCGGAGAGCTCTCGAGCAGCTGCCGGGACTCACCGGTGATGTAGTAGATCTCCTCCTGGCCGTCCTTCATGCGCTCGACGTAACCGGCCAGCGTGGTCTGCCGGTCGTCGCTCGCCGTGGAATCGAAGGACGCGATCTCGAGTAGCGTCTCGCGGTTGTCGGTGTCGGAGATCAGGCCTTCCTTCAGGACGCGGCCGAACTCCTTCCAGAAGGTCCGGTACTTGTCTGTGTCCTGCGTCGCCATGTCCTTGACCGTGGAGAGGACCTTCTTAGTGAGACGGCGGCGGATGGCGCGGATCTGCCGGTCCTGCTGGAGGATCTCGCGCGAGACGTTCAGCGACAGATCCTGGGCGTCGACCACACCCTTGACGAACCGCAGGTACTCGGGGACGAGGTCCTCACAGTCGTCCATGATGAAGACGCGCTTGACGTAGAGCTGGATGCCTGTCGCCCGTTCGCGTGAGAACAGATCGAACGGCGCGTGCGTCGGAATGAACAGCAGCGCCTGGTACTCGAAGGTGCCCTCCGCGCGCAGGGGAATGACCTCGAGGGGTTCGTCCCACGCATGCGCGACGTGCTTGTAGAACTCGGTGTACTCCTCGTCGGAGACCTCGTCCTTGGACCGCGCCCACAGCGCCTTCTGGGAGTTCAGCGTCTTGGTCTCGACGCTGACCTCGTCGTTACCGTCCTCGCCCTTCGTGGTGCGCGTGACCTCCATGCGAATCGGCCAGGCGATGAAGTCGGAGTACTTCTTGACGATCTCCTCGAGCTTCCACTGCGAGGTGTAGTCGAAGAGGTGGTCGTCGGCGTCCTCCGGCTTGAGGTGCAGGATGACGGACGTGCCCTGCGGCGCATCGTCGACGGTCTCGATGGTGTACGTGGATTCTCCGCTCGATTCCCACCTCGTTCCGGAGTCCTCGCCCGCCTTGCGGGTGACCAGCGTGACCTTGTCGGCCACCATGAACGAGGCATAGAAACCGATGCCGAACTGGCCGATCAGTTCCTGCGACGCGGCGGCATCCTTTGCTTCACGCAACTTCTGCCGCAGTTCGCCGGTGCCCGAGCGCGCGAGCGTACCGATCAGGTCGACGACCTCGTCGCGCGTCATGCCGATGCCGTTGTCCCGGACCGTGAGGGTGCGGGTCTCCTTGTCGACCTCGAGTTCGATGTGCAGGTCGGATGTGTCCACCTGCAGATCCTTGTCACGGAAGGACTCGAGACGAAGCTTGTCCAATGCGTCGGAGGCATTGGAGATCAACTCGCGAAGGAAGGTGTCCTTGTTCGAGTAGATCGAGTGGATCATCAGATCGAGCAGTTGGCGCGTCTCGGCCTGGAACTCACGCTGTTCGACGTGTGTGCTCATTCTTGTCCCCTTCGGCAGCAGAACTTTCGAACGGGGATCTTAGGACGCGATCGATCATGCCGGGGAACGGGGCGCCCCCGCGCCGGGATCGATCCGGATCGGGCCGTCGGCGCTCGGGGTGACCGGGAAGTCGAAGATCGAGGTCGGAATGTAGACGGTGGCACACGAGTTCGGGATGTCGACGACCCCCGAGAACCTGCCTTCTATGGGCGCCGCACCGAGCAGCAGGTACGCCTGCTCCGGGGTGTAACCGAACTTGGTGAGGTAGTCGATCGCGTGCAGGCACGCACGCTGGTAGGCCAGTTGCGAGTCCAGATAGCGCTGTTCACCGTCGAGCGTCACGGATGTTCCGGAGAACGCCAGCCACTCGGAGAACTGCGGGTCGGTGTTGCCCGGCATGAAGATCGCGTTCTCGCTGACGCCGTAGGTCGTCATCCCGCCGGGAACGATGTCGACGCGGAGATCGATGAACCCGCCCATTTCGATGGCTCCGCAGAACGTGATCTCACCGTCACCCTGGGAGAAGTGCAGGTCACCGACCGAGAGATTCGCGCCGTCGACGAATACGGGGTAGAAGATGCGGCTGCCCTTGGTGAGGTTCTTGATGTCCTGGTTGCCGCCGTTCTCGCGCGGCGGTGCGGTCCGAGCGCCCTCCCCCGCGACCCGGTCGAACTCCGTACCGTTCAGGCTCCCGAGAATCGCGCCGTTCGGTTCCGGCGGAAGAGCCAGCGGCGGAACACGATCCGGATCCGTCGCGATCAGCGCGGCTTCACGGGTGTTCCACGTCGAGAGCAGGTCGTGCGAGGGGGCGGTACCCATCAGTCCCGGGTGCACGATGCCTGTGAAGGACACACGGGGAATGTGCCTGCTCGTAGCCGTCTGACCCGAGAAATCCCAGACCGCCTTGTACGCGTCGGGGAACTGCTCGGTGAGGAACCCACCGCCGTTCGGCTTGGCGAAGATGCCGGTGTACCCCCATCCCTGGCCGGCCAACGGTCCGGAATCCTCCTGCGGGATCGGGCCGAGGTCGAGAATGTCGACGATCAGCAGATCACCGGGTTTTGCACCCTCCACCGCGAACGGCCCGGACAACGCATGCACGATGTGCAGCGGAGCATTGCGGATGTCGTCGGCGGAATCGTCGTTGTGGATCTCCCCGTCGAACCACTCGCGGCAGTGCACGCGGAACGAGTCTCCCGGCTTGACCGTCGCGACCGGAGGAATATCGGGATGCCAGCGGTTGTGGCCGATCTTCTCCTGCTCCGTGAACTTGCGAGTGGAGTCGAGCGGGAAGATGACGTCGGGCAAGGGAACCTCCAGGAGTGTGCGACCGGGCCGAGTAGATCCGTCGACGACGGCCGAGGGTTTCGGGTACGGAACGGCGTCAGGGACGGGGCAACATCCGGTGCCGCGGATCGGTGGTGACCGGACGCGGCGGAGTCCGCGGTCGCCCCGGTACCGGGCCCGACACCACCCCAGGCTCGGACGCCGTTCGCGCGGTCGAGTCCAGAAGTCGCATCGCCGCCGTGCGCCCGTGTCCGAGGCGGGGTGCGGTGACGGCGCGCGGCGCGGCGCGTGCACACGCAGGGCACGCCGCGACGGGCCGAACCTCGCTCATCGGGACGAACACGTCGAACGGTCCGCACTCGGTGCACCGGTATTCGTAGAGCGGCATCGATATCGACCCTTCGGACGGCAGCAGTCATGACAGTGCGCGAGCCCGCACGCAGCAATCGTTTCCGACCGTAGCCGACGAACCTTCACGACGTCGGACGTAGGCGAATGTCGTTACGCGGCAGAAACATTACGGTCAGATCACGTCGCGGCGCCGCACCAGAACCACGGTCGCCACCACCGACGCGACGACGTAGGCAGCGACTGTGACGACGGCACGCGGACCGGAAATCACTTCCACCACGCCGGGAGTACCGTTCCCACCTCCGACGACCGCGCCGACGAGTGATCCTGCGGCGGTCCCCGGCAGGAATGCCGTCACGTTCTCCACGGCCGGCAGTGCAGCGCCGACTCCGCGCAACAGGTTCTCGACCACCAGGGTCCACACCAGTCCCAGGCCGACGGACAGCGCAGCGCTGCGGGCATAAGTGCCGAGCGCGAAGCCGATCGTGCCCCACATCATGAACACCAGGTAGGCCGTACCCGCGGACTCCAGGAGCGCGTCGGCCGCAGGCCAGGTGACGGGTTGCGACTCGGCCGTCGCGATCCCGGCGGACACGAGTGCGCACAGCGCCACGGTCACGAGCACCATCGCGGCCACGATTCCCGCGAGGGCGAGCAGTGCCCCGATCGTGGGGCGGAGGCGACCCTGCGCGAACACGCTTTTCCAGGTTCCCCAGCCGTAGCCGTTCCCGGCGACGAGTGCGCCGAGGACGAGTACGAGCGCGCCCCCGAACAACGGCGTGCCCTGCACGAGCACGTCCGGGAAGGACGCCGGCAGAACACCGTTCAGCAGAGCGTCACTCGACTCCCCCTCGGTCGAGAAGCCCGCGTTTCCGGTCGTGTAGGAGATATACGGGAAGACGTATCCGAACACCATGGCGAGCAGGAACCACGTACCGACGGTCGTCCACATCGCCGGCCACGAGCGCAGCCGGAACAGTTCGGCGCGAAGGCTGTGAGCAACGGTGTTCTGCAGAACCGTGGTGTGCACAACGCCGGGTGGGAATTCACCGGGGTTCGGCCGGAACGTCGAGGCAGACATGTCACATTCCTTTCGGATGTGCGGAACTACCGGTCATCTCGAAGAACACCTCTTCGAGGGTGCGCTCGGCCGGTCCGACCGAGGACACCGCGACATCGGCAGCGACGAGCGTGCGGACGACGTCGGGCGCGCGGTCGGGCGGAAGGTCCAGCAGCACGGCATCACCGTCGATCCGGAAGCCGTTCTCACCGGCTAGATCCGAGGCGAGCTCGACCACCCGATCCACCGGCGTACCGCAGACCTTCAGGACTGCATCACCGAGCAGTCGGGACACCGCCGATTCACGCAACAGGCGTCCGTTCGCGATGACACCGACGCGGTCGCAGATCTCCTGGACTTCACCGAGCAGGTGACTCGAGAGGATCACGGTGTGCCCGGAATGCGCGAGTTCGAGGATGAGCGCCCGCATGTCGGCCATGCCGCTCGGGTCGAGTCCGTTCGTGGGTTCGTCGAGAACGAGAAGGCCGGGATCACCGAGCAGCGCGGCAGCCACGCCGAGTCGCTGTTTCATCCCCAGCGAGTACGACTTGTACTTGTCGCCGCCGCGGTCTGCCAGGCCGACACGGCTCAGCGCGTCCTCGGCCGACCCGTCGCTGCATCCCCGGTGACGCGCGAGGGCGCGTAGGTTCGCCCGGCCGGACAGATACGGAAAGAAGCCGGGACCCTCGATGAGAGCGCCTGTCCGTGAGGACGGTTCACGGGTTCCGGCGGCCCGGCCGAAAACCCGAGCGGAACCGGAGGTCGGCCGGATCAGGCCGAGGATCATGCGAAGGGTCGTGGTCTTACCTGCGCCGTTGGGTCCGAGGAACCCGTAGATCTCGCCCCGGCGGACCGTCATGTCCACGGCATCGACCGCTGCACGGTCGCCGTAGCGTTTGGTCAGCGCGCGCGT
>JAEZDV010000298.1 GCA_023417985.1 Actinomycetes bacterium | reverse complement strand
GTCATCTTGTGGATGACCGGGACCTCCGTCGCGGATCTGGGTGTCGCGCAGGCCGCGTGCGATCTACGGATATGCGCTGCCGGGTACCTCACTGTCTCAGCGGCACGAGCACTTCGGATTGAGAGATGGTGCCCGTGACGCCTGTTGCGTCCTGCGACGCGAGCAGAACTGCGGCGGCGCCCATCGTCTCGGGTGGTTCGACCATCTCGGGTGGAATCGCCCGCCCGCCACCCCCGGCGGTCCATCCCTCGGTGAGGACGACGCGCGAGGGTGCCAGGCAGTTGACTGCGATGTTGTCCGCCCTCAGGTCTGCCGCGAGACCTGTGTAGAGGCGCTCGACCCCCGCCTTCGACACCCAGTAGGCGTTGGCGCCGCGATCGATCATGGTGACGCCGTTGGTCGTCACTGCGATCATGGAGCCGCCGCCGCGCGCGCGGAGATGTGGGATCGCTGCCTTCGTCACGGTGAACACGCCCGTGAGGTTGACGTCGAGGCACAACTGCCAGCGTTTGGCCGGTGTCGATTCGATGGGTCCCATCCACAGCACACCGGCATTGGCGACCAGGATGTCGAGACCGCCGAAGGTCTCGACCGTCGCGGTGATCGCCTCGTCCACCGACTGTTCGTCGGTGACATCGCACGGGACGGGAATCGCATGCCCGCCGGCACGGTTGATCCGCTCGGCGACCGAGTGAATCGTGCCCGGGAGCTTGCCTTCTCGTTCCGAGCGTGCGGCAACCGCGACCGTGGCGCCCGCCTCGGCGAGGGCCACGGCGATCGCCGCGCCGATCCCCCGGCTTGCTCCGGCAACGAAAGCGACCTTTCCGTCGAGCCGGCTCACTTCGGCGGGAACCTCAGGGCGCCGTCGAGACGGATGACTTCACCGTTGAGGTAGTCGTTCTCGACGATCGATGCGACGAGGGTTGCGTACTCGTTCGGGCGTCCCATGCGCTTGGGGTGCGGCACCTGGGGTCCCCAGTACGCCTCGAGCTGGTCGCCGGCCTTGCCGTATGCAGGGGTGAGGATGGTGCCCGGAGCGATCGTGTTCACGCGGATACCCAGCGGAGACAGGTCTCGCGCAGCGACGAGCGTCATGCCGATGACTCCGCCCTTGGCCGCCGCGTACGGAAGCTGACCGATCTGACCCTCGTATCCGGCGATCGACGCGGTGTTGATGATGACACCGCGGCTGCCTTCGTCGTCGAACGGATCCTGCTGGGCGATCGCGGCGGCGGCAAGCCGCATGACGTTGAAGGTCGAGGTCAGGTACGACTGGATGGTCTTCGTGAAGGCATCGAGCGGCATCGCGCTGCCGTCCTTGCCGACGAGACGGCCGCCTCCGGCGGGACCGCCGTGGCAATCGACCGAGATGCGCAGTGGTGCCAGCGACTGGGCTTCCGCGATCGCGGCCGAGACCGAATCCTCGTCACCCGCGTCGGTGTCGACGTAGCGAACGCCGAGTTCGTCTTCGAGTTCCTTGCCCTTCTCGTCGTTCACGTCGGCAATGACGACCTTGGCGCCGGCTGCGTGGAGACGGCGGACCGTGGCCTGACCGAGCCCACCCGTACCGCCCACGACGATCGCGGAGCTACCTTCTACCTGCATCTCGATTTCCCTTCTTGCAACTGCGGCTCTGCAACTGTGAGAATAATGTTCTCATGAACCTAAGCATGATTCTAGAAATGGCCGCAAGCAACGGCGATCGAGCGGTGGCGACCGTCGGTGATCGCACGCTGACGGCCGCGCGCCTGGACACGTTGGCGCGCCGCGCTGCCCTCGACTTCCGGAATCATCCGGCGGTGCTGTACTTGGCGGCGAACCATCTCGGCTATCCCGTGGCTCTGTTCGGAGCGGCGCTGGCCGGTGTACCGTTCGTTCCCCTCAACTATCGGCTCGGGGAACAGCAACTCACGGCGCTGATAAACCGGCACCCCGGGGCACTCGTCCTCGAGGAAGCCGATCTCGATGCGCTCACCGACGACGCTCTCGACGAGATCGACACCTCCGACCTGGAAGGTCGCTGGGACGGTGACGAGGTCGCGGCCATCATCTACACGAGCGGCACCACGTCCGATCCGAAGCCCGCGATCCTCCGCCACCGCCATCTGCTGGCCTACGTCCTCAACACGATGGAGTTCTCTTCCGCCGCCGCGACCGACGCATCCCTCGTGTCCGTCCCGCCGTACCACATCGCGGGCCTGACCAATCTGCTGTCGAACTTCTACACGGGCCGACGAGTGGTGTACCTCGCCGCCTTCGACCCGAAGGTGTGGCTCGACACCGTCCGTCACGAGAACGTCACCCACGCCATGCTCGTCCCGACGATGCTCGCCCGCATCGTCGCCGAACTCGGTGACGACGAAGCGGGTACACCCTCGCTCGCCAGCCTTGCCTACGGCGGCTCCCGCACACCGCGTCCCGTCCTCGAACACGCCCTGCGGGTGTTCCCGGACACCGGATTCGTCAATGCCTACGGGCTCACCGAGACCGCATCGTCCGTCGCGGTGCTCGGCCCCGAGGATCATCGGGTGGCATTCGCTTCGGACGATCCCGCGGTCCGCGAACGCCTCGGCTCGGTCGGTCGTCCTCTGCCCGGTATCGAAATCGAGATCCGCACCGAAGACGGAATGCCGGTGGAAGCCGGCCACAGCGGCCTGATCTTCGTACGCGGTGAACAGATCTCCGGCGAATACGGCAACCGGAGCGTCCTCGACGAGGACGGCTGGTTCCCCACCCGCGATCTCGGGCACCTCGACAGCGACGGTTACCTGTACGTGGAGGGCCGGTCCGACGACACCATCATCCGGGGCGGCGAGAACATCGCCCCGGCCGAGATCGAGGACGTGCTGCTAGCCCACCCTGCGATCACCGAGGCGGCCGTCATCGGCGTTTCCGATCCCGAGTGGGGGCAGCGACTCGTGGCTGTTCTCGTCGGCTCTGCCGACCCCGACGAAGTACGTCAGTGGGTGAAGGACCGTCTGCGGTCGTCCAAGACCCCCGACACCATCGTGTTCCGGGACGAACTCCCCAAGACAGAAACCGGAAAACTCTTGCGCCGCAATCTACTCGCTGAATTGGAGAACACTCATGCCTGATGCCGTCATCGTTTCCGCCCTGCGTACCCCGATCGGTACCGCCATGAAGGGCACGCTTCGCGACACCACCGCGTTCGAACTCGCACACCACGTGGTGTCGGCCACCGCGGAGGACCTCGACAAGAGCCTGATCGACGACGTGATCCTCGGCGAGGGTCTGTA
>JAEZDV010000266.1 GCA_023417985.1 Actinomycetes bacterium | reverse complement strand
GTCGAGACCGGCGAGGGGGGCGGCATGGTCTACTCGTTCGCCGGCCCCACCGACCAGATCAAGGCGGGCTGCGACGTCTCCGTCCATTCCTACGATTACGACCCCTACTACTACGCCCGGTTCTATTGACCCGCCCCGCGGCCGTCCTCGGGCTCGCACCCGGGGACGACCCCGACCGGGCGGGCCCCCTCATCGAAGGGGCGTCCCTCAGGGGCGGGAGAGCCGGTCG
Organism: Actinomycetes bacterium; assembly: GCA_023417985.1. Lineage (GTDB taxonomy): Bacteria > Actinomycetota > Actinomycetes > Mycobacteriales > Mycobacteriaceae > Rhodococcus. Next base: position 7,170 of record JAEZDV010000266.1, on the reverse strand, counting down.
ATCAGGAGGGCGGCCCGCTTGATCTGCGGGAGGAGGGAGTCCAGGTCGACCCACTCGTCCGGGGCGGGGGGGGCCGCGCCCCCCCCCCCCCCCCCCCCCCGCCATGGCGGCATTGAGCAAGTCCACCCAGTTCGACTGGGTCCTCGCTCCCTACGACGTGCGGGCGTCCCAAGCGCACGCCAAGGTTCTGCACCGGGCGGGGTTGCTCGGTGACGACGATCTGGCGACCATGCTCGAGGGCCTCGAAGGTCTCGCCGCCGATGTCGCGTCGGGTGCCTTCGTCCCGGAAGAGTCCGACGAGGACGTCCACGGTGCGCTCGAACGCGGTCTCATCGAGCGGGTCGGACCCGAGGTGGGCGGGCGCCTGCGTGCCGGGCGTTCTCGCAACGACCAGGTCGCCACGCTGTTCCGCATGTGGCTGCGCGAGAGCGCGCGGCACATCGCAGACGGCGTGCTCGACGTGGTCGACGCCACCGCGGGCCAGGCCGCTGCGCATCCCGACGCTGTGATGCCGGGCAAGACGCACCTGCAGGCGGCGCAGCCCGTGCTGCTGGCGCATCATCTGCTCGCGCACGCGCACCCGCTTCTGCGCGACGTGGATCGGCTGCGCGACTTCGACCGTCGCACGGCCGTGTCGCCGTACGGATCGGGGGCTCTCGCGGGATCCTCCCTCGGCCTCGATCCCGACGCGATCGCCGCGGACCTGGGATTCGATGCAGCGGCAGACAATTCGATCGACGCGACGAGTGCCCGTGACTTCGCCGCCGAGGCGGCGTTCGTGCTCGCGCAGATCGCGGTCGACCTGTCGCGACTCGCCGAGGACATAATCCTCTGGAGCACACCGGAATTCGGATACGTCACTCTTGCCGACGCGTGGTCCACCGGATCGTCGATCATGCCGCAGAAGAAGAATCCCGATGTCGCGGAACTGACCCGTGGCAAGGCGGGGCGGCTGATCGGCAACCTCACGGGCCTGCTGGCAACCCTCAAGGCGCAGCCGCTGGCGTACAACCGGGACCTCCAGGAAGACAAGGAACCGGTCTTCGATTCCGTCGCGCAGCTCGAGCTTCTGCTGCCGGCCATCGCCGGGCTCGTGTCGACGCTGACGTTTCACACCGACCGGATGGCGGAGCTCGCACCCGCCGGGTTCACCCTCGCGACCGACATCGCGGAGTGGATGGTTCGTCAGGGAGTGCCTTTCCGCGTCGCCCACGAGGCGGCGGGTGCCTGCGTCCGCGTGGCGGAAGCCCGAGGAGTGGGGCTCGAGGATCTCACCGACGACGAACTCGCCGGCGTGGATCCCGCGCTGACTCCGCAGGTGCGCGAGGTTCTCACGGTCGAGGGTTCCATCGCGTCGCGAAACGCCCGGGGTGGTACCGCCGGAGTCCGTGTCGCCGAACAGCTCGCGACGCTCCGCGAGACCGCCGCCGCGCTGCGTACCTGGGTACGCGCCTGACAACACCGGTTCGGGTCGACGGCGGTCGCCGTCCTCTCCTCGCCGCGGTCCCGGGCAGCGTCCGAATTGCCCGGGACCGGATCGTGAATATGGCAGGCTGGCGGGTACACCCATCATGTACCGGGGGCATGTGCGTCGTGGAGGGAAACGATCGTGGGACTGGACAGTAGAGCGGTGACCGGGCCGATGCGTCGCCTGATTGCGACGGCCCAGAACGGTCTCGAAGTGATTCGGTTCGGGGGGCTCGATCCGGACTCGTCGTCCTCGCCCTACCAGGTGGTGGAACGCTCCGGGATGTACCGCCTCCGGCGCTACTACCCCGACTCGGACACGGCCGCGTCCGGGCCGCCGGTGGTGCTGGTCCCGCCGATGATGATGTCCGCCGACGTCTACGACGTGACGCGCGACAACGGGGCAGTGGGCATCCTCCACGCCGCCGGTCTCGATCCGTGGGTGGTGGACTTCGGATCACCGGATCAGGAGGAAGGCGGATGGGGCCGCACCCTCACCGACCACATCCTCGCCCTCGACGAGATCGTCGACCGGATCCACACCTACACCGGACGCGACGTCCACCTCGGTGGGTACTCGCAGGGGGGCATGTTCTGCTATCAGGCTGCCGCATATCGCCGCAGTCGCAACATCGCCAGTCTCATCACCTTCGGCAGCCCCGTCGACACCCTCGCCGCATTACCCTTCGGCATCCCCGAAACCGTGGCGACGCTGTCGGCCGACTTCCTCGCCGATCACGTCTTCAACCGTCTCGCGATCAGAGGCTGGATGGCTCGCACCGGATTCCAGTTCCTCGATCCGGTGAAGACGGTGCGGTCGCGCATCGACTTCCTCCGCCAGCTCCACGACCGCGAGGCTCTCCTGCCCCGGGAACCGCAGCGCCGCTTCCTCGACACCGAGGGCTGGGTCGCATGGTCCGGACCCGCCGTCGCCGAACTGCTGCGCCAGTTCGTCGCCCACAACCGTATGGTCAGCGGTGGCTTCGTCATCAACGACAAGGCCGTGACACTCGCGGAGATCACCTGCCCCATCCTCGCGTTCCTCGGCGAAGTCGACGACATCGGCCAGCCGCTCGCCGTCCGCGGTGTCCGCAAGGCGGCGCCGCGCGCCGAGGTGTACGAATACTCGCTACGCGCAGGCCATTTCGGGCTCGTGGTCGGATCGGTGGCGGCGCAGCAGACGTGGCCTGCCACGAGTGAATGGGTGCAGTGGCGGGAAGGAGCAGGGGACAGGCCCGTCGGGGTCACTCCGATGACCGCACCCGACCCGAACGTCGAAGGCGACACCGGCGTCTCCATCAGTAGCCGCGTGGCGCACACCGTCGCCACGTTTGCCGACGTCGGCGCCGATATCGGCAGGGGGATCGCCGAGGTCGCGACCGGCGCGGTGCGCGGTGCTCGCGACCTGTCCGGCGAAGCCGCGCGAGCGCTTCCGCGACTCGCGCGCCTCGGCCAGATTCAGCCCCGCACCCGCGTCTCGGTCGGCAGCCTCCTCGCGGAACAGGGGCGCCGAGCACCCCAGCGCGAGTGCTTCATCTTCGAAGACCGGGTCTACACCTACGAAGCGGTCAACCGCCGCATCGACAACATCGTCCTCGGTCTGGTCGACAACGGCGTCCGGCCCGCCATGCATGTCGGGGTGCTCATGAACGTCCGGCCGAGCGCCATGGCAGCGGTGGCCGCGATCTCCCGGCTCGGAGCGGTCTCGGTGCTGATCCCCCCCGGCCCGGACGCCGCGGCCGCCGCGCGACTCGGAGGTGTGGAGAAGATCGTCGCCGACCCCGAGAATCTCGACCTCGCCGTCGCGACCGGTCTGCCCGTCCTCGTGCTCGGAGGCGGCGATGTCCGCGATCTCGACGTCGATCCCGGCGCCGACGTCGTCGACCTCGAACGCAGCGACATCTCCGATGTCGAGTTGCCGGGCTGGTACGTCCCCGACCCAGGCCTCGCACGCGAACTGGCGTTCATCCTCTTCGTGGGCAGTGGGCCGACGCTCGAGATCAAGCGGATTACCAACTACCGCTGGGCGCTGTCGGCATTCGGCACCGCGACGGCAGCGTCCCTGGGACGAGGCGACACCATGTTCTGCCTCGCTCCGCTGCACCATTCGTCCGGCCTGCTCGTCAGTTTCGGCGGCGCGCTGGCCGGCGGGTCGCGGATCGCGCTGTCGAACGGACTGAACCCGGCGAAGTTCGGTGACGAGATCCATCGGTACGGCGTCACCGTGGTGACCTACACGTGGTCGATGATGCGTGAGGTGCTCGACAGCCCGTCCCTGCACATCGACGCAAGCCACCCCGTCCGGTTGTTCATCGGCTCGGGTATGCCTCCCGGGTTGTGGTGGCGCACCCTCGAACGGTTCGCTCCCGCGCGGGTGGTGGAGTTCTACGCGTCAGCCGAAGGCGATGTGATCCTCGCCAACGTGTCCGGATCGAAAGTGGGATCCAAGGGACGCCCGCTTCCGGGCAGCGCCGCCGTGCGTCTCGCTGCGTACGACCCCCTCGCCGGGCGTCTCATCGAGGACGAACGCGGGTTCGTGCGCCCGTGCGCGGACTACGAGGTCGGACTCCTCCTGGGGAAGCCGGGTGTAGCCGTTGAATCTCTGGGCAACGTCATGCGCGGAGTGTTCGAGCCGGGCGACGTGTGGGTCCCGACGGAGAACCTCTTCCGCCGCGACGCGGAAGGTGATTACTGGCTCCTCGACAACAAACGAAGTGTCGTCGTCACGGCGCACGGCCCGGTGTACACCCAGCCGGTCATCGACGTGCTCGGGATGATTCCCCGGATCGACCTCGCGGTCTCGTACGGAATCACACTGGGAGACAACGACATCGCGGTTGCTGCATGTACGCTGCGCGGAAAGAAGGCGCCGACTGCCGCCGAGATCACTGCGGCGCTCGACGCCGTTCCCGATGCCGAGCGGCCCGATCTGGTCCATATCGTCCCGTCCATTCCGCTCGGACCGTCGTACCGTCCTGCCGCGGACGTGCTGCGGGAACGAGGCATGCCGAATCCGACCGTCCGCTCCTGGTATGCGGACCGGGAGACCGGCACCTACCGGAGATTCACGAAGGCGATCGCCGCACGCTGGACAGCGGGCACGACCGGGACAGCCTCCGCCGCGCGGTAGGCTGAACCGGTTCCGTTGTGCACGAAGTCGGAAGGACCCCTGTGGCCGTCGATCCCACGCTGTTGAACATTCTTGCCTGTCCCGAGGACAAGGGGCCGCTACTTCTCGTCGACGACACCGTTCTCTACAACCCCCGGCTGCGCCGCGCATATCCGATCGAGAACGGCATCCCGGTCCTCCTGATCGACGAGGCCGTCTCTGTCGACGACGCGCAGCACGAGGAATACACCGCGCGCGGCGTTCCCGGCTGGACACAGGACTGACCGACCGGCCGGAATGAGCGCGCAGCACCTCACGTCCCTCGACCCGGTCGAGGCTGCCCGCGCCCTGCTGGGCGCGGTGGTCCGCGCCGGTGAAGTCGCGGTCCGGCTGACCGAGGTCGAGGCGTACGGCGGCCCGGAGGACGGTCCGTGGCCGGATCCTTCTGCGCACTCGTATCGGGGGCCGAACGCGCGCAACGCCGTGATGTTCGGACCCGCGGGTCACCTGTACGTCTACCGCAGCTACGGCCTGCATCTGTGCGCGAACATCTCGGTCGCACCCGAGGGCGTCGCCGCGGCAGTATTGCTGCGGGGAGGCGAGGTCGTGGAGGGCGAGCAGTGCGCCAGAGCGCGGCGGACGCCGGGAATGCCGGACGACAAGCTCGCACGTGGACCCGGAAACCTCGCCGCGGCACTGGGATTGGATATCTCCGACAACGGCGTCGACGTGTTCTCCGAGCGCTCGCGGCTCCGCGTGGAACTTCCGGAACAAGACAGCAAGGTCGCCGTTGCATCCGGGCCGCGCGTCGGGATCAGTGTCGCCGCCGACCGGCCGTGGCGTCTGTGGATCCCCGGCTCACCCGGGGTCTCGGCGTATCGACGGAGCCCACGCGCGCCGGGGCTCCGAGCACGGATGGGATGATCGAGCGGTGACTGAGCACATTCTCGACGAACTGACCTGGCGCGGGCTCATTGCCCAATCGACCGATCTCGATGCACTCCGACGCGATCTCGACGCAGGTCCGATCACCCTGTATGCAGGCTTCGATCCGACCGGACCGAGCTTGCACGCCGGTCACCTGGTCCCGCTTCTCGCACTCAAACGCTTCCAGCGGGCCGGGCACCGCCCGATCGTCCTCGCGGGTGGCGCGACCGGCATGATCGGCGATCCCCGGGACGTGGGGGAGCGGACCATGAACTCCGCCGACACCGTCGCCGACTGGGCACAGCGGATCCGGGGGCAGCTCGAACGCTTCGTCGACTTCGACGACTCGCCGACCGGTGCCGTGGTCGCGAACAACCTGGATTGGACGGGGCAGTTGACCGCTGTCGACTTCCTGCGTGACATCGGCAAGCACTTCTCGGTGAACGTGATGCTCGCCCGTGACACCGTCAAGCGCCGGCTCGAAGGTGACGGAATCTCCTACACCGAGTTCAGCTACATGCTGCTGCAGGCGAACGATTTCGTGCAGCTTCGCCGCGACTACGGATGCGCACTCCAGGTCGGCGGCTCCGATCAGTGGGGCAACATCATCGCGGGTGTCGAGCTCAATCGCCGGACCGACGGCGCGTCGGTCCACGCGCTGACGGTCCCGCTGGTGACGTCGTCCGACGGCAAGAAGTTCGGCAAGTCGACCGGTGGCGGAAGCCTCTGGCTCGACCCCGAGATGACCAGCCCGTACGCCTGGTACCAGTACTTCGTGAACGCGGCGGACGCCGACGTCATGAAGTACCTGCGCTGGTTCACCTTCCTCGATCGTGAAGAACTGGCCGAGCTCGAGACCGCAACGGCCGAGCGACCGCATGCGCGCGAGGCGCAGAAGCGACTCGCCGCCGAGATGACCACCCTCGTCCACGGGCCGGCGAACACCGCGGCCGTGGAGCTGGCGAGCCGGGCTCTCTTCGGGCGTGGCGAACTGGCCGAGCTCGATGAGCCGACGCTCGCCGCCGCGTTGACCGAAGCCTCGGTGGTGGATTTGCGTCCGGGTGAGCCCGACACGATCGTGGATCTGCTCGTCGCGACCGGGCTGTGTGAGAGCAAGGGAGCTGCGCGTCGCACGGTGAAGGAGGGCGGCGCCTCGGTCAACAACGTTCGGGTGTCGTCGGAAGAGTGGACACCGGGCGATGGAGAGCTGCTGCACGGCAAATGGCTGGTCGTGCGCCGCGGTAAGCGGAACTTTGCCGGCGTACGAGTCGATCGAGGCTGACTCCGCACGACGCAGGCCGCTTTCGGGCCGTTGACCAGCGGATTTGACGGCCCGTTAGCGCCAGCGTAACTTTGTCGTCGTTCGAGCGACACGGACACCGACCCGGACCGGAAGGTACGGAGTTCTGTGGTGTTCGGGTAGATCACTTCGAACAGCAAACCGAAGACCAAGAAGCGCACGAAGTTGCACTCCCTGGATCGAAGGTGATAGGTTGGAACGGTTGCCCCGGAGCGGAACGGACATAGTCCGAGACGCGAAGGTGTGTGCGTGTTCTTTGAGAACTCAACAGTGTGCCGATGAATGTCAGTGCCAATATTTTTGGTGCGATCATCCGCTTTTTGGTGGATGGTCAAATTTTGCTGGTCATCACATTCTTCCGTCTGTG
>JAEZDV010000231.1 GCA_023417985.1 Actinomycetes bacterium | reverse complement strand
GTTCCTGGTTAAGCTGTTGGTTTGTATATACAGTATTTCCAATGTATTTAATATCGCCAAAGTAATATTTCCTGCCTTCTTCAACAGTGATGTTTATGGCAACAGTATTTTTTTTAGGATTATAGATTACAGTATCAGAAATTATACGGGCATCGCGATAACCTTTTTCTTTGTATTTGTCTATGACCGATACTAGATCCTGTTTGTAATTGTCGCGGATGAATTTGGACTTTTTGAACAGGCGAAGCGGATTCTTCTGCTTGGTGTTTTTCATGGCCTTGCGCAACTTCGTATCGGTAAATTTCTCATTTCCGATGAAATCGATCTTACGCACTTTGACTTTGTCACCTTTGTCGATCGCAACCACCATTTTCACATTGTTGCCCTCGGTAGTATCAGGGATAGTATTAATGTTGACTTTGGTGTTGTAGAATCCGTCTTTGCGGTATTTGTTCTCCAGATAATAGCGCGTGTTGGTGATCAGGTTTTCGTTGACCACTTTGCCCTTTTTCAGGTCGGTGTCTTTGATGAGTTGTTCGACCTTGTTCTTTTTAACGCCGGTAATCTTAACCTCGCTGAGTTTGGGAAGTTCGTGGATGCTCAGTTCCAGCCAGATGCTGTCGCCCTGAACGCGGTTCACGTAAAAATCGATGTCGCTAAAAAGCCCGAGTCGGCCCAGCTTTTTGATGGCGTTGCTGATTTCCTCTCCGGGAACCGTGATCCACTGGCCTCTTTCGAGTCCGGCAAACGTGATCACAGTCTGCTTGTTGAAGGTGATTTTACCCGTGACGTCAACGTCAGCCAGGATATAGCGCGAACCTTGATTGAACGGGACGCGGTCTTGAGCGGCAGTTAAAAAAACATTCCCCAACAGCAAGGCTATGAGGAACATTTTTGCGAATGTCTTCAACACAAAAATATTATTTAATTTGTTCACTGGTCTTTCCAAATCTTCTTTCCCGCTTCTGGTAATCGGCAAGTGCTGCATACAGTTCCTTTTCGCCGAAATCCGGCCAAAGCACATCTGTAAAATACAGCTCCGCATACGCGATTTGCCACAGCAGAAAATTGCTTATCCGATGCTCGCCACTGGTGCGTATCAGCAGGTCCACGTCGGGTAAATTATGCGTGTAAAGATGATTATTAATTGTTGATTCGTCTATATTGCCCGGTACAATTAGGTTATTTTTAACTTTAGTCGCAATCGCCCGTACCGCGTGCAAAATCTCGTCCCGCGACCCGTAACTTAAAGCCAGGGTAAGCGTCATCCGAGAGTTGTTTTTTGTTTTTTCTATTACCTCCAACAGGCTTTTCCGGGCACTGTCCGGAAGCATTTCCAAAGACCCGATTGAGGCAAGCCGAATATTGTTTTCCTGAAGCGTGCCGATTTCTTTTTTGAGCGAGCTCATCAAAAGTTTCATCAGGGTATCCACCTCAAGCTTAGGTCGGTTCCAGTTCTCGGTTGAGAAGGCGTAAAGAGTAAGATTTTCAATTCCCAGGCGGGCGCAAGTCTCAACCGTCGTCCGCACGGCCTTGGTCCCGTTTTCATGGCCAAAGACGCGCATCATTCCCTGTTTTTTTGCCCAGCGCCCGTTGCCGTCCATGATGATGGCCAGGTGTTTCGGGAGTCGGGTAAGGTCAAGAGTATCGGTCAATGCCATGTTAGTCAGCGCAAAAGCAGGGTTTCTCAGTAAATGTATAAGTCAGGGTAAAACCTGTAAAGGCATACCAATCTTTGCTGTTGATGTTTCCAAATCGAAGCGGGGCCAGATTTTTATTTTCGGGATTGCTTCCGTCCAGATTGTCGGTAAAAGTGTAGCGCGCGCCGAATTCCAATCCTAGAACGAGACTCGGAGTAATGCTTCGCTTTACGCCAACCGCCATCGGAATCGCAAAGGTCGACGAGGTGTAATCCTTTTCATATCCGGTGTCCAGATGGTAGAGTTCATCGTACATAAAGTAGGAAATTCCAGTCCAGACATAGGGCGTAAACTGCGGATCCAGATCGTGAAGGTCAAAATCAAAGAAGTTGAATTCCAACGCCAATGAAAGCTCGCGCACGGTATTCTCGAAATCGTAATTGCGCATGTTGCGGCCAGGTACGTCCGAGTCGATGTCGCGGGCGGTCAGCTTAGATTGTGTATAGGAGATGCGGTAGCTGTGGCGCGTACTCCGGTTCCATTTGTAGAGGACGCCAAAGGCAAACTCGTTCGGGTGGACATAATCGGTACGGCCAACGTCGCCGATAAAATTACTTCCGCCCAAAAAAACTCCCAGTTCATTTATCTGTGCATCCATGCGTAAAAATCCCAGCAGGAAAGCAACTATCGCAATTTGGTACTTCATTTTTTTACAGCGTGCAAATATAATAATTATGGCTGCCAATCAGCATTTTGACCCGATAATATTTGGGGTTTCGGCAAAGCCTCCTTTACAACGCAATAAAGTAGGGTGTAGTATAAAGAATCAGTTGCGTTTGTCCTCGCCCCACAACAATTTGCTGCGAAGGGTTTTCAGGAATGTTTCGTCGGGAATCTCTACCATCTTGACCTTAAACGGATTTTTGCGAACTGTCAGTACGGAGTCATTTGGG
>JAEZDV010000212.1 GCA_023417985.1 Actinomycetes bacterium | reverse complement strand
ACGTAGCGGCCCGGGGTCAGGGCGTAGTCGGCTTCCTTGATCTCGGCGAGCGTCGCCGAATAGCAGAACCCTGCCTCGTCCGCGTACTCGGCGCCCTTCGCGGATTCCGTTCCCCGCCATGCATGGAACGTGCCGGCGATCTTCGCGATGTCGTCGTCCGACAACGCCCGCTCCGCACGATCGACCATGTAGCCGAGGTTGCGGGCGTCGATGAAGAGCACCTGCCCGCGACGGTCGATCGAGCCCTTCACGCCCGCCGACTTGTCTTTCGCGAAGAACCACGTGCACACCGGAATACCGGTGCTGCGGAACAACTGGGTCGGCAGTGCCACCATGCACGACACCAAGTCGGCTTCGACCAACCGCGCGCGGATGTCGCCCTCACCACCGGAGTTCGACGACATCGTTCCGTTCGCCATCACCACACCGGCACTGCCCTTTTCGGCAAGCTTCGAGATAATGTGCTGAATCCACGCATAATTGGCGTTACCTACCGGCGGAACACCGTACTTCCAGCGCTTGTCGTCCTCCCGGCGCGTCCAATCCTTGATGTTGAACGGCGGGTTGGCCATCACGAAGTCGGCCAGGAGGTCCGGGTGCTTGTCTTGGGAGAACGTATCTTCCCAACGGTCACCGAGTTGGGCGTTGATGCCGTGGATCGCGAGGTTCATCTTCGCCATCCGCCACGTGCGCTCGTTGTGTTCCTGGCCGTAGACAGCAATATCCGTCGCGTTGCCACCGTGGTGTTCGATGAACTTCTCTGCCTGGACGAACATGCCGCCCGACCCACAGCACGGGTCGTACACGCGTCCGTTGTACGGCTCGAGCATCTCCACCAGCACGCGCACAACACCTGCGGGCGTGTAGAACTCGCCACCGCGCTTACCCTCTGCGCGGGCGAACTTCTCCAGGAAGTACTCGTACACCTCCCCCAGGAGGTCCCGAGCTCGGCGTGCGCCGTCACCGGTGAACCGGGTGTCGTTGAACAGATCGAGCAGCTCGCCGAGACGGCGCTGATCGATATTGTCCTTGTTGAACATCGTCGGCAACGTACCGGCGAGGGTCGGGTTTTCGTCCATCAACCCGCGCATCGCGGCGTCGATCAGCTGGCCGATGGTCCGGCCTTCGACCCCGGCTGATTCCTGGATGCCCTTCGCGTTCTGGGCAAGGTACTCCCACCGGGCTTCCTCGGGCACCCAGAAGACGGTGGAACCGAGGTATTCGTCGCGGTCGTCGATAAGCGACGCGACACCTTCCTCATCCAGCCCGTCTGCGATCAACTCGGCTTCGAGTTGCCGGCGACGCTCGTCGAACGCGTCCGACACGTACTTGAGGAACACCAACCCGAGGATGACGTCCTTGTACTGCGACGCATCCATGGAACCGCGCAGTTTGTCGGCGGCCTTCCACAGCGTGTCCTTCAGTTCCTTCATGGTCGACGGTGCTGTGTCCGTCGTCCTCTTTCTCGGTGGCATCTTCACTCTTCCTCTGGGACGTGCGGGTTGTGCGCTGTGACGGACAGGACTCCGCGAGTCACGCCGTCGATCATTGTGTCGGTCAGTTCGTTCACGCTGTCGAGCAGGTTCTGGGCTTCGCGGCGTCGCGCGTCGAGTTCCCTCAGGGCTTCGCGGATTGCATCGACGCGAGCCGGGGCGATCGCCGGGACGGTCCAATCCTTCCATCGCCGTCCGGAGCGAATCGCACCCGATGGCTTCTCCACCGCCGCGAGTTGCTTCAGGTGCCGGGCGATCACTTCGGGAACGAGACCGTCGGCATCCGCGTTGCGAACCCGCAGCACCCGGCACGGTGCGAGTACGAGGGAACCGCCGTCGTTGTCGACGACGATCCCGAACCGCGGCGACGTGCAGAAAACGATGTCGCCCGGCTTCGTACAGCGGCTGCCCGAGTAGCTCTCGGCATGCACCATCCGGTCGATCCCTCGGTCGCCGATCACTGTCTCCCCCAGCAATTCTGCGGGTCCGATCACCCGCACCTGTCCGCCGGTTTCGATATCGTCCGGGTCGACCCGATTACCTGGAATCAGCGTGAGCTTCCGCTGCGAGACGAGTTCGCCCGCGGTGGGCAGGGAGGGCGCTTCCGACCGGCGGTGAGCGACCGCCACACGAAGATCACCCCTGAGACTCTGTGCGTGGCGGTTCGCATCGTCGACCAGCGACGTCACCCGGCTTGCGACGTCGGCTCCGCGTCCGGCAGGTCGCGCGGATCTGGTTGCGACGAGCCCTCGGGCGGTGTCGGCCAGCAGATCCGCGGTCCGGTGGACCGCTCCGAAGTGAAATGCGTGCGCACGAACCGAATCCGCGGTGCCCATCGATGCGACGACATCGGACACGACGCCGTCGATCGCAGCGTTGTCGAGAGCCCGATGGCTGATGTCGGCGAGCACCGTCCAGCGGTCCGTGGGTGCGATGCGCACGTCGGCCGCGCCCAGCACCCACAAGGCCATCGACGTTCCCGGCTTCGTCACCAGCAGGCCCTCCGGAAGCCGGATCGCCGCGCACAGGCGGCCGGACTGCACAATTCCCGACCGGATAGACATCGTGTGGCGGTCGGGCACCGGGTCGACGAGGACCGCTGCCGGCGCGATCACCACGGCGTAATGCTCGCCGCTCATCTGCACGGTGATGTTGTCGATCTCGGTGAGCACCTCAGCCGGGGAGGCCCCGAGCGTAGACGGCGACGGGTATTGGGTCAGGAACAGTGCGGGCCGATCGATCGAGAAATCTGCGTCGAATCCTTCGACGGGTGCCGGGTGGCGTCGCCACCGATGCACCGCGAGACGACGACGCGCGAGTCGCGCAGACGGGGTGTCGGCTCGTCCGGTGATCGCGATGGGCTCGGTGTCTTCCGACAGTTCCTTCCGCAGGGCGACGAACAGATCGCTACCGTCGACCGACGGGTCGACGAAGAACGCGCGGTCGTCGCACACCAGCGCCGTCGCCACCCGGGTGCACAACTCGATGGCACCGCCGGCGAGCGTCGAAGCAGCCAACTCCCGCATCGGAATCCGAAAACGCTGTGCCATCAAGGCTTCGAAGGCCCGCTCGGTGGTGTACGCAGCGTCGGCCATGCGGTCGGCGTGCCGGGCATAGGTGACGAGATGCCCGCCGAGTGCCTCGAGTTCGCGATACAGATATGCGTCGTCGGGATCGACGTCGTCGGCCTCGTCGAGAATGTCGTCGTGGTCGAGATCGGTCAGCGGGATTCCGAGCTGCGATTTGAGGCACAGCAGCGCCGTGAGGCCCGCGAGCGCTGCGTCAGGGCCGGCACCGGTTGGATGGTCGAGCGCCGCGTGGATCGCCACGTCTTCGGCGAGGGTGTCACTGTTGCCGAGCTTTCGCTCTCGAAGCCAGCCGACCACCTCGTCGGCAGCAAACTTCTCCTGTTGCGCGTCGATGCGGACAGGTTCCGGAAAAGGCCGGTCGGTGCCGACGTAGCGGCTACGCCACACGGAGACCACCGGTCGCTTTACTCCCGCGAGCGATGCGATATCGCTCTTGGTGAGGAGGAGGGCCGGTTCGTCGGTCACGTTGCAGGCCCCTTCCAGTAGTTGCGGCGGCACTCCGCCGAGTTCGTTCCAAGAATCTATCGGTGTGATCGGACACGAACATTACGCAATTCGATAACCCCCTTTATCGGACTTTTGCTCGCCCTCCTCCGCAGGTCCCGCGCACGATGACGGCAGCCGATCACGAGGAGGAACACCACATGCTCGCCGCCATCCACATCCGCCAGATCCACGCCGGTCCCAAGCCGATGACCTGCGCTGCACTCGCCACCGACACCGATTCGGCACTGTTCCTCCGGGAGGGCCACGACCAGGCCGACCGGAGTCTGGC
>JAEZDV010000207.1 GCA_023417985.1 Actinomycetes bacterium | reverse complement strand
CACCTGCTGTTCGCGTTCGTCGAGCGTATTGAGCACGCTGCGCACGTCGTGATGCAACAGGCCGGCGATCACGGCACTCTCGGCCGAGGTGGCCTCGGAGTCCTCGATGAAATCGCCCAGGGGTGCTTCTTCGTCGTTACCCACCGGCATATCCAGGCTCACCGGATCGCGGCTGTGGTCGAGCAGATCGGCGATCTTCTCCACCGCGATACCCGATTCCGCCGCGAGTTCTTCGTCAGTGGCCTCCCGGCCGAGCTGCTGGTGTAGTTCGCGCTTGATCCGGGCGAGCTTGTTGACCTGCTCGACGAGGTGGACGGGGAGACGAATGGTGCGGCTCTGATCGGCCATGCCGCGGGTGATGGCCTGGCGGATCCACCAGGTCGCGTAGGTCGAGAACTTGAAGCCCTTGGCGTAGTCGAACTTCTCCATGGCGCGGATCAGGCCGAGGTTGCCTTCCTGAATCAGATCCAGCAGGGGCATTCCACGCCCGGTGTACCGCTTCGCCAGCGAGACAACGAGGCGAAGGTTGGCCTCGAGAAGATGACTTCGGGCTGCCTGGCCTTCACGCACGACGATCGACAGATCGCGCTTCTTCGCAGCGGTGAGACGCTTCTTGGTCTCGAGCACGTGCTTGGCATACAGGCCGGCCTCGATCCGCTTGGCCAGTTCCACCTCGTCGGCTGCCGTCAGCAGTGCTGTCTTGCCGATGCCGTTCAGGTAGACGCGGACAAGATCAGCGGCGGGGCTCTGGCTGTCGATGTCCGAATCGACGCGAGCGGTAGTTGCAGGGCGTGCCATGACGTGCCTCCTCATCGGTGGTGTCTTACAGGCTCAACGCCCGGAAGCCCCGCGATAGTTCCCTGAGGAGTGTGAGTACCACCGCACTGACCTGCGGAAATCGGCCGCCGGTCCTGAGAAGTTGCTGAGAGATCGGCACTGTGCCGCCAGGACGGCACTGCGGGGACGGATCAGGCCGGTTCGACGAGACCGTGCCGGACCATGCCCTGCACGAGGGTCACGGCGTGTGTCGCCAACTCCTCTTCGTCCTCGCCGTGCGCAGCGGCGAGCAACGAGACCAGATCCTCCAACGGCAACCCGTCCGGGCGCATGCCGCCGAGCAACGCCGCCGCGAGATCGTCGACCTCGTGCTGCCAGGCCGGGCCGCCACCGCGGTGCACCCGGGTGACGGTCTCCTGCCAGCCGTCCTCGCCCGGGAGATACACCCGTTCGAGGGCGGTGTCGGGCCGCAACACGAAGCGCGACCCGAGCACATCGTGGTTCCTGAGCCATTCCACGCGGCGGAAGTAGTCGATCGCCTCGTCTCCGAGGGCATCGGTGAAGGCGTGCCGGAGGTCTTCGGCGAGCACGTCGGAGGGGCTTTCCGTCCTCCGGAGGTAGACGAAACCGAACCCGACTCCGTCGACGTGGTTGCGTTCGAAATGGTCGAGCCAGCGTTCCGCGGTCGCTGCACCCTCGGGGTCACGCTCGTCGGCGTCACCGTCGCGCAGCCAGGTACCCACGTAGAGCGCGGGATCGGCGACGTCGCGCTGCACGATCCACGCGTCGACCCCGTGTGCCGGCAGCCAGGAGGCGACGCGAGCGCGCCAATCCTCACCGTCGACGTGCACCCACGACGCGAGCATCGCGGCGGTGCCGCCGGGGTTCAGGTAGCGAGCGGCCTCCGAGATCATCAGTCTGCTGGCGCCGTCGAGATCGAGTCCGGAGTCGCGGTAGCTGTGTTCGACACCGCCGGTGCTGACCACGAACGGCGGATTCGCCACGATGCGATCGAACGTGCGGCCCGCCACCGGGTCGAACCAGGAGCCTTCGAGCAGTTCCAGGTCGACCTCGTTGAGCAGCGCACCCGCAGCGGTGAGGGTCAGGCACCGCGATGTGATGTCGGTGGCTGTCACGGTCTCCGCGTAGTCGGTCGCGCGGATCGCCTGGACACCGCATCCCGTGCCCAGGTCGAGCACCGATCCCACACGATCGGTCGGGGTCGCGTGCAGCAGGGACAGCGACGCCTGCCCGACCCCGAGGACATGATCGGGGCGGGTGACGGTGGGCCGGATGGAGCCGTCGAGGTCCGAGAGCAACCACCGGTTGCCGGTTCCCGCGTCGAGCGGACGCAGATCGAGTGCCGCGCGGACTCCGTCACCGTCGCGTTCGAGGAGTCCCGCCCGGATCGCAGTATCCGGCGCCACCGGTGCGAGCGCACGCGCTACGTCTTCTTCCGGGCACGTGTCCTGGAGCAGGAACAGGCGAACGAGCAACCCGAGATCACCGGCGCCGCGGGCCGCGCGTCGCGCCGGCACCGGTTCACCGCGCCCGTACGCGGCGTGCGCTTCGGGGCCGAGCAGTTCCCGCACGGACTCGAGGTCGTAGCGGCATCGGCGCAGCGCCGTGCGCAGCGAAGGGCAGATCGACAGAAGCAGGTCGCGGTCCACCCGTGCATTCTCGCAGGGCGTCGTGGCCTAGCCGTCGATGACCCGGTGGTCGCGCGACTCGATAGCCGGGTTCGCGTCGAAGCGGCCATCCCAGCGGCTCGGCTCATCCTTCCGGCGCGGTGGCCGGTCGTTGGCGACGAGGACGGCGATCCACGGAAGGGGGATCGACAGCCCGATGATCGCCATCGAGATCCACGGATTCTGGAAGACGCCGTATGCGATGGCCGCCAGGATGAGCGCGGGGATACGGAACGACATCAGCGTGAGGTACTTACGGACCCGCGCTCGGTGCTGGTCCTCGAGAGACGTCGACGCCTCCGTGATCAGAACCGGGTTTTCGGGCGACCCGCTGTCGGGAGATCCGCCGAAACCTGAAGTTCTTGCCATAATCTCCACCTTCCCACGCCCGCTCCTCTTATGCACACGCGCATCTCCGGTCTGCGTGCGGCATCATGGATGCGTGAGCACGGATACCAAGGAACGGCCGGATACCACCACCGACGAGACGACCGAAGACGATACTCCCAAGTTCTTCCACTACGTGAAGAAGGACAAGATCGCGGAAAGCGCGGTTATGGGGACTCACGTCGTCGCGCTGTGCGGTGAGGTATTCCCGGTCACTCGATCGCCGAAGCCCGGTTCGCCGGTGTGCCCCGAGTGCAAGAAGGTCTACGAAGGCCTGCGCAAGGGCGAGTGAGCGTCGGGCACGGTCCCGGCAGCCGGATCCAGAGGCAGCAGATCGGCATCGTCGGCCGGGGGAGAGTGCTCTCCCCCGGCTTCTTCTGCATGTCCGGGCGTTTGTGAGGGAGGGGGTGCCGCGCCGTCCGAGCACTCCCGGTCGTGGCACTCCCGGTCGGGCTCCGTGCGCTCGTTCAGGCAAGTGATCGGGGCATCGACGTCCCGGGCGTCCGGCGGGCTGTGGCTGTCGATCGGGCAGGCCTCCGGCTCCTGATCTCCCGGTCGCAGCAGGTCGGAGATCCGGATCGGGCTCGCCGCGGTGATCCGCCGCGTCAAGTTGGTGACCGCACCGAGTTCGGGCGACGGCTCTTGGTCGGCTTGCGCAGAGAGCCACTCCTTCCATTGCTCCATCCTCGTCGCCCTGGCCGGCCAGAACTCCTGGATGGTCGCGTTGAACTCTGCGCCCAGCACGACGGCGAAGCCCAGGAAGAACGTGAAGAGCAGGAACGCGATGGGCGCCGCCAGCGCGCCGTAGGTGTATCCGGTCGACGTGATGATCGTCAGGTACCAGCGGAGCCCGATACTCGCCGCGATGAAGAACGCTCCCGCGACCAGCGCACCCCCGAGCAACCGGTGCCAGGGCAGCGACTTCGGCAACGCCACCTTGTACAGCGTGGTGAGGCCGACCAGCAGCAGAAGCCCCACCCCGGGGTAGTAGAACGTGTCGACGATCGTCGACCCGAGGTTGTACCAGGAATCGGGCAGCAACCGGCCGATCATCGTCGGCCCGAGAGCGACCAACGGCAGTGTGAACACCGCGAGGATGAGGAACATCACGTAGAGCAGCAACCCGAAGATGCGCTGCCAGATCGGGTTGCGGTGGTTCTGCTGATGGTGGGCTTCTACGATCGAGTCGACGAAAGTCGAGATCGCCGAAGAACCGGCCCATAACGAGAGCAGGAATCCGACCGACATCACGTCGGCGCGGCCACGGTTGAGTACGTCCTCCACCGTGGGCTGGATGATCTGGTCCACGACGCTGTCGCTGAACGCTGTTCGGGTGAACGTGACGATCTTGGACGTGATGATGTCGACGGTGTCCGGTCCGAACCATCCGCCTACGTAACCGAGGCTGCCGAGCAGTCCGAGCAGCAGCGGCGGCAACGACAGGGTCTGCCAGAAAGCCGCGGTGGCGGCCTTGCTGAAGATGGAATGCGACCACGCCATCTCCATGGTGTGCCAGACGACCTGCCCACTCCGGCGTACCGCGTGCCGTACGCGGCCGCGGGAGTTCGAAGAGGCGGATCGGGCTGTGTCGTTCATCTGCTTCCAGCATTCCCGACGACACCGTGTTGTGCGTGTTGCCGGGCGGGTTAGGTGCAGGGAAAGTCTGCCACGATCCGTTCCGGGGTGATCTTCGGCGCGCGGTTCGTGGCCGGGATCGGTACGCGGAGACGTTAGGCTTCAGGACGGTCGACGTCCGGTCGAGGCTGAAAGTCGTGGCACGGGCGGAGGTCGATCAGAGCTATGCGGACAAGGAGCACGAGAAACCGGTGAGCACCGAAACCGTCGGACAAGCTACGACCTCCGCCCCCGGGGGACAGCTTCGCGCCTGGCAGCGTCGCGCCCTGACGAAGTACCTGGCGACCAAGCCCCGTGACTTCCTCGCGGTTGCGACCCCGGGTGCGGGTAAGACGACCTTCGCGCTACGCGTGGCATCCGAACTGCTTCGCGACCGGACCGTCGACCAGATCACGGTGGTCGCGCCGACCGAGCACCTCAAGCACCAGTGGGCGGCGGGCGCCGCGCGCGTCGGCATCGCCCTCGACTCCAACTTCTCGAATTCGACCGGGCAAACCTCGAGCGACTACCAGGGCGTGGTCGTGACATACGCACAGGTGGCGTCGCACCCGTTCAAGCATCGGGTGCGCACCGAGGCGCGCCGGACCCTGGTGATCCTCGACGAGATCCACCACGGTGGTGACGCCAAGAGCTGGGGCGAAGGCATCCGGGAGGCGTTCGGCGACGCGACCCGGCGTCTCGCGCTGACGGGTACGCCCTTCCGCAGCGACGACAGCGCTATCCCGTTCGTCACGTACGAGCCGAACGGCGACGGACTGATGCAGTCCAAGGCCGACCACTCCTACGGCTACGCCGACGCCCTCTCGGACGGCGTGGTGCGGCCGGTGGTGTTCCTCGCCTACTCGGGAGAGGCCCGATGGCGCACCAACGCAGGGGAGGAGTTCACCGCCCGCCTCGGTGAGCCGCTGAGCGCCGAACAGACCGCGAGAGCCTGGCGTACCGCCCTCGACCCGGACGGTGACTGGATCCCCGCTGTCCTGCGGGCAGCGAACACCCGGCTCGAACAACTACGTGCCGGTGGTATGCCCGACGCGGGCGGGCTGGTGATCGCGACCGATCAGACGGTGGCCCGTGCCTACGCGCGGACACTGGAGGCGCTCACCGGGGAAGCGCCGGCCGTGGTTCTGTCCGACGATCCCACGGCGTCGAAGCGGATCTCGGAGTTCAGCGCGAGCACTCAGCGCTGGATGGTCGCGGTGCGCATGGTGTCCGAAGGCGTCGACGTCCCGCGCCTCGCAGTGGGGGTGTATGCGACGAGCGCGTCCACGCCGCTGTACTTCGCGCAGGCCATCGGCCGGTTCGTGCGTGCACGGCGCAAGGGCGAGACTGCGAGTGTCTTCCTCCCGTCGGTTCCGGTCCTCCTCGATCTCGCGAGCCAGCTCGAGGCGCAACGCGACCACATTCTCGGCAAGCCGCACCGCGTCAAGGAGGGGTTCGACGACGAACTGCTCGCCGACGCGAACCGCCGGAAGGACGAGCCGGGTGAGGACGAGAAGGCGTTCCAGTCGCTGGGTGCGGACGCCGAACTCGACCAGGTGATCTACGACGGTTCCTCGTTCGGCACGGCGACGTTCTCCGGGAGTGACGAGGAAGCCGACTATCTCGGTCTGCCCGGACTGCTAGACGCAGACCAGATGCGGGCGCTGCTGCGCCAACGCCAGGAGCAGCAACTCGAGAAGCCGAAAGCCGCGCCCGCGCCCGAACCGCCGCCGCAGGTGGCGGAGCGGGTGGCGACCGCCGATTCCCTGGCTCAGCTGCGGCGCGAGCTCAATTCACTCGTGGCCGTGGTCCACCACCGGACCGGCAAGCCACACGGTGTCATTCACGGGGATCTCCGCCGCCAGTGCGGGGGCCCGCCGACCGCGATGGCGACGGTCGAGCAGTTGCGCGACCGGATTG